>NZ_JBEYUH010000004.1:0-361723 GCF_040643435.1 Rhodococcus sp. NPDC047139
CCTTCCGCGGATCGAACCGGTGAGACAGACTGGATTGACCGAACCTGCTCATCTTTCGACCGGACGAACAGCTCATCTTTCGACCGGACCCGACAGCACCATTCTCGTCGACATTCCACCAGCGGAATCAAGGCAGGGTTCGGCCACCCAGAGCGGATTCGCCGATGCCACCAGGTGGTCGCTCTTCGTCGCGGCTGCCTTCCTCACTGCAGGGCTGGTGACCGCGACACAGTTGCAGCCCGCCAAGCGGCCCGGCGGATGAGGTGCTCGACACGGCTGTCGCCTGCTCCGTGCGATCCTCGTCGGAGCAACGACAGTGAGGGTGCGAGATGACATTCGTGAAGATGTGTGGGCTGCAGGACGAGGCAACAGTCGATCTTGCCGTCGAACTGGGGGTCGACGCGGTCGGTTTCGTCTTCGCCGAGAGCCCTCGGCGGGTCTCTGCCGAGCGGGCCGCGGCGCTCCGGGCCCGTGTCCCGGCGGGCATCCTCGCCGTCGGCGTCTACGTGAAGATGTCCCTCGAGGAGATCATCGCGACGGCCGAAGCAGCCGGTCTCGATCATGTCCAGGTGCACGACCTGCGGTCGTCGGACGACGTGCGCGCACTGCACGACGCCGGATTGACCGTCATCCGGGCCGTGAACACGGGCGGCATCGAGGCCCTCACGGACGACTTCGGGGCCGATTTGCTCCTCGTCGACGGGGCTGTCGCCGGCGCCGGGAAGACCTGGGACTGGCGGGACCGCAGTGCTCTGCCGTCCGGCCGGTGGATTCTCGCGGGCGGGTTGAATCCGGACAACGTCGAGAAGGCGATCACCACGTCCGGGGCCTGGGGTGTCGATGTGTCCAGCGGTATCGAGGCCGAACGCGGTGTCAAGGACCCCGATCTGATGAGAGCGTTCGCGGAGGCGGTGCGGCGAAGCACCGCGCAGTAATCTGCCGGCACCGACGCCGCAGCGTCAGTGCGCGGCCTCGGTCTTCTTCCGCTTCGGAATCAGGTGCATGATCAGCACGACGACCGCGCCGACGAGGAGCCCCACCAGGGCAGACACCACGGTCCCCGCGGTCCACGACAGCACACCACCGAAGCCGCCGTGCATCAGTTCGCCGAACCAGTGCTCGACGTCGTGGAGGCGGTCGGCGGGCCAGTGGAATCCGGCCTCGCCGACATTGATCAGCAGGATGTGGCCACCGACCCACAGCATGGCGGCGATCCCGACCACGGTGAGCACGGTCATCAGCTTGGGCATCGCCGCCACGAGACCCCGGCCGACGCGCTGGGCGACGGTCGACTGTCGTTGCGCGAGGGACAGTCCGACGTCATCCATCTTCACGATCAGAGCGACCACGCCGTAGACCAGAACGGTGATGAGGAAGGCGACGACGATGAGCACCGCCAGGCGGGTGAGGAACGGCTCGTCCTCCACCGACGACAGTGAGATCACCATGATCTCGGCCGACAGGATGAGGTCGGTACGGATCGCACCGCCGACCATCGCCTTCTCGAATTCGGGGCCTTTCTGCGCAGCAGTGGCTTCCTCTTCGTGGTGCTTGCCGCTGAGTGCTTCGTAGACTTTCTCGGCACCTTCGTAGCAGAGGAACAGGCCGCCGGCGATGAGCAGATAGGGGAGAGCCTGGGGGAGGAACTGGCTCAGGATCATCGCGACCGGCAGGATGATCAGGAGCTTGTTGCGAATCGACCCGAGGGCGATCTTGCGGATGATCGGCAATTCGCGATCGGGAGAGAATCCGTGCACGTAGCGCGGCGTGACGGCGGTGTCGTCGACGACCACACCGGCGGCCTTGATGCTGGCCTTGCCCGCCGCGGCGCCGATGTCGTCTATCGATGCCGCCGCCGCCTTCGCAAGTACCGCGACGTCGTCCAACAGGGCGACGAGACCACCAGCCACGGGAACCTCCCACAGTTCGGCTGTGCCGAGCCGATCGGCCGGCACGCGTTTCGCGAGCCGTCTCCGAACGCTACAGAATCCGCGGTGACGTGCAACGCGGGTGTGCGTAACGTGGCGGATGGCGACTCCGTCCTCGGTCGTGCCGCGACCCGTTCGATGCTCAGCGCGGCAGAACTGTGAGTACCCGGTGGATGCAGTCGTCGAACTCGCTCCCGATCACCCGATGCTCCCACCTTCACGAGGGGGAACGAGCGCCGTCCTCCTTCCGGGTCGCGGCGGAGCGATCCGGTCGGCAGCATGTGGGATCCAGCACGGCGCGTAGTGCCTCGAGCGCCTCGCTGCGCACGCGGTAGAAGACGTTCATCCCCTGGCGCCGGGACTCGACCATGCCTGCCTTCCTGAGCTGCCCCAGGTGGTGACTGGTGGTCGATTCCGCGAGGTCGACCCCTGCAGCGAGGTCGCACGTGCACAGTTCCCCTGCTTCCGCTGTGAGCAGGATCGACACGAGTCTGATGCGGATCGGATCGGCGAGAGCCTTCAACCGGAGGGCGACCTGCAGCGCGGCATCGTCGCTCATCGGTGCTGCGGAGACCGGAGCGCAGCAGATCGGCTCGGTGACGTCGATGACCGGGAGAGCCTTGGGCATGACCCGACCCTACGCACATACTTGACATATGTCGAAAAGGTGGGAGTCTGGCAACGTCAATAGTTCGATATAAGTCGCAGAGGTTGGAGGCCGCCATGGCACGCACTCAGCTCGCTCTCAACGTGGACGACCTGCAGGAGTCCATCACGTTCTATTCGAAGCTGTTCGCTACCGAACCGGCGAAAGTGAAGCCCGGTTACGCGAACTTCGCAATCGTCGATCCGCCTTTGAAATTGGTCCTCATCGAGAATCCCGGCGAGGGCGGAACGATCAATCATCTCGGGGTCGAGGTTGCGACGAGCGAGAAGGTTCATTCCGAGATCGCACGGCTGACCGGCGAAGGGCTCTTCACCGACGAAGAGATCGGCACCACATGTTGTTTCGCTACTCAGGACAAGGTGTGGGTCACGGGACCGGCCGGGGAGAAATGGGAGGTCTACACGGTGCTCGCCGATTCCGAGACGTTCGGAACGAGTCCCCGGAACATCGACGCGCCCGACGGTCAGGAACAGGTGTGTTGTGGAACTTCCCGCGAAGACACCACGCCCGGCGCGACATCCGCGAACTCCTGCTGCTGAGGATGCCGTTTCCCGTGGGGGTGAATGTCGCTGCTACCGAGGCGGTGTGCGCGAGGTCAACTCCGCGATCAGAGCCTCGACCCGGACTCGGATCTCGTCTCGGATGATGCGCACCGTCTCGAGCCCCTGGCCGGCAGGATCTTTCAGTTCCCAGTCCCGATAGGACTTTCCGGGGAAGACGGGGCAGCTGTCGCCGCATCCCATCGTGATGACCACATCCGACGCTTGCACCGCCTCCGTGGTGAGAACCTTCGGGTTCTCGGTGGAGATATCGATGCCGACTTCGGCCATGGCCACGACCGCAGCAGAATTGATCCCTTCGGCGGGGGCGGATCCTGCGGAGCGGACCTCGATTCGGTCGCCGGCCAGATGCGTCAGGAAACCCGCCGCCATCTGGGAGCGACCCGCATTGTGGACGCACACGAACAGAACCGAGGGGACGGAACCGTCAGGCATACATATCCTTTCGTGATAGGTCGACATCGGCCGCCGAGGGTTACGAGCCGGACGAAGCCACCGAGCGGGGAAAACGCTTGCGCAGGGCGAGAGAGACGTAGACCAGGGCGACGAGTACGGGGACCTCGATGAGCGGGCCGACGACTCCGGCCAAGGCTTGTCCGGAGGTGACTCCGAAGGTCGCGATCGCCACGGCGATCGCGAGTTCGAAGTTGTTGCCCGCAGCAGTGAAGGCCAGTGTGGTGGTGCGCTCGTAGCCGAGTCCTACTGCGGCGCCGAACAGATATCCGCCACCCCACATGATCGCGAAGTACGCCAGTAACGGCAGAGCGATGCGCACGACGTCGAGCGGCTGCGAGGTGATCTGCTCGCCCTGCAGCGCGAACAGGATCACGATGGTGAACACTAGGCCGTAGAGCGCCCAGGGCCCGATCCTCGGCAGGAACTCGTCCTCGTACCACCGGTGCCCCTTCGACCTTTCTCCGAAGTGACGAGTGAGGAACCCGGCAACGAGAGGCACTCCGAGGAAGATCAGCACGGATTTCGCGATCTGCCACGGCGAGACGTCGAGGGTGGTCTGTTCGAGGCCGAGCCATCCGGGGAGCACCGACAGGTAGAACCAGCCGAGGACGGCGAACATGATCACCTGGAAGACCGAGTTGATCGCGACGAGCACGGCCGCGGCTTCGCGGTCACCGCACGCGAGGTCGTTCCAGATGATCACCATCGCGATACAGCGGGCGAGGCCGACGATGATCAGACCGGTGCGGTATTCGGGCAGATCCGGCAACATCAGCCAGGCGAGCGCGAACATCAGTGCGGGACCGAGGATCCAGTTGAGTATGAGCGACGAGACCAGCAGCTTACGGTCGCCGGTGACGGTGTCGAGGCGGTCGTAGCGCACCTTGGCCAGCACCGGATACATCATGATCAGCAGGCCCGCCGCGATGGGCAGCGAGATGCCGTCGATCTCGACGAAACTCAACGCTTCGCCGAGGCCGGGGATCGTCCGGCCCAGTAGCAGTCCCGCGACGATCGCGGCGCCGATCCATACCGGAAGGAATCGGTCGAGGGTCGACAACCTTCCCATGACGGCCGCGTTCACGGAGGTGCCCTCGGTCATGCCGGTACCTCCGCCGGCTCGGTCGTGAGTACTGCCGAGAGTTGCTGCAGTGCAGACGGAACCACCCAGTAGTACACCCAGGTTCCTCGGCGCTCGCAGTCGAGCAGGCCGGCTTCGCGCAGCACCTTGAGATGGTGCGAGATCGTCGGTTGCGACAGGTCGAACGACCCCGAGATGTCACATACACAGGCCTCACCGCCGGCGTGGCTCGCGACGAGCGACAGCAACCGCAGGCGTACGGGGTCGCCGAGGGCCTTGAACATCCGCGCCAGGTCGACAACTCTTTCACCCGTCAGAGGCTCGCGTACGAGCGGGGTACGGCAGGCAACGTCACCCGCGCGTTCTTGATTCGACACCCATCTATATTGACAGATGTCGAATTCTGGTGTGGACGCGGGGTGCTCGGTCTGTCGTGGGGGTTGCGTCCACACGAAAGCCTCCCGGCGGAACAATGGCGGCATGGCCAATTCGCCGTCGGGTGACTCGATGCTCGATCGCGTCGTGCGCATCCTCGAGTCGTTCGACGACACTCAACCCCGGCTGACAGTCGGTGCGCTGTCCCGCAGGTCCGGTATTCCCCAGGCCACGACGTACCGGCTCGTCGGGGAACTTGTGCAACACGGACTGCTCACCCGGGAGACCGACGGCCGGATACGGCTGGGGCTGCGCCTGTGGGAACTCGTCGCCCGCAGCGCGCCCGCGCGCGACCTGCGGGAGGCGGCGTTACCGTTTCTGCAGGACGTGCAGTCCGTCGTGCATCAGCACACCCAGCTCGCGGTCCTGCAGGACGGCGAGGTCCTCGTGCTCGAGCGTCTCTCGGCATCCGATTCGGTGGTCAACCAGGCATCGGTCGCCCGCCGGCTCCCCGTCCACGACACGTCGCTGGGCATGGCGATGCTCGCGTTCTCGCCGCCGGAGGTGCAGGACTCCTATCGACACCGATTTCCCCGCGTAGACGAGCGATCCGCCGCTACGAGGAGAGATTTCCGCCGTACCCTCGCCGAGATCCGCCGCCGGGGCCATGCGCGTTTCGACGGCATGCTCGACGAGGGGACCACAGGGATCTCGGTGCCCGTCCTCACTCGGGCTGGGTACGCATTGGCGGCACTCGGCGTGGTGGTGCCGACGAGCGCTGTCCGGCAGCACGCGGTGGTTCCCGTCCTCATGGCCGCCGCTCGCGGCATCGCGCGCGGGGTCGGAGAGCGGCCGCCGGATGGCGCATCGTTTTCTCATTGAACGATAAGGGGGAGTGAGCGGCAGGAGGTGCGAACCACACTCGACGGGACGCGGACCGGACACGCGCAGCGAAGGAAGTACACATGAACCCAACCCGTACGGCCGTCACCACGCAGGTCGGCATCGTCGGTGGAGGCCCGGCCGGCCTCATGCTCTCCCACCTCCTCGCGACGGCCGGGATCGACAGCATCGTCGTCGAGAAGCGCGACCACGAGACCATCCGGACCACCCACCGTGCGGGCATTCTCGAGCACGGGTCGGTGTCGTTGCTCACCGAGAGCGGCGTCGACGGCCGTGTCCTCACCGAGGGACACCGTCACGACGGCATCGATCTACGGTTCGGAGGCGAGAGTCATCGCCTCGATTTCCGGGAACTCGTGGGTGAATCGGTGTGGTTGTATCCCCAGAACGAGGTCTTCGTGGATCTGGCCGCCGCCAGAGAACGCGACGGCGGCGATGTGCGCTACAGCATCTGCGACACAGAAGTTCTCGATATCACCACCGACGCACCGAAGATCCGATTCACCGACTCCGACGGCACACCGGTCGAGATCCGGTGCCGCATCCTCGTCGGCGCCGACGGTTCGCAGAGCATCTGCCGCAAGGCGATTCCGGACCAGGCCCGTACGGACCACTTCGTCGAGTATCCCTTCGCCTGGTTCGGGATCCTCACCGAGGCTCCTCCGAGTGCACCCGAATTGATATATGCGCGTTCCGATCACGGGTTCGCTCTCATCAGCCAGCGCAACGAGTCGGTGCAGCGAATGTACTTCCAGTGCGACCCTTCGGAGAATGCGTCGGCGTGGACCGAGGATCGGATATGGGCGGAACTGCAGTCTCGCGTCGACGGCCCCGACGGCTTCGAGCTGAAGCGCGGTCGCATCTTCGAGCAGATGGTACTTCCGTTCCGCTCCTATGTGTGCGAACCGATGCGTCACGGAAATCTCTTCTTGGCCGGGGATGCCGGTCACACGGTGCCCCCGACCGGCGCGAAGGGGCTCAACCTCGCTCTGGCGGATGTCCGCGTGTTGTTCGAGGCTCTCGACTCGTTCTTCGCCACCGGTGCGGAGAATCTCCTCGACGACTACAGCGACACCGTCCTCCGACGCGTATGGAAGGCGCAGAACTTCTCCTACCGGATGACTTCCATGCTCCACACCCGCACGGACGCAACATCTTTCGAGAAAAGGCGCGCCTTGGGTGAACTGGAGTCGATCGTCGGATCCCGGTACGGGCAGCAGTATCTCGCGGAAGCGTACACCGGTTGGCCCCGCCACGATCGCATCCGAGGAGTTGCTTCGTGAGGCGGTTGCCCGGATCCGGCTAGGCGGGGAGGGGGTCGGATGTCTTCTTCGCCAACTGGCCGGCGATGGCGGCGCACACGAGCAACTGCATCTGGTGGAACAGCATGAGGGGAAGCACGATCAGGCCGATGGGTTCGCCGGGGAAGAGGACGATCGCCATCGGAAGGCCGGTCGCGAGGGACTTCGTGGAGCCGCAGAACATGATCGCGACACGGTCCCGGTACTCGAAGCCGAGTCCGCGGGACGAGTACCAGGTGAATCCGAGCACGAGCGCGAGCAACACGGCGCACACTCCGACGAGGGCCACAAGCCGGCCCACGGAGAGCATCGACCAGATGCCCTCGTTCATGCCGCGGCTGAACGCCACGTACACGACCAGCATGATCGAACCGCGGTCCACGAGCTTGAGCGGTTTGCCGTATTCTTTGATCCAGCCGCCGATCCAGCGGCGCAGGAGCTGCCCTGCGACGAACGGCACGAGCAGCATCAGCACGATGTCGACGACCGCGGAAGCACTGAAGGTGACCCCCTGGGTGCTCATGGTCAGCGCGACCAGTAAGGGGGTGACGACGATACCGAGAAGACTCGAGGCGCTCGCGGAGACGATCGAGCCGGGAATGTTGCCGCGCGCCACCGATACCAGGGCGATCGCCGACTGCACCGTCGACGGCAGCAGGCACAGGTAGAGCACACCCAGATACAGCGGCTCGGTGAGAACGGACGGCACGAGCACCTTCGCGGCGAGGCCGAGCAGTGGAAAGACGACGAAGGTCGTCGCGAGGATGGTCGCGTGCAGACGCCAGTGTTTGAGACCCTCGATCGCTTCCTGTGTGGACAGGCGGGCGCCGTACAGGAAGAACAGCAACCCGATGGCGATCTTCGCCGCCCAATTCGCGGCCTCGAGCGCTACTCCGTCTGCGGGCAGGAGAGCAGCGACGAGCACGGTGGCGAGGATGGCGAGCAGGAACGGATCGAATCGTCCGAGCACCGGAATCTTGGAGAGCACGAATCGACGGTACGGCAGGGGTGGGTGATCACAGAAGAAGGTAACCGCGTTTTCGGTGATCATGAATTGTGATTACACTGCAACGATGCTCGATCCGGTTCACCTGCGCAGCTTCCTCGCCGTCGAGCGGGAACGTGGCTTCACGGCCGCGGCCGACCGGCTCGGCCTGCGCCAGTCGACCGTGAGCCAGCACGTCGCCCGCCTCGAAAAGGAGATCGGACGGCGGTTGTTCGTGCGCGACACGCACACCGTCGAACTGACGGTGGACGGTGCGGACATGGTGGCCTTCGCTCGTGAGATCCTCGACCGCCACGACGCTGCGCGCAGGCACTTCTCGGAGTCGCCGTTGAGCGGTCGACTGCGTTTCGGGGTCTCCGAGGATCTGGTGCTCTACGAGCTGCCCTCGATCCTGGCGGAGTTCCGACGCACTCATCCCCGTATCGATCTCGAGCTCACCGTGGACCTGAGTGAGGATCTGCAACGTCGCCTCGACGACAACGAGCTCGACCTGTTCTTCGGTAAGCGTCGTCCGGGCAGCCGTCACGGTGAGGTGATCTTTCGGGAGCGTCTGGTCTTCCTGTCCGCCCCGGACTACGTTCTCGACCCGGACGAGCCGACACCTTTGGTGTCCTATCCGCCGCCGTCGTTGACCCGCGACATCGCCCTCGGGGCGCTCCAGCGCTGCAGACGTGGCGTCCGTGTCGCGTGCACGACCGACAGTCTCAACGGTCTGCGCGCCGCTGCTCTCGCGGGGCTCGGTGTGGTGCTGCACGCCGAGCGCCTTCCACCTCCGGGCCTCGTCCCGGTGCGCGACCCTCAGCGTCTGCTTCCCGATGCCGGCGACATCGAGTTCGTGCTCGTCGCACGTCGTTCTGTGCTCAGCGCACCCGAGGCGGCGCTGCGTGCGGCCATTCTGGCGAATGCGGACCGCGTCCGCGTGTGACGTTGTCCCGGACGGGTATTCCAGTGCCACGCCCAAAGGGGATGGCACTGCTCACGCCGCAGGAGGAAGCATGTCCACAGACGCGATCGTGTTGCTGAAGGAAGACCACAAGGAGATCAAGAAGCTCTTCCGTGATTTCCGTCAGGCCGACGGCAAGAAGGAGAAGGGCAAGATCGTCGAGCGGATCATCGAGGCGCTCACCGTGCACACCTATCTCGAGAACGAATGCATGTATCCAGAAGTGCGATCACTGCTCCCGGATCTCGAGTCCGACATCCTCGAATCCTACGAGGAACATCACGTCGCCGATCTGCTGGTCGTCGAGCTGGCCGGAATGGATCCCGACGCCGAGCGGTTCGATGCGAAGACGACGGTGCTGATCGAGAACGTCGAGCATCACATCGAAGAGGAGGAGGACGAGTGGTTCCCCGAGGTGCGCGAGGCGCTCGGCCGTAAACAGTTGCAGGACATCGGTGCGCGGATGCTCGAGATGAAGAAGGATGCACCGCGATCACCGGCGCAGCCCTCGGCTCTGAAGAAGACGATCGATGCGGTGATCAGCTGACGGTGTGCTGAGGCCGGGTGAGGGAAGCGCCTCGCCCGGCCCGACTCGCCCGGTAGGCGTCCCGGCGGACCTCGCGGAGCCATGCCGGCCACGGTTCGACGAATCCCGGACAGTGGACGGTCGGATCGAAAGAAGGCTGTTCGGAATCGGCTTCGGGAATCTCCCGATTCAATATCAGGTGACCGGCCGGTTCCAGGGCACCGCGAGCGGAACCCACGAGAAGGGAGAACCGCATAGGCGCCTCGAGCGCCTGCACGGAAGTGGTGGAGGACGAATGTCGCCCGAGCGGAACGGCAGTGATCCAACGTGGGAGGGGGTCGGTGTCGGTCCGGTAGGCCATGAGTGTGCTGTAGCGGGCACTCGACCAGGATCGTGCCGGAAGCAGTGCCACTCGACCGGGCAGATAGGCGGACGCGAGGAGGATGTCCCACGGACCTGCCTCGAGTGGAAAGCGCAGTGCCAGGCCGAGCACGTCCGGCAGTCCGTCGGGCGTGCCGATGCCCCGCGACACTCGTGCCATCACGGGTGCGGTGCGGGGAATCTGCCGGGGCCACCAGGACGACTCGAGTTCGGCGCGCGCTTCGAAGGTTGCACCGCGCGGGTGGAACACACGCGCCGATCGCAGTGCGGATCCGGCGCGAAACGGCGCAGACAGCACCGAGGTCAGGGCGCTCATGCGCACCGCATACCCGCCGGCCGAGCGGTTCAATCGGGCACGGGACCGACATGTGGCGGGTTGCGTTCCGGGGTCAGGATGGAAGGCATGCGTTCACCTTTGCCGGACTATTTGACCGAAGTCCTCGAAGCCTGTGTCGACGACTCGGGCGCCCTCGCCGATTACATCCCCGAACTGGCGAAGGCCGATCCGGATCGGTTCGCCCTCACGCTGGTGACCGCCGAGGGTGCGATCTACTCGGTGGGCGATGACGACACCGAGTTCACCATCCAGTCCGTATCGAAGCCTTTCGTCTACGGTCTCGCGCTGCAGGAAAGGGGTTTCGACCAGGTTCTCGACGTGATCGACGTGGAACCTTCCGGTGAGGCGTTCAACGAAGTGTCGCTCGAACGCAACACCGGCCGGCCACTCAACCCGATGATCAACGCCGGCGCACTGGCCGCGCACGCTCTGGTGCTCCACGGCCGGCGACCGGAAGAGGCGGTGGAGTCGATCCGTTCTCTGCTGTCGTCTCTGGCCGGGCGCGATCTCGTGATCGACGAGAAGGTCGCGACCTCCGAACTCGGCACCGCCTACCGGAATGTGGCGCTCGCCAATCTCCTTCGGGGCTACGAAGTGTTCGAGGACGATCCCGACGAGATAGTCGAGGGTTACATCCGGCAGTGTTCGGTGACGGTCACTACCAAGGATCTGGCGCTGATGGCCGCGACGCTGGCCGCAGGTGGCGTCCAGCCGGTGAGTGGGGAGCAGATCTTCTCCCGCGACGTCGTGCGTCAGGTGCTGTCGGTGATGACGACCTGCGGAATGTACGATGCGGCGGGGGACTGGCTCTCCACCGTCGGCATTCCTGCCAAGAGCGGCGTCTCCGGGGGGATCATAGGAATCCTGCCGGGACAGTTGGGTATTGCAGCGTACTCCCCGCGGCTGGACGAGCACGGAACGAGCGTGCAGGGTGTCGCTGCCTTCGGCCGCCTCTCCCGCGATATGAACCTGCATCTGATGGATGCTCCGATCGTCGCGCACTCGGTAGTGCGCAGGAAACGCGTGTGGGGTGAGGGTGACGATGCTGTCACCGTTCTGGAACTGCAGGGCGACCTGCAGTTCACCAGTGCCGAAGTACTCGTGAGAGCAGTCGTCGACGAGCCACCGGCTACGAAACGCCTGGCGTTCGACCTGTCGCTCGTGCGCGCGATCCTGCCCGTCGGGCGACGTATGTTGCTCGAGATGATCGGTCGGCTCCATCGGGACGGCCTGGAAGTGGTCGTCGTGGATCCCGATGGGCACCTACCGGAACCGGACACCGGATACGGCTTCCGGCCACGGGTGTACGCCTCGCAGGACGAGATGGAGGCGCGTTCGTGACCGACCGTCGGCTACGAAAGTGACCCGCGGGACGCGTGTGAACGTTCCGGGAATGTCGGCTGGCATTCTCACCGAGCACTGGGCTACGGTGTCCTGCGGTGTGCCGGAGGCTGGTCGGCGAAACTTGTCGTATGCACGAAGGAAGATGCACTCATGCCGTTCACCTGTGAACGCCTCGCCGTTCCCGGAATCGTCCGGGTAGGAGGGTGATGGTGTTGCTCACACGTTCGCCGTATCGCTGTCCGGGTGACCACAGCGTCATCCACCATGCGTGCGCGGAACTGCTGACCCACTGGGAGCGTCCGGTGGAGGAGCACGTCGCCCGCACGTCGCTCGGCGAGACCTACGTGCTCACCACTGGTCCTGCGGCCGCACCTCCGATCGTGGTGCTCGCCGGTGGCGACCTTCCTGCGGCGGGACTGCGAATGCTCGCCGACCAGTTCGGCGTGCAGCGCCGCGTGGTACTCGTGGACATCCCCGGCCTGCCCGGTGCCAGTGCGGGCAGCCGCCCCGACAGCCGGATCCACGCCGTCTACGGGCACTGGCTCGTCGAGGTGCTCGATGCGCTCGGCGTCGATCGTGTTCCCGTCATCGGCCTGGGCTGGTCGGCGTCCGTGGCGGCTGCCGTCGAGGACCCCGACCGGATCGAGAAGTTGGTGCTCGCTGCGCCGTTGGGGCTCGTTCCCCGCGTCCGGTGGAACCGTGTGCTCGTCCCCGGGCTGCAATGGCGCAACGAACCCAACTTGGAGAACACCGAACGGTACCTGCGTGCTCTGGCCGGCCACGGCTACGAACCCGACGATCAGACCTTGCGCTGGTCCTGCCGGGTGGGTGCGTACTGCACGTCGTTGACCAACATGCCGCGTCTCGACCGATCCATGGTGCGACGCTGGCGGGGACGCTCGGTCGACGTGATCGTGGGCGAGAGGGACCCGCTCGTGCAGGTCGAGTCGTTGCACAAGGTCGCCGACGACATGGGAGCGAGCTTCACGTCGGTATCCGAGGCGGGTCATCTCCTGGCGGTCGAGGCGCCGGAGCTTCTCGCGGCGACGGCGTCCCCTTCGGCCGCGGAGAACTGAGAGGAAAGTAGCAGGCGCCGGACCGCCCCCGACGGGCATGATCATCAGTCCGGCACCGCCACTTCCGGTCACCTGCCGGGTGAAATCCGAGTGCTCGGGTACCCGTCGCCGGGCTCCGCTAACCCGGAAATATCACAGTTTGGTCACGGTGCCGGGTATGACCGTACCACCTGCATGGGCAAGTCGGTGCAGCTACGTGTCGGCGCGTTCCCGACTGCCCGGCTTGCGCACATCCGTGCTGGTCACGCGGCAGTGACGTGCCAATCGATCACGACCGACCTCGCACCGATGTACTCCAGCAACTCCCGAATCGGCCCGCCGAAGCGGAGTTGACGGTCGATCTCGCGTTCGTCGAGTCGGTCGTCGTCGGTGCCGAGGAGAACCCCGTGCACGGTGCTGCGGGCCGCGGAGACGACGAGGGCCTCCTCGGTGGCAGCCCACACCGGCACATCGTTCTCACCCGCCACGGCGCCGACGGCCACGGCGACGTAATCCCTGTCGCCGTCTGCGTCGTGGTACGCGACCAGGCGACCGTGCAGCAGGGATTCGGGCAGGATCCGGTCGAGTGTCACGCCCGAGGGAAGGCGGTCGTCGGGACCGACGCTCGGGTCGGGCGCGACGGAGTACAGGGGCACACGCCGAGACGTCCGGCCGAAGTAGGTATCGCGTCGCGCATACATCGCACCTGCGCCTCCTCGATGGGATCTCGTCTCTATCCGTAGTGTGCTCCCGGACCCCGACAACTTCGTGGCCCGTCCGCACGGGCGGAGATCAGTCGCGGGCCGCACGCACACCCGGCGAGAAGAGCAGACGTCCGAGGGCCGCGAAGATCGCCAGCACCAGCAGGGAACAGACCGCCGCAAGGACCGCGCCGCCCACCACCAGGGCATAGTCGCTGCGCGCGAGACCGTCCACGATGGGTCGGCCTACTCCGCCGAAACTCACCGACGCAGCGATGGTGGCTGTCGCGACGATCTGCACCGCTGCGGTACGCATGCCGCCGAGGACCAGGGGTAGAGCGACAGGCAGCTGAGCGCGCATCAGGATCTGCGACGGAGTCATGCCCATCCCTCGGGCAGCATCCGTCAGTGCCGGGTCGACCCCGCGGATCCCTTCGTAGGAGTTCAGCAGGATCGGAGGCACCGCAAGCGCCACCAGCGGCACCAGCACCGGTACCAACCCGATTCCGGTCAGCACCACCAGCAGCACGAGCAGGCCGTAGGTGGGAAGAGCACGGGCGGAGTTCGCCATCAGTGACACGAGCACACCACCTCTGCCCGTGTGCCCGGTCCACAGGCCGAGAGGCAGCGCGAGAACAACGGAGATGGTGAATGCGAGCATCGTGTACCCGAAGTGCTGTACGAGCCGCACGGGAATCCCGGATGGTCCCGACCAGTTCGCGGCATTGCCGAAGTACTCGGCAAGATGGTGCAGCAGTGTGGTCATCGGTGCGCCTCGGGAGTGTGACGCATCCACGGCGTGGCCAGCCGTTGGACGAGCACGAGCACCGCATCGACGACCAATGCCATCACCACGGTCACGACGATGCCGATGATCGCCAGATCGAGCCGGTCGAGCTGCACCGAAGCGGTGAACAGGGCCCCGAATGCCCCCATGCCGATCAACGCTCCGACGCTCACCATGCTGATGTTCGCAACCGTAGCGACCCGCAGGCCGGCGACGACCGCAGGGATCGCGAGCGGCAGGTCGACGGTGAACAGCCGTCGCGGGGTCGAGAATCCCATGGCCACCGCGGACTGGCGGACACTGTCCGGCACGGAACGCAACCCGTCGACGACGTTGGGTACGAGTCCCGCCAGTGCGTAGACGGCCAACGGCAGGACGACGGTGGTGTGGCTGATCCCGGTGAATGCGATGAGGAGAACGAAGAAGGCAAGCGACGGAACGGAGTACAGGACGCTGCAGATCGCGAGCACCGGAGAATACGCCCGCGGCCACCGCACGCACGCCAATCCCAGGGGAAGCGCGACGACCAGGCCCAGCAGCGACGCGCCGAGCGCCATGACGAGATGGTCACCGAGCAATTCCCAGAAAGTTCCGAGATATCCGGGAATACGAAGGCTCACGGCGACTTCCGCATCGCGACCGCGCGGGGAGCGTCGGCCGCTCGCCCGTTGTGTCCCGAACGGGCTGCCGCCGCTACGTCCTCACCGCTGACCACCCCGAGCACTCGGCCGTCGTCGTCTACCGCCACCGCATGACCCGACGGCGAGAGAACCGCTGCGTCGAGCACGACCCGCAGCGGATCGCGCCCCGGTACGAACGGTCGCCCTACTGGCACTATCGTCGAATCGGCCCGGGCACCACGCCAACCCAGTGGCCTACTGTCTTCGTCGACGACGAGAATCCAGCGGTCGCCGCCGAGGTCCTCGGTGCCGGTACCGGTGACCACCGGGTCCTGGCGTAACGGCAGGTCTGCGGACGAGAAGAACGACATGAGCCGAACGCCCCGATCGACACCGAGGAAGCCGGCGACGAATTCGTCGGCGGGGGAGGTGAGCAGGTCTTCCGGCGTTGCGTACTGGGCGAGCACCCCACCCGGACGTAACACGGCCACCCGGTCGCCGAGCGTGATCGCTTCGTTGATGTCATGCGTGACGAGCACGATCGTCTTGGCCAGTTCCGATTGCAGGCGGAGCAGTTCCTGCTGCAGTTCCTTGCGGACCACGGGGTCGACTGCCGAGAAGGGTTCGTCCATCAGCAGGATCGGCGGATCGGCTGCCAGCGCGCGTGCCACACCGACGCGTTGCTGCTGCCCGCCCGAGAGTTGTGCCGGATAGCGCTGTGCCAGTTCTTTTCCGAGACCGACACGGCCCAGGACATCCATTGCGGTGGCCCGGGCCTGCTTGCGGGTGGCTCCGAGCAGCCGAGGAACCGTGGCGACGTTGTCGACCACCGTACGGTGTGGGAAGAGTCCGGCGTGCTGAATGACGTATCCGATTCCGCGGCGCAAGAGATGGGGATCCTCGTCGCGGATGTCGCGCCCGCCGACGAGTACACGACCACTCGTGGGCTCGACCATTCGGTTGATCATGCGCAGCGAAGTGGTCTTTCCGCATCCCGACGGCCCGACGAACACCGTCAGGCTGCCTGTGGGGACCTCGAGCGACAGCCCGTTCACGGCAACGGTTCCGTCGGAATAGCGCTTCTCGACGTTGTCGAATGTGATCACGCGGCACCGACTTCCGTCAATTCAGGTTGTTCTGCTGCAACCATTCCTCGGCGACGACGTCGATATCGCGGCCGTCCGTGACCACCTGCCCGACGAGTTCGACGAGGCTGTCGGTAGTGAGCCTCTCGGACACCGCGTCGATTGCCGCGATGTCCTCGTCGTCGAGATCTGCCCGGTGGACGAGCGGCGTGACATTCTGAGCTCCGAACACCGATTCCGGATCCTCCAGGGCCACGAACGGTTCGGTGGTCAGTGAAGGATCGGTGGTGAAGATGTTCGCGGCCTGTACCGTGCCGTCCGAGAGCGCCCGGATCGTGATGGGACCTCCGGTGTCGGTGGGCACGAACTCACGGAATTCGACTCCGTACACCTCGCGCAGACCCACCACACCCTGTTGTCGTGTCTCGAATTCCGGTGGTCCTCCGAGAGCGAGTTCGCCTGCGATCGGTGCGAGATCGGCGATGCTCGTCAGGTTGTATCGCTGCGCTGTCTCCTCGGTGACGACGAGGGCGTCCTTGTTCTCGCCGGGGGCGGAGGTCAGGATCTCCAGCCCCTCCGGCAGAGACTCGGACAGGGCCGCGTTGACGTCCTCTGTGGTGGCGGCGAGGCTGTCCGGATCGATCCGGGCGAGCAGAGCGCCGTTGTACTCGGGGATGAGGGTGATCGCTCCCGAAGCGACCTGGTCGTAGTAGATCTCGCGGCTACCGATGTTGAACTGCCGGGTGACCTCGGTTCCCGCGCCTTCGAGTGCCTGCGAATAGATCTCGGCGAGCAGCACGTTCTCGGGAAAATTCGCAGAACCGACGACGACCGAGCCGCCGTCCGCCGAGTCGGCCGCGAGAGGATCGTCGCCCCCGTCGCCGGAACAGCCGGCCAGGACGATCGTGGATGCGGCGAGAAGTGCTGTGGTGCGCGCGAAACGTTTCACGGGTGGCTCCCTCGGAGACGGCACGGTCGGCTCGTCGACTTTATCCCGCCGGGTGCCCACTGTGCCGGATATGCCGCGTGAGCGGGTCGGCGGTCGTCGCCGTCCCGCTCACGCCGGACTGCCGCCCTACTGTCCTGTGCCGCGAGGAACCCATCGTTCGTGCAGCTGACCGCGCCGAACACCGGGACTCGTGCCGGGCGCCGCAAGCGCGGGCGCCGGTGCAGCATATTGGTTTCCGAGCGCCGGCTGCGGAGCGGACACCGGGGCAGCGTAATGATTTTCGAGTGTGGGCTGCGGTGCGGACGCCGGTGCGGACTGGTACTGCTCGAAGTTGTCTGCGGGAGGATCGGGCAGACGTCGAGGCCGATCGATCCGGTACGGGTCCTCGTGGGTTCTGGCCGTTCCCTTGAGCAGGCTCGTCGGTAGGTAGATGCTCGCGGTGATACCCGCATTGGTCGAGGAGTCGAAGGTGGGACGCAGGCGCACGGTGATGCCGTGGCGATCGGCGAGGCGGGCGACCACGAACAGGCCCATTCGTCGCGCGGCACCGGATCCGGCTTCGCTGTCGGACCCGAGTCGAGCGTTGATCTCCATGAGTTCGTCTGCCGGGATGCCGATTCCACGGTCCGCGATCTCGAGCAGAAGACCACCGTCCACGGCACGGGAGAAGGCGAACGCCACGGTGCTGTCGGGCGGTGACGCGCGCAGCGCATTGTCGAGGAGTTCGGCGACCATGTGGACGACGTCGGTGACGGCGCTACCGACCAGATTGCCCTCGGGCGGGTTTCCGATATTGACCCGCTGGTAGTTCTCGACCTGCGAGACGGCGGCGCGCAGCACGTCGACGAGCGGTGTGTCGGGAACCCGGCCGAGTCGCTGTCGGGTACCTGCGAGGACGAGCAGCGAGTCACCCGTGCGCCGCATACGGGCGGCGAGATGGTCGAGCGCGAACAGGTTCTGGAGACGGGTGGGATCGCGTTCTTCGTGTTCGAGCGAATCGATCAACGCGAGTTGCTGTTCCACGAGCGTCTTGTTGCGGCGGGCGAGCGTCTCGAGCATCTCGTTCACCTGGCGTCGCAATTGAGCCTGTTCGCCTGCGAGACGCAGGGCGCCCTCGTTCATGCTGTCGACGGCGCGCGCGACCTCGCCGATCTCCTCGCGGGTGTGCACGCGAACGGGAGAGAGCGTGACAGTATCGATCTCGGCGCCGTCCTTGATGGCGGCGAGCGCGGCCGGAAGATCTTCTTCGGCTGCACGCAGCGTGTCGTTGCGCAGTCGGCGCAGTGGCTTGACCAGGGATGCGGCGATCATGATCGCCAGTCCGAGGGCGAGTGCGAGGACGAGGCCGATGCCGATGGCATTCGCGAGGGCCTCGGTGCGTGCGTCCGCCGCGAGAGTGTCGAGGACGGCCACGGCGCGAGTAGCCGAGCCGGCGACCTCTTCCTGGTAGATCATGAGACTCTCGAAGATCGAGCCCTGCAAGGCACGGACGTCCCCGCCCCCGCTCTGGAGATCGCTAGTGAGAGTGCGCCGATTCTCGAGAATGGTGATGAGGGTGTCGACCTTCGCGGGATCGGCAGCGGGGTTCGCGGCGAAAGTGTCACGGAGGACGGCGAGTTTCGCGGCCTCGACGCCGAGGGCGTTGCTCCACATCAGCAGCGCACCATCGGATTCCGTCCTCAGATCGGAGAACGCGAGAACCTGGTCGAGCAGGGTCCACTGCGTGGTCCACAGGTCGAGAAGGGTGGCGCTCTCGACCGAGACCGCGGGATTGTCGCTGGCGGTCGTGATGGCGCGGTAGGCGGCCTGGGCGCGGGTGACGAATCCGTCGGCGCGTTCGCTGGCCACGGTCGGTGCCAGCGTTCCGGACGAGGCGCTGGAGAGCAGGCTTTCGCCTTCGGCGAGCAAGCGGTTGATCTGCCCGGCGATCTGCGGATCGATTTCCTTGGCGTCCAGCTGATCCGTGAGCCTGGCCGCGGCTTCGTTTGCGACCTGAGCGCCGTTGTCCACGGGCAGCGACAAGATCGTCGCGGCGGCGGCACCGGCGACACCGGTGGAGTATTCGGCGAGCGTGGGCAGAACGGAGACGTTCTCGGCCGCGGCGCGGTAGTCACCGCTCTCTTCGAACTGGCCGTAGACGCGCATCGAACCGTACGTGGTCGCAGCGATGATAGGGACGGCGACGACCACGGTCATCTTGCGCCACAGCCGCCAGTTCTCCGGCGTGTACTGCCGCAGTTGTTTCATGAGACTCACAGTCTTCCCGCCCCCGAACCTCTCTGCATGCCTGAGTCGGCGGCCGACCGAACTGAACTTCGGCAGGGGAGAATTTCACCATCGAAATTCGGGCCAGGGCGAATCACGGTTCGCTGCCGTCAGGACGTTGGCCAGAGTAGGTAGTTGTTCGTCGTGCTCACAAGATCAGGATGCAAGTCCGATAGCTGGTATACGACCTTGTGTATACATCGCGGTGGTGCGCTACTATGCCGCCTGAATTTCCCGTTCCGCCGGGTTTCGATGTCAGGGGGTCGAATGGATCTGCGACGGGTCGATCTGAACCTGCTCGTCGTCCTCGATGTCCTGCTTTCGGAACGCAATGTCACCCGCGCCGCTCGACGACTGAATATGTCCCAGCCGGCGACCAGTACAGCTCTCGCTCGGCTGCGCAAGCAATTCGACGACCCCCTGCTCGTCAAGAGCGGTCGCGTCCTGCGCCCGACCGCACGGGCCGAGGCGATCGCCGCGCCGCTCCGCGAGGTACTCCGGACCCTCGAGCACTCCGTCCTGGCCGTACCGACTTTCGATCCGACGACCGAGTCGCGCACTTTCACGATCATGACCAGCGATTATGCGGAGATCGGTCTGCTGCGGCGGCTGGTCCGGGGAAATACCCCTGCCGCCATCCGTTTCGATCTGCTTCCATCGAACGCCGTAAGCCTCGAGGCCTTCCGTCGTTCGGAGATCGACCTGGCAGTGTTGCCCGAGCACGTCCTCGAATCACTCGAGTTCGAGTCTTTCCGGCGACAGCTCTTGGTGTCCGACAGGTTCGTGGGGGCGGTCTGGTCGGGGCACCCGTACGCGGGGACAAAACTCACGCGGGACGTACTCGGACGTTATCCCCTGCTGTCCTACGCGCAGTACTCCGAGGAGGCCGGCCTCGGTCGCGCGCTGCTGCGTGCCGGAGTGGTAGCCCGGATCGGAGCGACCACCAGCAATCTCGCGGCTCTTCCGTGTGCCTTGGAGAGCACTCGCATGGTCACACTCATGCCCGAACGTATGGGCAGAAAGCTCGCAGAGGTGGCCTCCCTGCGAATCCTCGAACCGACCTTCGAGCTTCCGCTGCTGCGGGAATTCGCCGTGTGGCACGCCGAACGCGATGAGGATCCCGCCCACATGTGGTTACGGTCGCAACTCGATCCGGGCGGCCGTCGACGGGTCGCAGCGCAAGCAGTCTGAACCGCACGGGCGCTGTGGAACGGCTGCTCGGGCAAGCGATCCACAGCGCCCGGATCTTCTGCGTCTCGATCAGCGCCCCGTTCGGCGCTGGAGGATCACCGCGATGACCACGACGAGGATCGCGACCACTCCGACCGGTGCCATCCGCGCCGCGACCGACCCCCGGGCGTACTGCATCAGGTCGAGCGGTTCGGCCTCGGGCTGCGGTGGAGCAGCAGGGGACGGTGTCGGCGCGGGCGTAGGGGTCGACGGTGCGGGTGTCATCGCCGGCGCAGGGGTGGGGGTCGAGGGGCTGGCGGGTACGGATTCGTTGGGACGCGCCACTGCGGATTCGTTCTCCCCGGTGGCCGCTCCATGGCCCGGTCCGACGAACGCGCCACCCGGCTGTTCGGCACCCGGGCTCGCCGCGGTGAGCGGAGGGCTCGCCGGAACCGACTCGTTGGGCTGTGATTCGGCCGCCTGCGCTGTCGCAGCCTCCGTGGATGCCGTCTCGGGCCCGAGCTTCTTCGACAGGCAATCCGCGAACTGCTCGAGAATCTTGCCGCCGACGTCGGAGATCATGCCCCGCCCGAACTGCGCAGGCTTACCGGTGATCTTCATGTCGGTCTTCACGGTGCCGTCGGTGCGGTTCCCGTCGCCGCTGAGGGTGACGGTGATCGTGGCGGCCACCGTCCCGTTGCCGCGCGTGTCCTTCGCATCGGCCTCGATCACCGCTCGACGAGCATTCTCGTCCTTCTCGACATAGACACCGGTGCCCTTGAAGGTGAGCGCCACCGGTCCGAGCTTCACCTTGACGGTCCCGGTGAACTTGTCGCCGTCGACTCCGGTGAGAGTCGCGCCCGGCATACACGGTGCGACCTTCTCGGGGTTCAGCAGTGCGGTCCACACCTCGTCGACCGGCGCGGGGACGGACAGTGTGTGTTCGAGTTGCATGGTGTCCTTTCCGAACGTGTACTTCCCGGGATCCGGGCGTTCCGGGTGGATCGTCTAGACCCCGGTGGCAGTGGTCACCGCTCGTCGCGTGAGTACCCGGGCGAGGTGACTCCGATACTCGGCGTCCGCGTTTCCGTCCGTCATCGGATCCGTGCCCTCCGCGGCGTGCTCGGCGGCCGCGTGGATCGTCTCGGCCGTCGCCGGCTTGCCGACCAGTGATTCCTCGACGCTGCGCGCCCGGACGGGGACGGCCGCCATGTTCGTGAGGGTGATCCTGGCCTGTTCGATGGTGCCGCCCGGAGCTTCGAGGGTCGCCGCGACACCCACGATCGACCACTGCTGCGCCGCACGATGGAACTTCTCGTAGCGGGCGGCCCAGCCCGTGTGCTTGGGAACCCGAACCTCGACGAGGATCTCGCCTGGTTCGACGGCGGTGGTGAAGTAGTCCTGGAAGAAGTCGTCCGTCGCGATGGTGCGGCGTCCCTCCGGCCCCGCGAGGGTGAAGGTCGCCCCGAGCGCTACGGCGGGTGCCGCGAGGTCCCCGGCAGGGTCGGCGTGCACGAGCGACCCCCCGAAGGTGCCACGATGCCGAATCTGAGGGTCGGCGACGGTGGCAGTCGCCTCGGCCAGCAGTCGTGCGTGTTGCGCGACGAGCGGATCGTTCAACACCTCGTGGTGTGTGGTGGTCGAACCGATCACGAGCGCGTCTCCGTCGTCCCGGATACCGCGGAGTTCGGGGATCCGACCGAGATCGACGAGCACGGTCGGCGCGGCCATCCGCAGTCGCAGGACCGGCATCAGGCTCTGGCCGCCGGCGATGACCTTCGCGTCCTCGCCGGCCTCCCGCAACGCGGCGACTGCGTCGTCGACACTCGACGGGGCGACGTAGTCGAACTGGGTCGGAATCATTTCGTGCCTCCTCGGGCGTCGCGGAGCGCATGCCAGATCCGCATCGGTGTGCAGGGCATCTCGACGTCGGTGACGCCGAACTGCCGTACCGCGTCCAGTACGGCATTGACGACGGCCGGCGTGGAAGCGATGGTTCCCGCCTCGCCGACACCCTTGACACCCAGTGGATTTCCGGGGGCCGGGGTGTCGGTCCGGTCGGTGACGAAGGGAGGGAGATCCACGGCCGTGGGCAACAGATACTCGGCGAACGACGAACTCAGCAAGGTGCCGGACTCGTCGTGCACGGCCTCCTCGTAGAGCGCTTGGGCGATGCCCTGGGCGAGCCCGCCGTGCACCTGTCCTTCGACGATGAGGGGGTTGACGACGTGCCCGACGTCGTCGACGCACACGTACTTGCGGATGCGCGCGTGGCCCGTCTCGGTATCGACCTCGATCGCACACAGATGGGTGCCGTGCGGGAAGGAGAAGTTGTCGGGATCGTAGGTCGCTTCGGAGTCGAGGTTGGGTTCGATCCCGTCGGGCAGGTCGTGGGCTGCGAACACCGCGAGCGCGACGTCGGTGAGGCCGACGGATTTCGAGGTTCCCTTCACACGGAACTGTCCACCTTCGAAATCGAGGTCGTCCTCGGAGCATTCGAGCAGGTGTGCCGCAATGGGCCGGGCCTTGGCCACCACCTTCTCGGCGGCCTGGACGACGGCGATGCCGCCCACCGCGAGCGAGCGTGAGCCGTAGGTGTCGAGACCGCGGGGGGAACTCTGCGTATCGCCGTGCAGGATCTCGATATCCTCGAACGGAATTCCGAGCCGGTCTGCGACGATCTGACTCCACGCCGTCTCGTGGCCCTGGCCGTGCGCGGACGAACCGGTGACCACCTCGACTTTGCCGGTCGGAAGCATGCGGATCGCGGCGTGCTCCCATCCGCCGGCGCCGTAGTTCAGCGAACCGAGCACCCGAGACGGAGCCAGGCCGCACATCTCCGTGAACGTCGAGACACCGATTCCGAGCTGGACCGGGTCGTTGCGCTCACGTCGCTCGGCCTGCTCGCGGCGCAGGCCGTCGTAGTCGAACAGTTCACGGGCCTTTGCGGTCGCGGCTTCGTAGTTGCCCGAGTCGTAGGTCAGCCCGGCGACGGTGTCGAACGGGAACTCCTCGTGCCTGATCCAGTTCTTCTCGCGGAGTGCGAGTGGATCCATCGACAGTTCGACGGCGAGTTCGTCCATGATGCGTTCGATCGCGAAGGTGGCCTCGGGTCGTCCGGCGCCGCGGTAGGCGTCGGTGGGCACCTTGTTGGTGAACACGTTGGTGCACGAGAACCGGTAGGAACCGAACTTGTAGATGCCGTTGAACATGAACGCGCCGAGGATCGGAACGCCCGGTGTGACCAGGCGCAGATAGGCGCCCATGTCGGCGAGCAGTTCTACCTTCAGGCCGGTGACGGTGCCGTCCCGGCGAGCGGCGAGGGTGAGCTTCTGGACCTGGTCGCGGCCGTGGTGTGCGGCGAGCATCGACTCGCTGCGCGTCTCGGTGTACTTGACCGGCTTGTGGAGCCGGCGCGCGATGATCAGGGTGAGAACTTCCTCGGGTGTCACCTGCAGTTTGCCGCCGAAACCACCGCCCACGTCGGGGGCGATCACGCGCAATTTGTGTTCGGGGAGACCGAGGGTCATCGCGAGCATCAGTTTCAGCACGTGCGGTACCTGGGTCGCCGACCACATGGTGATCTGCGAGGCGGTCGGATCCACGACGACCGAACGCGGTTCCATGAAGGCCGGGATGAGCCGTTGCTGCCGGAAGGTCCGCTCGACGACTACCTCTGCCTCGCGGATCGCGTCCTCGACGTTGCCGCCGCTGCCGGCCTCGGCGGAATCGAAGATCCACGTCGCGCTGACATTGGTGCCGAGGTCGGGGTGGACGAGGTCGCCGTCCTGCGCCGCGGTCTCGAGGTCGAGGACGACAGGCAGGTCCTCGAAGTCGACGTCGATCGCGTCGAGGGCATCGTGCGCTTCGTACGGGCTGCGGGCCACGACGATCGCGACGGCTTCTCCCGCGAACCGCACGGCGTCGACGGCGAGAGCGGGCGCGTTCGGTGTCTTCATGTCCTCGGTGATGGGCCAGGCACACGGCAGACTGCCCTGTTCGTCAGCGAGGTCGGCGCCCGTGTAGACGGCGACGACACCCGGCTTGCTCTTTGCCTCGGAGACGTCGAGGCCGGTGATGCGCGCGTGTGCGACGGGGCTGCGCAGGATCGCCGCGTGGAGCATTCCGGGAAGCACGATGTTGTCGGTCCAGCGGGTACGGCCGGTGATGAGGTGCTCGTCCTCCTTACGGCGTCGCGCCCGGCCGAGTTCGGATTCGACGGTTCCCTCGGCGGTGGCCGGGTCCACGGTGCTCGTCATCGTGCAACCTCCTCGGTAGTTGCCGTGTTCTCGCGCAGTCGCTCCGCGGCGTCGCGCGCTGCGGCCACGATGTTCTGGTATCCGGTGCAGCGGCACAGATTTCCCTCGAGTCCGTGCCGCACGTCCTCGTCGCTCGGATCGGGATTCTCCGAGAGCAGATCGATGGTGGCCATGATCATCCCGGGTGTGCAGAATCCACATTGCAGAGCGTGCTTCTCGCGGAACGCTTCCTGTACCGGATGCAGTGCATCGCCGACGGCGAGACCTTCGACGGTGGTGACCGAGCAACCGTCGGCCTGCACCGCGAGCACCGAACACGACTTGACGCTTCGGTCGTCGAGCAGCACGGTGCACGCACCGCAATTGCTGGTGTCGCAACCGACCACCGTGCCGACCTTGCCCAGGCGCTCTCTGAGGTAGTGCACGAGAAGCAGTCGCGGCTCCACCTCGTCCGTGTACTGCGTTCCGTCGACGGTGACAGTGATGCGCATCGATCCTCCAGGTACCTTCGCATAGCGCAGTGATACAGATCACTGACACTCTGCTGCATATCGCGCGTAGAAAAGACCCGAATCGACGAAATAGCGTTCGCGTCTCCGAACCGGCCGAATGCGGCAAACGAGAACGAGAGGAAATCGATGACCCGTCTCGAGGGCAAGGTCGCATTCATCACGGGGGTCGCGCGAGGTCAGGGGCGTGCTCATGCGATCCGCCTCGCACGGGAGGGCGCGCAGATCGCCGGTATCGACCTCGCCGGTCCGCTGCCGGGAGTCCCCTACGATTCCGCAACCCTCGAGGATCTCGACGAGACGTCTCGGCTCGTCGAGGCGGAAGGTTCGACGGCCCGGCTGGCGCAGTGCGATGTCCGCGACCTCGACGGGACGAAGAAGTTCCTCGAAGAGGTGAGCGCGCAGTTCGGCGGCCTCGACGTGGTGGTCGCCAACGCGGGTATCTGCATCCCGCAGACCTGGGACGAGATCACACCCGAGAGCTTCCGCGACACCCTCGACATCAACGTCACCGGTGTGTGGAACACGATCACTGCCGCCGCTCCGCACCTCGTCGCTCGTGGAGGTGGCTCGATCATCGTCACCAGCTCGCTCGCCGGCGTGAAGATGCAACCCTTCATGGTCCATTACACGACCAGCAAGCACGCCCTCGTCGGAATGGCACGGGCGTTCGCCGCCGAACTCGGGCAGCACGACATCCGGGTCAACAGCATCCACCCGGGCGCGGTGAACACCCCGATGGGATCCGGCGCGATGCGTGAACGCATCACGCAGACCGCCGAGAGCAACCCCCGCCTCGCGGGCATGACCATGCCCTTCCTGAACAAGTACATGGCGGAGGCGGACGAGATCGCGAACATGGTCGCCTTCCTCGCGTCGGACGAGTCGGCCTTCGTGACCGCGCAGAGTTTCTCGATCGACGGTGGCGCTCAGTACTTCTGAGGATCGAGACCTTCGGATCGGGCAGGTTCTTCGTGGGCGTGGATGGGACCGTCGGTGTCGGCCAGCCGTCGCCCGCCCCCGCCCCACCGCAACGCGATGATCTCGGCGGCGATCGACACGGCGGTCTCCTCCGGGGTGCGGGCACCGAGATCCAGGCCGATCGGGGACGACAGACGTCCCAGTTCTTCCTCGGTCAGCTCCGTCTCCCGCAGGCGCGCCATCCGGTCGGTGTGCGTGCGGCGTGAGCCCATCGCCCCGACATAGGCCACGTCGAGCCGCAGGGCAACCTCGAGAAGCGGCACGTCGAATTTCGGGTCGTGGGTGAGCACCGCGATCACGGTGCGGGCATCCACGCGTCCGGCCTCTGCCTCGGCCGCGAGATAGCGATGCGGCCAGTCGACGATCACCTCGTCGGCGCCGGGGAAGCGGGCTTCGGTGGCGAACACTCCGCGCGCGTCGCACACGGTCACCGTGTAGCCGAGGAACGAGCCGATGCGGGCCATCGCCGACGCGAAGTCGATCGCCCCGAACACGATCAACCGCGGTGGAGGCTGAAAGACGTTGACGAACACCGACATTCCTTCACCTCGGCGTTCACCGTCGGTGCCGTAGTGGAGGGTGCCCGAGCGTCCGACTTCGAGCAGTCCGCGCGCGTCGTCGGCCACGGCGTCGTGCATGCGCGGTGAGGCGAGTTGCCCCTCGACACGATCGCGCCACACCACCAACCGCTGCCCGCGCACCGCCGGATCCGGATGATCGGTGACGGTCGCGAGGGCGACGGGATCCCCGGCACGGACGGAGTCGACGAATTCGACGAAACCGGGGAAGCTCTCGGTGTCGATCCGTTCGACGAAGACATCGATGATGCCGCCGCATGTGAGCCCGACGGAGAATGCGTCGTCGTCGGACACTCCGTAGCGCTGCAGGACCGGCTGACCGTGCTCGATGATCGTCTGGGCGAGTTCGTAGACGTCGCCTTCGACGCATCCACCCGAGACGCTGCCGGTGACGGTGCCGTCCCGCGCGACCAGCATCGACGCGCCGGGTTCTCGTGGAGCCGATCGGAACGTCGAGACCACCGTGCCCACCGCGGCGGGCTCACCGGCCCGGTACCGCCGGTCGAGCTCGTCCAGAATCTCACGCATGCCGGACCTCCTCGAGAAGCTCTTCCAATGTCGCGAGGCTGTGCCCCGCGAGGAGACGATCGATGTGCGGCAGGGCCGCAGAGATGCCCGACTGGATCGGTTCGTATCCCTCCCCGCCTGCGTGCGGGTTCACCCACAGTACGCGGTGTGCGAGGCGGTGCAGTTGCGCCATCTGTTCCCCGAGCAACAAGGCGTCGCCTCGTTCCCAGCCGTCGGAGAACATCACGACCACCGCGCCCCGCGCGAGGCCTCTGCGCCCCCAGCGGTCCAGGAATGCGCGGAGGGTGTCGCCGAGACGTGTTCCACCGGCCCAGTCGGGTACCGCGCGTGACGCCCCGGCGAGTGCGACACCGGCGTCGCGGGCACGCAGGGCGCGGGACAGCCGGGTCAGTCGGGTCCCGAGCGAGAACACTTCGGTGGACGACGGTGCAGCACGCGTGACGACATGTGCGAACCGCAGCAGCGCATCGGCATAGGGGCTCATGGACCCGGACACGTCGATCAGCAGTACCACCCTGCGCGGCCTACTCGCACGGGCGTGGTGTCGTGGTCGGACCGGTTCGCCTCCGGACGCCAGCATGTCGCGCAGGGTGCGCCGCGGATCGACCGGACCACGTCGGGAGGGACGCGAACGCAGTGCCCGCCGCCGGGGCGGACGAGGCCGCAGCCGGGTGAGCAGCTCGGCGAGGTGAGCGCGTTCTGCGGTCGTGAGCTCGGCGATGTCGCGATGGCGGAGGACGTCGGTGTCGTCGGCCGCGACCTGCAGCCGCGGTGCGGGGTCGCCGGAGCTGCTCCTTCGCCCTTCACCTCGCGTCAGCGCGGCGATGCGTGCTGTCCGGGTGCGCTGTCCCAGCGTCCGGGAGGCGGTAGGAACGGTGTCGCCGAACCAGTGCACGAATGCCGCGTCGTAGCGTGCCGTGTCGTCCGGTGTGCGGCACAGGGTGGCGCGACCCGCCCAGTAGACCTGCATGGGATCGCCGAGGTCGAGGCTGTCCAGCGCCTCGAGATAGGTGGTGGTGGAGTCGAGGGTCACGGGCAGGCCGGCTTCGGCGAGGGCACGGCCGAAACCCGCGAGCCCTGTGACCGGGCCGGAGCCGGCCGTCATCCCGCCCTCGACAGATCGACACCTGTGCGGGTGACTCGGTCGATGTCCTCGCGGTACTTGAGCACTGCGCCGAGCGTTGCTGCGGCGGTGGCCGCGTCGAGGACATCACGGTCGAGTGCCTGCAACGCGCGGGCCCAGTCGAGGGATTCGGCGATGCCGGGGGGCTTGAGGAGGTCCTGTTCGCGGAGAGACCGCACCGCCCTCGCGATCTGCTCGGCGAGGGAGCGTCCAAGCCCCGGTAGCCGCCGCTGCAGGATTGCGACTTCACGATCGAGATCCGGATGCTCGACCCAGTGGTAGAGACAGCGGCGTTTGAGAGCGTCGTGCACCTCGCGAGTGCGGTTGGAGGTGAGAACGACCAAGGGCGGGACCGCTGCCCGGACCTCTCCGAGTTCGGGGATCGTCACGGCGTTCTCGTCGAGCAGCTGGAGCAGAAACGCCTCGAATTCGTCGTCGGCACGGTCGATCTCGTCGACGAGCAGCACGCACGGAGATTCGATGAGCGCTTGCAGCAACGGACGGGCGAGGAGGTAACGCTCGGTGTAGAGGGAGCGCTCGGCCGCGTCGGCATCGAGCACGCCGCCGCTCGCCGCCTCCAGCGACCGCAGATGAAGCAATTGCCGCGGGAAATCCCAGTCGTAGAGGGCCTGCGACGCGTCGATGCCCTCGTGGCATTGCAGGCGAATCATCGGCAGATCCAGGGCTTGGGCGAGAGCCGCTGCCAGCGAGGTCTTCCCGGTGCCGGGTTCCCCTTCGCAGAAGATCGGTCTGCCCATCCGCATCGCGAGGAAGGCGACTGTCGTCAGGCCGTCGTCGGCGAGATAACCCGTGGTCTCGAGCGCGGCCGAGAGATCCTCGGGTGAATCGAAGCGTGTCGGGTCGCCGGTCATGAAGCGAGCCTAGGCCGTATTTTGTAAGCCTGGGGTACGGAGCCACTGATTGATCGCGGCATTACGCACGGTGGCGGTGTAGCGGACCGCGAGTTTGTCGTATCTCGTTGCTACCGCATGGTTCTGCTCGAGCAGGTTGATGCCGAACTGCGAACTGTCGCCGCACTGACCTGCAGTGACGGTGAGTGAAGGGACCCTGCGGCCCTGCTCGCATGCCAGATGCATCTTGGTTGTCCAACCGCCGCGTGAGTGTCCCAACGCGTGATCATCGGGCTCGGTGTCGACACCGCCCGGCGGCTCGGCCTGCCGATGGCCACGCGGGCCCCGGCGGCGTGCTGGTGTGCTCGGGCGATGGCCGAGTCGACGCCGACATCCCACACGATCTCACCGGCAGCAACGGCTCCAATCGCGCCACTGCGCGTCGCGACGATTTCTGTACCGGCCGCCCGATTCGGCGCACCCTATCCAGGTGGACCTCGGCGCGACGTCGTGCTTCGCCCGCCCCAGGACACTCCTGCGGCCTACTCTCGCGTCATGATCACCTGCGTTGTGGAATACACGATCGACCCGGCGAAAACCGACGACTTCGAGCGGTTCGCACGCGCATGGATCGCGCTCGTCGACAAACACGGCGGTACCCATCACGGTTACTTTCTGCCCAGTGAGGGTGCCAGTGACCGGGCGCTCGCTCTCTTCTCGTTCGAGTCCCTCGCCGCCTACGAGCGGTACCGCACGTTGTTCGATTCCGACGACGAGTTTCGCGCCGCCGACGCGATTCGTGACCGGAGTGGCTGTGTGCTCCGGTACGAGCGCACCTTCATGCGGCCGATCTTCGACGGCAAGCTGCCCTGAACCTCGGTGTGGAAACACGACCGGCCGATTCGGGATTCGGACCCGTTGCCGGTGAACCGAAAGGCGATCTTGTGAAACAGGGCCGCAAAGGGGATGAAACACAGTCACGGTAGCTTGGGCGCTCCGACACCCGACCGGAGGTTTACTGTGCCCGAACAGTTTTCACGGAGTGCCGCAGAACTTCTCACGCGGGGGCTCGGCCGTCGCCGTTTCATTCAGAGTGTGGCAGCGATCGGTGCCGGCGTAGGTGTCGCCGGGGTAGCGACGGCGTGCTCGGACGCATCAGCGGGACCGGCAGTCTCCTCACCTGCTCTGCCGTATGCCGGCGGCATTCCGATCCTGCAGCCGGGTCAGGGCAATCGGTCCGGTGACGTATACCTGGAATCGCTACCCGACCAGGTGCTCTGGGGTTACGTCCCGAACGTGCACAGCAGCCCGGTTGTGCGGATGAAGTCGGGGCAAACCATCACCATCGACACCGTCTCACACGAGGGAATCCTCGAAGACCAGGGCCGCAACCCTGTCGACTTCTTCGGTACCGAAGGTGTCGCCGCGGGCGACGTGCTCCAGGACGCTGTGGCCATCGCCGCCGAATACAAGCGCACGCCGCGCAACTTCAGCAAGGATGGACCGCACGTCGTCACAGGACCGGTCTTCGTCGAAGGTGCAGAACCCGGCGACGTCCTCAAGATCGAGACGTTGGAGGCCGTCCCACGCGTCCCGTACGGCATCGTTTCCAGTCGGCACGGCAAGGGCGCGCTTGCAAGGACCAACGACGGTGGAGCACCTGCGGGCATAGACATCGCCGAGGTGATGCCGCCGGTCGCCACAGACGGACGAGCCGCTCCCGATCCCACATCCCACGGCAACGTATCGGTGTTCACATCCATCGAAAACGGCCTGGGCGTCATGCCCTTCGGCCAGAACTCTCGCGTACGCTTCCCGCTCCGCCCGTTCATGGGCATGATGGGCGTGGCGTTTTCCACCGACGCCGATCCGACCTCACCGAATTCGAACTCGATCCCGCCGACACTGGGCGGTGGCAACATCGACATACGACTGCTGGGCGAAGGCTCGACCTTCTTCCTACCCGTCTTCGCGCCCGGCGCACTCTTCTACGTCGGTGACCCGCACATGGCGATGGGCGATGGTGAAGTCGCGCTCACCGCAATGGAGGGTTCACTGCGCGGGACCTTCCGATTGACCGTCTGCAAACCCGGATCGGGAGATGCACCGAGCGTCGCCTACGGTTACCCGTTTGCGGAAACAACCGAGTCGTGGATTCCCATCGGGCTGTCCGATCCCGACGGCGGGGTCGGCGGTCAGAGCAGCGACCTCGATGCTGCGATGCGGCGGGCAGTCGTCAACGCTCTGGACTTCCTCGAACACGATCAGGGCATGGACCGCGCGACCGCGTACGCATATCTTTCGGCAGCAGCCGACTTCACGGTGTCGCAGGTGGTCGACCGGACCGTCGGTGTTCACGGTCAGATCTACAAAGAGCATTTCAGCTGATCGTGTAGGCACACCGGATGGGGCTCGGCGATCGTCGGCCCCTTCCAGCCTGCTGGTGCTCTCTTTCAACGTCTGGGGCGATCGGGCACCCTGTTCAACTGTCGGCACCTGCGAGCGGTGCGATCGTGCGCGTGAACAGTGTTGCGCATCCTGGGCACAGGGTCTTCGGCTCGGTGGCCCAGCCGTTCACCTGGGCGTGAAGCTTCGCCTGCAGCGCGCTGTGTGCGGCGGTGCGGTAGCAATGATCGCAATGGTCGCAACGGAAGACCCACCGGTCACCGGACAGTGGGTCGCGGCGCGGAATCATATGTCCACCTCGGTGTCGACGAAACGGTCGGGAATTCGGCGCCGGAATCGATTCCGGTCAGGAAACGGATTTGCCCATGACGCGGGCCCACCATCCGTCGAGGGGGCTGGGGTCGGGCCAGCGAATCGTGTCGTCTGCGATGTTGTTCGGCGGGGACACGGTGTCGTCACGTCCCTTACCGGCGATCGGTGATTCGGAATGTGCACTGCGCACGGAGGTCACCCCTTTTGCCAACGGTGCGTCCGGTCGGCGGACGCACTCCACGCACGTGGGAGGCGTTCTTCGATGCTAGCCGCTTTCGGGCCTGCTCGGGTCGGGTTTCCCGGTATCCCCGCTTCTCGTGCAGGGACCTACAGACCGCTCGGCGGGGGAGGAGGCTCCCCGCCGAGTGCGGAGCGCAGACGTGTGTTGTCTTCTCGCAGTGCCGCATTGCTCTCCTCGAGTTCGAGGATCCGTGCGACTCCGGCGATGTTTATACCCGATTCGACGAGCTCGGCGATCCGTCGCACGGTCTCGAGGTCGTTGTCGCTGTAGCGGCGTGTTCCGCCGGCCGTGCGGGCGGGATTCAGAAGTCCTCGGCGTTCGTACAGGCGCAGGGTCTGGGGGTCGAGACCGGACAGTTCGGCGGCCACCGAAATCCCGTAGACCCCTCGCTGCGCTCGCAGTGACGGATCGTGCGCCATGGTTCCTCCGGTCAGCCGTGCCGGCCGTTCCTGTCCCGGCCGGAGTTGCAGAAGTGTTGACGAAATTCTAGCAATGTGCAGATAATAAAATCTGTGTCAGATGGCACAGATAATCGAATCGAGTGTGGCCGTGACGAACGGCAGGACAGTCGGAGGTGACAGACCCTATGTTGATGCGCACCGACCCCTTCCGCGACGTGGATCGTTTCGCGCAGCAGGTATTCGGCACCATGGCCAGGCCTGCGGTGATGCCACTCGACGCGTGGCGCGAGGGTGACCACTTCGTCGCAGAGTTCGACCTGCCCGGGGTCGAAGCAGATTCGATCGACCTCGACGTCGAACGCAACGTACTCACCGTTCGTGCCGAACGTCCGGAAGTCGATCGCAACAAGGAGTTCATCTCGACGGAGAGGCCGCGAGGAGTCTTCACCCGACGGCTTTTCCTGGGCGACACCCTCGACACCGATCGAATCGAAGCTCAGTATCGCGGTGGTGTTCTGCGCGTGACGATTCCGGTGGCGGAAAAGGCCAAGCCACGCAAGATCTCCGTGATCGACGCGGAAGGCAACGGCCAGGCCGCGATCGAGAAGTGAGTCGATGCGGCGAGCCGGGCCCGGCTCAGACCGGGCCCGGTCTCGTTCCGCTTCTCAAGGCTTGAGCATGATCTTGATGGCGCCGTCCTGCTTCTTCTGGAAGATCTCGTACGCGTGGGGGGCGTCGTCGAGCGGCAGTCGATGAGTGGCGAAGTCGTCGACTCCCAGAGGATCGTCGTCGGTCAGCAGGGGCAGGATTTCCGGAACCCAGTTCAGGACGTTGGCCTGGCCCATCCGCAGGCGGATCTGCTTGTCGAACAGCGTGAGCATCGGAATCGGATCGGCCGCTCCGCCGTATACGCCACTCAGCGAGATCGCGCCGCCGCGCCGCACCACGTCGATCGCCGTGTACAGGGCGTGGAGCCGATCGATGCCGGCCTTCTCCATGAACGGCTCGGCGATCGCCGACGGCAGGAATCCCGCAGCGCTCTGTGCGAGTTTGGCGACGGGCGATCCGTGCGCTTCCATGCCCACGGCATCGATCACCGAATCGGTGCCGCGCCCGTTCGTCATCTCCCGGATGGCGTCGCCCGGGTTGTTGTCGACGTCGCGCAGATCGACGACCTCGATGCCGCGGGAGGCCGCGCGAGCGAGTCGTTCGGGAACGAGGTCCACACCGATGACACGTGCGCCCCTGTGTGCCGCGATCCGCGCGGCCATCTCCCCGATCGGGCCGAGGCCGAGCACCGTCACGCTCCCGCCTTCGGGGATCTCCGCGTACTCGACGCCCTGCCATGCGGTTGGCAGCACATCGGAGAGATAGACGAAGCGGTCGTCCGCCGGCCCCTCCGGAACCTTGATGTGGGTGGCGTCAGCGTGAGGCACCCGGAGGTACTCTGCCTGCCCGCCCGGCACACTGCCGTAGAGCTTGGAGTAGCCGAACAGGGCGGCACCGGTGCCCTCCTCCCGGACCTGTGTGGTCTCGCATTGCGAGTGCAGCCCGTGGGAGCACATGAAGCACTGGCCGCAACACATCTGAAAGGGGATGACCACCCGGTCGCCGGGCTTCAACTTCGTGACCTCGGAGCCCACCTCCTCCACGATTCCCATCGGCTCGTGACCGAGGATGTCGCCGGGCGTCATGAATGCTCCCAGCACCTCGTAGAGGTGCAGATCGGATCCACAGATATTGGTGCTGGTGATGCGGATGACGGCGTCACCGGCTTCCTGGATCGTCGGATCGGGCACCGTATCGACGCTCACGTTTCGGCGGCCTTGCCATGTCACTGCCTTCATGTCGCTCCTCGGCTCGTCGGATGCGGGCATGCCGGGCAGGCGCCGGCATGTCTCCCGATGCCTACCCGCGCTCGGAGCGGACAAACGCTGCACCCGGACGAGCCGAACCGTGTCGTGCATGTTTGCGAGTGGCGGGGGAGAGGTATGTCGGCACAGAACCGAATCACTGCGACACATGTGTGCGGTCGCGCTGCGGTAGTGAACCGCGCGGAAGGAGGTCAGGTGACTGTCTCGGACCCCGAACCCCATGGAAATCAGGACCCCGAACCCTCACGCACGCCGGACCTGGAGCCTGGCGGCGGCGTGCCGCCCGGATCGACGCCCCCCGACTCCGGGACCACGTCCGGCCTGTCCGCCCCCGAACCGGACACGGCGAAGCGCTTTCCCATCAGTGGATGGCTCACGCTTCTCGCCGTCGCGGTCATCGTGATCATCTTCGTGGTTGCGATCTTCGGCATTTTGTCCTGAGCGAACTCGGGCGGTCCGCTCGATCGGGGCTGTGCCGGACACAGGCACCGTCGACACCGAGCCCCCTCGGCTAGTGTGCAGGCATCGGCTGGGGCACTGCCCCCGATTCGGTGCGCGCCCTACCATCGTGTCCGGCCAGGGTGTGCGAGCCCTCGGCGAGCAGGAACTGCCCCGCGCCGATCGCAACGGCGACCGGCCAGTCCAGCATGTCGAAGGCCACCAGGGCGGCCAACCCGGCGAAGTAGGCCATCTGTTCGGGTCTCGGGACGGGAATGTGTCCTACTCCGGGCAGGCGCACGGCGAATCGCTCGGCATCACGCACCAGATCGACGAGCGCTCGGTGCGATTGCAGGAAGGACTGGTCGTCGGCCATGGTTTCCTCTCTCGTCAGATCCCCGTAGCCCATGCGCCATGCGGTGCTTCTACCGTGGAGGCATGGCAAATCCTGTGAGTAGGGCGGGGCCCGATTTGGTACTGGGTGCTGTGGTCCGCATCCTCACCCCGCCGCTGTGTCAGGTCTATGCGGTCCTGATACGTGCGGGCGTGGTCGTCGTCGACGACCGGAGGACCGAGCGCTAGGCTTCGGCCTTCGCCGTGCGAGAGGAGCGTGCGGTCGGCGACGAATTCGTCTTCGTCGCCGGACCACCAGGTGGCACAGAATTGCTTGATGCCCCGGACTTTTCGGTCGGCGTCGTGGCCCGGGGCGTCGCACGGCCGGGGCCCTGGGGGGAGTGCCGGTTCCCGGTCAGCAACGTCACGGCCAGCGCACTGCCCCCGACGGCGGCGAGTACCGGCCACTCGACCAGACCGGTGATTCCGAGGGCGGCAAGTGTGGCCGCAGCGGCCGGAGTCGAGCCGGAGCCCTTGCTCAGACCTTCGCGTGCGCCGTCGACAGCGCCACGGACGCTACCGGCCAGGCCGCCGAGGGCGGCTCCGCCGACTGCACCGGCGACGCTGGTCGCGGCGTGAGCGGTATCGGTGACCAAACGAGCCGAGTCGCCGGCCAGGCGAGTGGAGGTGTCACGAATTCCCATAGCAGTTCCTCGGGTTCGGTGAACCATCATGGCCCCGGCCGGGTACCCGCCCTGTCGGGCTCTTCCCTCGGTCACTGCGATGTGCGATCCGGCCGCTACGCCTCACGAGTTCCGCGGGCATCGGAACATCGCCTCGACCGGATGAACACCTGTACTTCCCCTGCGCCCGAGGGTCGATTTCTCACTCTAGCCCTATCCGCCCCGAGACGCAGCTGTCTCCGGTGTGTCTGCGTCGACCCGCTAGTGCTCTCCGGGCGAGGGCTCCCGCACGAAGGCATCGAGGCGGCGGCGCAGCTCGCCGAGGCCCCGGGAGTCGGACATCGCGCGCATCACCGCATCCATGCCCGGGATACGCGCTGCCGTACCAGGAGCGAGTCCGGCCAGCAGGGTGGCGATCACGGCACAGCCGAGACCTTGTGCCCAGCCGACCGGCCCGACCGGTACACAACCGAGCATGCCGCTGATACCGGGGACACTGATGACCACCGCCATCATGGCCAGCGACCCGAATGCGGTTGCGACGACCAGGGGACTGCGCGAGTCGAGCAGGGTCTGTCCGAGTTGGGTACCGACGAGAGCGATCAGCGCCACGGTCGAGGCCCTACGCTGCGTTCCGGTCACCCGGGCAGTCAGCCACGCGGCGGTGGCGCCCGCAGTGGTGGTGGCGCCGCGCACCGCTATGGTCCGCAACAGGGCCGATCGCTCCGCTTCGATCCCGGCCTCGGCGTGACCGGTGCCGTTCTCACGGGGAGTGCTGACCGCGAGCGCCGCAGCGGGCAGAGCGTCGGTGAGCATGTTCACCAGCAGCAGTTGGCGAGCATTGAGCGGTGAATGCCCGGTGAGCACACTGCCGATCAGTGCGAACCCGACTTCGCCGGCATTACCTCCCAGCAGGACGCCGACGGCCGCGTGCACGCGTTGCCACAACTGACGTCCTTCGGCAAGAGCATCGAGCAACGCACCGACCCGCCCGTCGAGAAGTACCACATCTGCTGCCCCACGGGCAGGATCGCTGCCGCGCGAGGCCACTCCGATACCGACACTGGCTGCGCGGATCGCGGCGGCATCGTTCGCGCCGTCTCCGACCATGGCGCACACCTGGCCGGACTTCTCGAGGGCCTGCACGATCTGCACCTTGTGTTCGGGGGACATGCGGGCGAAGACCGCGTGCTCCGCGACGGCGCGAGCCTGCTCGGTGCTCGACATCGCCTCCCAGTCGCTGCCGGAGACCACCTGATCGGTGTCGACGTCGAGTCCCAGATTGCGCGCGATCGCGACGGCGGTGACCGGATGATCGCCGGTGATCAACCGCACTCCGAGGCCCAGATCCTTCAGGGCCGGCAGCAATCCGAGGGCATCGGCGCGCGGGGTGTCGGCCAGGCCGATCAACCCCACCGGCCTCACGGAAACGGTGGAGAGCGCGGCCAAGGCTTCGGGGTCCTCGACGGCAGCGCGCACCTGAGGGCGGGTGAGTGTGCGCTCTCCTACGGCGATGACCCGCAGACCATCCGCTGCCATCGCCTGCACCTGCTGGGCGAGGCCGGGATCGGGCCGATCGGCGAGGGCTCCGAACATCGCTTCGGGTGCACCCTTGACGGCCAGGTGCCGACCGGCGATCGCTGCGGCGAACGCCCGTCCGGAACGAAAAGGCAGATACGCGATCCGCATTCCCTCCTCGTCGGCGCTGCCCTGATCCGCGGCCTCCGACACGGCGACGTCGGTCGCATGATCGGGGGGTCCGCCGTTCTCGGAGAAACTGGTGCGCGCGGCATAGGTGAGGACCTGCTCCCGGGTGAAGCCTTCGGCCGGTTCGACCGATACGACACGCAGACGGTTCTCGCTCAAGGTGCCGGTCTTGTCGAAGCACACCACCTGCACCCGGCCCAGTGCTTCGACCGAGCGTGGGGTGCGCACCAACGCCGACGAACCGGTCAACCGACGCGCGGCGGCCATCTGTGCCAATGTGGCCACCAACGGCAATCCTTCCGGCACTGCCGCCACGGTCACTGCTACTCCGCTGGTCACCGACGCTCGTAGCCCGGTCCCGCGCAGCAGTCCCAACGCCGTCACCAGCACCCCGCCGACGAAACTGACAGGCATGGCCTTCCGTGTCAGGAGACCGAGTTGGCTTTGCAGGCCCACCTCGCGGACCTTCACCGGAGCCATGGCGCTCGCCCGCCGGGTCTCGGTCGCTGGTCCTACCGCGGTGACCAGGACGACAGCGGTGCCGGTGAGCACGGTAGTGCCCGCGTAGAGCATGCAGGCGCGTTCGGCCAGGGGCGCACCGGGCGTCGGCTCCGTCTGCTTGGACACCGGCAGCGACTCGCCGGTCAGCGAGGACTCGTCCACCTCCACCCCGGTCGCGACGATCAACCGGCCATCGGCCGGGACCACCTCGCCGGAGCGGATCTCGATCAGCTCCCCTCGCTGCAAGGACACCGCCGGAACGTCCTCGTAGTGGTGCTCGTCTGCCGGTCCGATGATCCGCCGCGCCGGCGGATCCTGGCTGCGAAGCAACTCGTGCAGTACCTTCTCCGCCCGCAATCTCTGAGTCGCAGAGATCGCAGCGTTGACCAGCAGAACCGACCCGACGAGCACCGCGTCCAGCGACGATCCGAGCACGGCGCTCGCTGCCGCACAGGTCGCCAGCACGGGGGTCAGCGGATCGGAGAGCTCGGTACGCACTGCCCCGGCGAAGTCTCCTACGGCCCGCACCGGCCGGCTTCCGGTGCGCCACGCGATCCGGACCGGACCTGCAGCGACCGAGACCCACCGGTCGTACGGTCGGGAGCGCACGGGAAGCTCTCCGTCCGACGGAGGGGGAAGCAGGCGCCGCACCTCCTCCGTCGACAGCGAGTGCCAGTCGTGCCCGGATCGCGGCTGCGGCGAGGGTGTTGCGAGTACTGCGCGGGCCGACGACCGGCCCAACCACAAGGCGGCACCCGCACCGGCGGTCACCGACTCCGGCCCGCTACCCGGTACGCCGGGCAGCATCAGAAGCGCACCCAGCACCGATGCGTTCAGCGACAGTTCCACTCCCCGGCGACTCGCCTTCCGGGCGGCGGGCAACGCATGCAGAATCCGCCATGCCGCCGCCAGATCCTCCACCAGCACATCGGCTTCCCAGGGGGGTGGCCCGTCCCCACCGACCACACCGAGGGAGAAGTCGGCGAGGGCTACTGCCTCGGGTGCATCGGCGGTGAGCACAGCGACGGTGCAACCCTCGTCCTGCAGCCGTTCGACCGTGGCACGCAGAGAGTCGCCGATGTCTACGTCGAATGGATAGAGATTGTCGAATCCTGTTCGTAAAGAACGTAATCCGTCGTCATCGACCGATACGACCCGAACCTGGGCAGCTCGGGCGGCGGCGAGGACCGATGCGGCGAACCGATCGTGGACGTATCCGACGAGCACCCGAGCCTGCTCGTCCCCGTCGAGTTCGAGGTCCGGCACAGCCGAGACCGGGTGCGGGCCAGGGCCGAGGGCACCGCGCTCCACGGCCGCTCGGGCAGCATTCCACACGCGGGTGCGGTTGTTCTCGGACACTCCGGAAACCCTCGTCACGCTCAGTTGCGTCGTGTACAGGGCGCGCGGGTCGACCACGAGCGCGTCGACTCTGTCCAAGCGCCGCAACGACTTCGATCGCAGTACGAGCACACCTCGCTCGGCCAGGCCGCTTCCGAGCGTGGATGCGAAGGCCTCACGCGCGGTATGGGCGGCCCTGGGCGCAGCCACGATCACAGCGTTACCGGCGACAGCCGGACTACCGGTCGACGAACCCAGCAGGGCTGTGGCACCCGCACCGATCAGGCCGGCGCGGTCACCGTGTCGCTCGATCGGGCCCTGCGCCAGTGGTGTGGCTCGGATGTCTTGGGGCGGAAGAGGAGACGATTCGACGTGCCTGGCAAGGATCGGTTCGAATGCGAGCCAGGCATTGCGACCCGCACGCGCCTCGGCGGCCTGCAGGGTGCGCAGTACCGAATCGACTGCCAGTGACGAAGGGGACACCGTCAGCGTCGAGACCGTCGAAGTCGTCAGAGCAAGGAGCATATCCGCTGTTTCCGGCCCCACCGCCGTTTCGATCGCTCGACGAAACCGGGGCAGATAGTCTGCGGCGACCACCGGTGCTGCGAGCGGCCCGGGCAGCCCGGGTATCCGCAGGTATCGCTCGACCAGGGTCACTGTCAGCCCCGCTACTGCGGCTGCCAGGGAGATATACCGGCGCGCCGGAACGATGTCGTCGCCGGGGAGTTCCCGGCTCCTCTCGTCGGAGCGGCCGACGCCGGAATCCTTCTCCACGTCGTCGACGATCCGGCACAGTGTGCGTGGATCCGGGCCGTCGGGACCGGTGGTCACCACAATCCGTGACCACGGCCGGTTCACCTGGACCTCTTTTACCCCCGGCACGGCGCGTAGCGCCCGGCGCTCCCGTTCGGCGGCCTGATCTCCGTCAGGATCGTCGGAACCGCCCATCTCGATCCAGACCCGCGGTGCAGCCACCGCTGCCCGCCGCACGCCTGCACCCGGGATACTGTCGCCGATCACCTCCGCGACCGCCCGTACCGCGGTCGCTGCCGAGTCGGTGACCGCTGTCGCCGGGGCTCGCAGCAAGGTGGACCCCAGGCCGGCCGCGGTCGCTGCTCCTGCGATCGAGACGTTCATCCCGGTGCCGACAGCAGCCATCGTCAGTCGGGCGCCGGCCCGAGCCCCGCGCTCGGGTACAGCCGCGACTTCGGCGGCCATCGCCGGCACCGAAAGGGCCGCCGACACCAACCGGTCACGCCACGAACGAGTAGGCGAAGAGGAGATCGAGACGGTCATGGATGCCTCCGACCGGACGACGGCGAGGGCGACCCCGTCGTGTTCTGTCGGCCGACCGCATCCGGGCACCGCGACAGGGCCTACTGGCCTCAGAGCCTAACGCCGTCCTGTTGCACAGGGCGGACGGTTCGGCGACCGCGGTGTCAATCGATATCTGGGCAGTTGATATCCCGGACCGGTTCCGCCTAGTGCCGACCGCGGCGCGGTAGCCGCACGACCTGCACGAAGAACTCGTCGATCTGTCGTACGGCGCCGATGAACTGGTCGAGATCGACGGGCTTGGTGACGTACGCATTCGCATGCAGCTTGTAGCTGCGGAGGATGTCCTCCTCGGCGGAGGAGGTCGTGAGCACCACGATCGGGATGTCGGACAGGTCGGGATCGGACTTGATCTTCGTCAGGACCTGTCGGCCGTCGTATTTGGGCAGATTGAGGTCCAGGAGGATCAGGTCCGGCCTCGGTGCCTGCGCATGAGTGCCCCGCCGGTACAGGAAGTCGAGAGCTTCCTCGCCGTCTCGGACGACGTGGAGGGCATTGCCGATCTTGTTGTCCTCGAATGCTTCGCGGGTCATCAGTTCGTCGCCGGGATCGTCCTCGACCAGCAGGACGTCCACCGGTTGGGCAGCGGGGTAGGTCATCATGGTGCTCCTCAGGCGGTGGTCCCGTGCTTCTGCTCGGCGGGGCGTGGTGCGATTCCGAGGGTGAAGCAGATTCGAGTGCCCTCAGGATGAGTATCGCCGTACTCGGTGTCGATCCAAATTCTTCCCGCGTGATACTCGACGATTTTCTTGCACAATGCCAGTCCGATGCCCGTGCCCTGGTAATCCTCGCGGGGATGGAGGCGTTGGAAGATGACGAACACCCGCTCGGCGTACTCGCTGCCGATCCCGATGCCGTTGTCGGTGACGCAGAACTTCCAGTGTCCATTGTCCGATTCGTCCGCAATACGCTCGCACTCGATCCGGATGACGGGCGTGCGATCGGGATGCCGGAACTTGATCGCATTACCGAGCAGGTTCTGCCACAGCATCGTGAGGAGTGTCGGGTCGCCCGTGAGTTCGGGCAGACTGTCGGGACGCTCGATGCGTGCGTTCGACTCCTCGATCGCCGTCGAGAGATTGGACAACGCCTTGTCCAGCGGCCGGCCGAGGTCGACCTGCACGTAGGCGTCGTGGATGCGTCCGACCCGGGAGAAATCGAGCAGGTCGTTGATCAGCACCTGCATTCGCTTCGCGCCGTCCACGGCGTATTCGACATACTGCCGACCTCGATCGTCGAGGACATCGCCGTATCGTTTCTCGAGCAGCTGGCAGAAAGAGGCGACCTTCCGGAGCGGTTCCTGCAGGTCGTGCGAGGCGACGTAGGCGAACTGCTCGAGTTCGGTGTTGGAACGTCGGAGTTCTTCGGCCTGAGCGTCGAGATCCTCGGCTTGTTTGGCCAGCAGGACATGTTGCTTGCGTGAGTCCGCAAGGGCATCCGCGATCCGGCCCCGCATGGTCTCGACGTCGTGCGCCAGCGCCCGGATGTCCTTCGGCCCCTGCGGGTAGATGTGCTGGTAAAAGTTCTCCTCCAGCGCAACCCGGCGACTGGCCTTGCGTAGCCGGCCGAGCGGGACGGCGACGAGGTTGTGGACGAGCGCGACCATGGCGAGCCCGGTCAGGATGAATGCGACGACCATCGCGATCAGGACCGAGTTGCGGATGATCCGGGATCGAGCGAGATCGTCGGTGTGCTCCTCGAGCAGCCGCGCGAGCGCACTGTTCTCCTCGACGAACATCGACCGGATCTCCCCGAACGCCAGCCGGGCCTCTTCCGCCAGAACGGGATCGAGGGGGCGGGGGTCGCCGGGGATGACGGCTTCGACCACCCGTTCGGTGTACTGCTCGCGCCACTGCCGGCCGGCGGCATCGATGGCATCGACGTCCGCGACGAGATCCGGATGCTCGGCCAGGAGTTGACGGAGGCTTTCTGCTGCTGCCTGCTGTTCGTCCCGGCCGACGAAGTACGGCTCGAGGAAGGCGGGGTTCGTCGTGAGCGCGTACCCGCGCGCGCCGGTCTGCTGATCGAGGAGGGCGGTCTGCATCCGGTAGGCCTGCACCATTGCGGGCTGGATCCGCTTCGTCAGCTCGTCGGTGATCTGCACGGTGCGATGGATGAAGACTGCACCGACGATCGAACCGACGACGGCGAAGACCGCGAGGATCGCGAATGCCACCTGGAACCAGCTCTGCACGACCAGCCGCGAGGAGATGCGCTCGATACGCGTTTCGGGAAGCGACGGATCTCTCATCGCTGCACTACCGTCCCGACGTCGGCGGAACGAACGAAACCGGTCACATCTACCCCAGCTCCCCGGTCCGTGCCCGATTCACGCCGAAAGGACACGATCCCGACGGCGGTGCGGACCGGACCATTCGGTCTGCGAACACACGTATGTACGGGCTGTCTGCTGAACCCAGGAGCGAACTGTAGCCCACCCTTGCGGTCGTGCCCGAAGCGGTAGCGGGCCAGGAATACCGCGAGGTCGTGGCGATGGGGCTAGGGTCGGTCCCATGACACGACGGGTGAGTGTGTGGGGTGGCGCGTTCTGGCTCAGTCGCAGACTTCGGGAGGAAGCGCTCGACGCGGCCCGCGAACTCGAGAAGCTGGGGTACTCCCGGCTGTGGACCTCCGGAGGTTTCGAGGAGGGGTTCCCGTCGGTCTACGGCGAACTGCTCGCGGCGACGACGACCCTGGAGTTGGCGAGCGGCATCGTCAGCATCTGGCACGCCGACCCCGACACGGCCTCCGCCGCGGTCGCCGACCTGGAGTCGCGGCATCCCGGCCGCTTCCTGCTCGGAGTCGGAACGAGTCACGCTCCCGTCGTCGAAGCACGAGAGGGAACCAGCTACACCAAGCCCTATACCCGGATGGTGGAGTACCTCGACGGGCTCGACGCCGCGACCTCGCCGGTGCCTGCGGAACGCCGGGTCCTCGCAGCCCTCGGTCCGCGCATGCTCGCCCTGTCCGCCGAACGTGCGGCAGGAGCGCATCCATATTTCGTTCCGCCCGAGCACACGGCGTTCGCGCGCAGCGTTCTCGGAGCGGAGCCTCTGCTCGCACCGGAGGTCGCCGTCGTGCTCGAAACGGATGAGGTCGTCGCACGTGGCGTCGCCCGCGAATACATGCGCGGCTATCTCTCCTTACCGAACTACTCGAACAACCTACGGCGTCTCGGGTACACCGACGATGATCTCGCCGACGGCGGCAGTGACCGGCTGATGGACGTGCTCATCCCGTGGGGCGACCTCGACAGCGTCGTCTCCGGTATCGAGAAGCACTACGAAGCGGGCGCCGACGAGGTCGCCGTCCAGGTGCTCACCGCAGATCCGCGCTCCTTCCCGGGCGCCGAGTACCGGCAGCTCGCGTCTGCACTGATCGGCTGAGCGGTCCCGGAGTAACCGATCAGAAGGGGCGCACCGTCAGGATCTGGGACATCGTGCCGATCGGACCCGACGTGTCGTGCAGCACCGTGCTCGTCAGACCGACACCGTCGGCGCCGAACGAAACCGATGTGTCGAAGCCGACCCATTCTCCGCGGGGCTCGGTGAACAGGTGGACGGTGAGGTCGAGATTGGGGAACGCGACCTCCTTGGGGTCGGCACGCACCGCCATGCCGTTGGCGATGTCGAACAGGCCGGCGGTGGCGGCGAGAGAGCTCACCTTCTCGTCGTCCACGAGCGGTATCGGGGTGCGGACCCAGAACGAGGCTCGGCCCGGCTCGACCCACGTGCGGCGCACCTCCACCGACCCGATGAATCCTCCCGGCCACACGGCCGTGGGGTCCCAGGGTTCGCTCTCCTCGGGAGACGGGATCGGCTGCAGGGTGGTGCCGGCGAGTTCGGTGGTTGCGCGGGTCTGCATCAGCCACGCACGGGCACGTACGATCGTGCGCCCGTCGTAGGCCAGAGTGGCCTCGACGAGTTCGATGGTGCGCCCGGGCCGGAGGACCTCGACCGTCGTGACGACGGGTCCGACCGGGACGGTACCGAGGATGTCGTAGGACAGGCGCGCGATCACGAGTCCGTCGTCGCGGCGGTCGTCGCGGTCCGTCTCGATGACGTGGGCGAGCAGTCCCAGCGCGGGCGCGATGTGCTGTTCCGCCTCGTTCCATGCTCCGCTGACGTGCTCGGTTGCGCGGAAGGACGTCGGGCCGAGTCGTTCGAAGTAGGTCACACCTTCTCCTCGGGTCGTGCAGTCGTGGACAGGGAACCGCGTGGAGTCGCGGTGAGCGCGGACAGGGCCATGTGACGGAGCACCGCGCGCGTGTTGTCGGGCGCGCTGGGATCGGCGCTGTGCGGAGTCGAGTTGATCAGCCCGAAGGTCGCGTGGGCCATCGTGCGCGCATCGGATTCGGGTAGCCCGGGCGTGATGCGGCGCAGAATGTCCACCCAGATCTCGACGTAGCGACGCTGGGTCTGCCGCACCTCGCGTCGCGCGTCGTCGGGAAGGGAGGCGAGTTCGCGGTCCTGAACCCGGATCAGATCGGGCTCGCCGAGGGCGAAGTCCAGGTGGAAGTCCACGAGACCTTCGAGGGCCTCACGCGGGTCGGGCACCGTCTCCGCGACTTCCGTGCCGCCGGCGAGGAGACGTCGGCTGATGTCGACGAGAATCTCGACAAGCAGGGCGTCCTTGTTGGAAAAGTGCCGGTAGACGGCAGGTCCGCTGATTCCGACGGCGGCGCCGAGGTCTTCGAGTCGGACGCCGACGAAGCCGCGTTCGGCGATCAGGTGCGCTGCGGCCCGCAGGAGGTCACGGCGACGTTCGGCCTTTGCAAGGCTCCGCCGCGTCGGCGCGGCTGCGGGGTCGGTCATGGATGAAAACTTCCTCGAGTGATCTGGACAACTCGGTTAATGATAACTAACCTAGATTTTCAGTTAATGACGATTAGGTCAATCTACCGAGGATGGTGTTCGTGACGACCGCTCAGACGGCCTCGACGACCAGCCGCGACCAGCACGAACAGCTGGTCCGAGAGCTCCGCGACAAGCTCGCTGCCGCGGCGCTGGGAGGCAACGAGAAATCCCGCGAGCGGCACGTCGCACGCGGCAAGCTGCTTCCCCGCGATCGCGTCGACGAACTGCTCGACACGGGGAGCCCGTTCCTCGAGCTCTCGCCGCTCGCTGCGAACGGCATGTACGACGACGAATGCCCCGGCGCCGGGATGATCGCCGGCATCGGCCGCGTCGCGGGCCGCGAATGCGTCATCGTCGCCAACGACGCCACCGTCAAGGGCGGCACCTACTACCCGATCACCGTCAAGAAGCACCTGCGGGCACAGGAAGTCGCGCTGCAGAACAACCTGCCGTGCCTCTACCTCGTCGACTCCGGTGGCGCCTTCCTGCCGCGCCAGGACGAGGTCTTCCCCGACCGGGAGCACTTCGGCCGCATCTTCTACAACCAGGCGACCATGAGCGCCAAGGGGATTCCGCAGATCGCCGCGGTCCTGGGTTCGTGCACCGCCGGCGGCGCCTACGTTCCGGCGATGAGCGACGAGGCCGTCATCGTCCGCAACCAGGGCACCATCTTCCTCGGTGGTCCGCCGCTGGTGAAGGCTGCGACCGGCGAGGTCGTCACCGCAGAGGAACTCGGCGGCGGCGACCTGCATTCGAAGGTCTCGGGCGTCACCGATCACCTCGCCGAGGACGACCGCGACGCGCTGCGCATCGTGCGCGACATCGTGTCCACCTTCGGCCCGCGTAGCCCGCGCCCGTGGGACGTCCAGCCCACTGTGGAACCCGCCGCCGACCCCGCCGGGCTGTACGACGTGGTGCCCACCGACTCGCGCATCCCGTACGACGTGCACGAGGTGATCACCCGAGTGGTCGACGGCGACGGCAACGGAAACAGCTCGTTCCACGAGTTCAAGGCCGAGTACGGCAAGACCCTCGTCACCGGTTTCGCGCGCATCCACGGTCACCCCGTCGGCATCATCGCCAACAACGGCGTCCTGTTCGGTGAATCCGCCGTCAAGGGGGCACATTTCATCGAGCTGTGCGACAAGCGATCGATTCCGCTGCTGTTCCTGCAGAACATCTCCGGCTTCATGGTCGGCCGCGACTACGAGGCCGGTGGCATCGCCAAACACGGCGCGAAGATGGTCACCGCGGTCGCGTGTGCCCGCGTGCCGAAGCTGACCGTCGTCCTCGGCGGGTCGTACGGAGCCGGCAACTACTCGATGTGCGGGCGCGCGTACTCGCCTCGCTTCCTGTGGATGTGGCCCAACGCCCGCATCTCCGTCATGGGTGGTGAGCAGGCTGCATCGGTTCTCGCCACCGTGCGCTCGGATCAGCTCGACGCCTCGGGCAAGCCCTGGACTCCCGAGCAGGAAGAAGAGTTCAAGGCTCCGATCCGCGCACAGTACGAGGAGCAGGGCAATCCCTACTACTCCACCGCGCGGCTGTGGGACGACGGCATCATCGATCCCGCAGACACCAGAAAAGTTCTCGGACTGGCACTGTCGGTGTGCGCAAACGCACCTCTCGAGCCGGTCTCCTACGGCGTCTTCCGGATGTGAGTGCACCCATGACTGATACGAATCGGATCGATACGGTGTTGGTCGCCAACCGCGGTGAGATCGCGGTGCGCGTCATCCGCACCCTGAAGGCGATGGGCATCCGCTCGGTCGCCGTGTTCAGCGAAGCCGACCGCGACGCGCGGCACGTCCACGAAGCCGACACCGCGGTACTCCTCGGACCGGCTGCGGCACGCGAGAGCTACCTGGTGATCGACAAGGTCATCGAGGCGGCACTTGCGACCGGGGCACAGGGAATCCATCCCGGTTACGGATTCCTCTCGGAGAACTCGGCTTTCGCGGCGGCCTGCGCCACTGCGGGCATCGCCTTCCTCGGTCCGTCGGCCCACGCGATCGAGACGATGGGCGACAAGATCACCGCCAAGGCGGCGGTGTCGAAGTTCGGTGTTCCCGTCGTGCCCGGCATCTCCCGGCCCGGCCTGACCGATGCCGAACTGATCACCGGTGCCGACGAGGTGGGTTATCCCGTACTCGTCAAGCCGTCCGCCGGCGGGGGCGGTAAGGGAATGCGCCTGGTCACCGACCCGGCCGATCTGCCCGCCGCGCTCGAATCCGCTCGCCGCGAGGCAGCTTCGGCATTCGGCGACGACACCCTCTTCCTCGAACGGTTCGTGCAGCGCCCCCGCCACATCGAGGTCCAGATCCTCGCCGATGCACACGGCAACGTCGTGCACCTCGGTGAGCGCGAGTGCAGCCTGCAGCGACGACATCAGAAGGTCATCGAGGAGGCTCCTTCACCCCTGCTCGACGAGGCCACCCGCGCCCGCATCGGTGAGGCGGCATGCAACACCGCGCGTAGTGTCGACTACACCGGTGCCGGCACGGTCGAGTTCATCGTCTCCGCAGACAAGCCGGACGAGTTCTTCTTCATGGAGATGAACACCCGGCTACAGGTCGAACATCCGGTCACCGAGATGGTCACCGGCCTCGACCTCGTCGAATGGCAGGTGCGTATTGCTGCCGGCGAACCGCTCGGCTTCGCACAGGACGACGTCACGCTCACCGGTCACGCGATCGAGGCCCGCGTCTACGCGGAAGACCCTGCACGTGGCTTCCTCCCGACGGGTGGCGAGATCGCCGACGTCGTCGAACCCACAGTGCCCGGCGTACGCGTGGACTCGGGTATCCGCGCCGGTACCGTGGTCGGCAGCGATTACGATCCGATGCTCGCCAAGGTCATCGCACATGCCGACGACCGCGCCGGAGCCCTGCGCCGTCTCGACCGCGCGCTCGCGGAAACCGCGGTGCTCGGTGTCGTCACCAACATCGATTTCGTCCGCTTCCTGCTCGCCGACGACGAGGTGGTCGCAGGCGCACTCGACACCGGCCTGCTCGACCGCCGTCTCGGGGACTACACCGCACCGGGTGTAGCGGATTCGACACTCGTCGCGGCTGCTGCTCTGCGGTGGCTCGAACACTGGGACGACAACGGCTCCGATCCGTGGGCGGTACCCGACGGCTGGCGGATCGGTGCCCACCGGCCGCTCGTCTTCCGGCTCACCGCCGGCGACCGCACCGCGCACGTCCACCTCACGGGGTCGCCGCGTGAGGGTCGTGCCGAAGTCGAGGACGGGCAGAGCTTCTCGATCTCGGCGGAGCGCAGCGGATCCACGCTCGCCGTCCTGCTCGACGGTCGCCGACACAGTTATCGCGTCGCCGAATCCGACGGCACGATCTGGCTTGCCGACGGCCACGGCAGCGTCGCCGTCCGCGAGGTGCGGGAGGCCTCGGTCCGCGGCGACGACGCACACGCCGGCGACGCCGACATCACGAGTCCGATGCCCGGTGCCGTCATCGCGGTCTCCGTGGCTTCGGGCGACACGGTGACGGCCGGGCAGGCGCTCGTCGTCGTCGAGGCCATGAAGATGGAACATTCGCTCACCGCCCCCATCGACGGCACCGTCGAGTTGTTCGCTGCCGCGGGTGAGCAGGTCAAGGTCGATCAACTTCTCGCGCGGGTCACCCCGCACGCCGACACGAATGAGGGACAGTAATGACGGAATACCTTGCTACGGGACAACTTCCCGACGAGTACGAGCAGCTCCGCAAGACGGTCGCCGACTTCGCGCGCACGGTCGTCGCGCCGGTCGCGGCCAAACACGACGCCGAGCACTCGTTCCCCTACGAGGTCGTGCAGGGCATGGCCGAGATGGGCCTGTTCGGTCTTCCCTTCCCCGAAGAGTACGGCGGCATGGGGGGCGACTACTTTGCACTGTGCCTCGCCCTCGAGGAGCTCGGCAAGGTCGACCAGTCCGTCGCCATCACCCTCGAGGCCGGCGTCTCGCTCGGTGCGACGCCGATCTACCGCTTCGGCAACGAGAAGCAGAAGCAGGAATGGCTGCCGCAGCTCGCCAGTGGCCGCAACCTCGCCGCCTTCGGGCTCACCGAGCCGGGCGCAGGTAGCGACGCCGGAGGCACCAAGACCACCGCCAAGCTCGAGAACGGTGAGTGGATCATCAACGGCAACAAACAGTTCATCACGAACTCGGGCACCGACATCACCTCGCTCGTGACCGTCACCGCTGTCACCGGTGTGCGGGAGAACGGCAAGAAGGAGATCTCCACGATCCTCGTGCCGACCTCCACGCCGGGCTTCACCGCGGAGCCCGCCTACAACAAGGTCGGCTGGAACGCTTCCGACACGCATCCGCTGACCTTCGCAGATGTCCGGGTTCCCGAGGAGAACCTCCTCGGCGAGCGGGGACGCGGCTACGCGAACTTCCTGCGCATCCTCGACGAGGGCCGCATCGCGATCGCCGCCCTGTCGACCGGCGCCGCTCAGGGCTGTGTCGACGAATCGGTGAAGTACGCGAAAGAACGCGAAGCGTTCGGCAGCCCGATCGGCAGCAATCAGGCCATCGCCTTCAAGATCGCCCGGATGGAAGCGCGCGCCCATGCCGCGCGCACCGCCTACTACGACGCGGCCGCTGCGATGCTCGCCGGCAAGCCGTTCAAGAAGCAGGCCGCGATCGCCAAGCTCGTCGCCTCCGAGGCCGCGATGGACAATGCACGCGATGCGACGCAGATCCACGGTGGCTACGGCTTCATGAACGAGTATGCCGTCGCGCGCCACTACCGCGACAGCAAGATCCTCGAGATCGGTGAGGGCACCACCGAGGTGCAGCTCATGCTCGTCGGACGGGAGCTGGGGCTGTGAGCGAGACCGTGCCCGACACCTCCGTGGAGAAGCGGATCATCCAGCGCGGCCTGTGGTTCGAGGAGTTCGAGCTCGGTGCGATCTACGAGCATCGCCCGGGACGGACGATCACCGAGGCCGACAACACACTGTTCACGACGCAGACGATGAACACACAGGCGCTCCACCTCGACGCCGCCTACGCCGCCGAAACGAGTTTCGGTGAGCGACTGGTCAATTCGATGTTCACGCTCTCGACTATCGTGGGTCTTTCGGTCACCCAGCTCACGCAGGGCACGATCGTCGCGAACCTCGGTTTCTCCGAGATCTCTTTCCCCAAGCCGCTCTTCCACGGCGACACGCTCTACGCCGAGACGAAGATCGTCGACAAGCGGGAGTCGAAGAGCCGGCCGGGTGAGGGCATCGTCACGCTCGAACACACCGGTCGGAATCAGCACGGCGACGTCGTCGCCGTTGCCGTGCGCAAGACCCTCGTACAGAAGAGGTCCACGACATGACCTGGAAATTTCCCGGCCCCGCCTGGCTCTTCTGTCCCGCTGATCGCCCGGAGCGCTACGGCAAGGCCGCCGACCGTTCCGACGTGGTGATCCTCGACCTCGAGGATGCGGTCGCGGCGGCCGACAAGCAGGCTGCGCGGGAGGCGCTCGTCGCTACCCCTCTCGATCCCGAACGTACCGTGGTGAGAGTCAATCCCGTGGGCACTGCCGACCACGAGGCCGACCTCGAAGCGCTGAGCCGCACGTCGTACACGCGAGTGATGCTGCCCAAGTGCGAGAGTGGTGACCAGGTGCGGTCGGTCGCGCCGCTCGAGGTGGTCGCGCTCCTCGAGTCACCCCTCGGGGTGCTCGCCGCCGAGGACATCGCCACCGCGGAGAACACCATCGGAATGATGTGGGGTGCCGAGGATCTCGTCGCGGGACTCGGTGGCAATGCGAGCCGTCGCGCCGATGGGACCTACCGCGCGGTGGCGCAGCACGCCCGGTCGGTGACCCTGCTCGCCGCCAAGGCGCACGCTCGCTGGGCGCTGGACTCGGTGTACCTCGACATCAAGGACACCGACGGGCTGTACGAGGAAGCGCTCGACGCGGTGGCGGTCGGATTCGACATCAAGGTCTCCATCCATCCAGGTCAGGTCGATGCCGTCCGGCGCGCGTACGCCCCGACCCCGGAGGAGGAGGCGTGGGCGCGACGGGTGCTCGAGGCTGCCGGATCCGAGCGGGGAGTCTTCGACTTCGAAGGGAAGATGGTCGACGCTCCGGTGCTGCGGCACGCCGAGCGGGTCCTGCAACGCGCTGCGGCTGCCGCTTCGGCATGACCGCCCCTCACCGGGGGTGGCGACGCAACAGCTGAGTCAGCCGATGGGCGCTGTCCAGTAGCGCTTCCCCGAGTTCGGGCAACCGGTCGGGGCGGAAGCGGCTCTCCACTCCGGTCAGGCTCAACGCCCAGGTGGGGGCGCCGCGGTGATCGAACACCGCGGCGCCCATCCCCCAACTGCCTTCGACGAGCAGTGCCGGATTGACGGCATATCCGGCCAGCCGGGTCGCCTCGATCCGTTCCTCGAGTGCGGAGCGCGCATGATCCGGTCCCCACTCCGGTGTGAGATCCACCCGTGAGAGATATGCCGCGATGTCCTGGTCGGGCATGTGAGCGAGGATCGCCAGGCCCGCGGACGCGACGCCGAGCGGGAAGCGGATCCCGATGTGGAGGACGTGCGAGCGCAGGGGGAAGCTCCCCTCCTCGCGCGCGAGGCAGACCGTCTCGTCGCCCCGCCGTGCGGACAGGAATGCGCTCTCGCCGGTCGCGCGGGCCAGATCGCGCAGCACGTCGCCCGCGAGACCGGTGATGTCGTAGCGCACGGATGCCAAGGAGCCCAGTAGGTAGAGCTCGGGGCCGAGGGTCCAGCGCCCTGTGGCTGCATCCCGGTCGACGAGGCCTTCCTCGGCGAGCGAGGTGAGCAACCGGTGCACGGTGGGTCGCGCGAGGGCGGTTGCGCGAGCCACCTCCGAAGTCGTCACGCCGCCGGGTTCGTGCGACGAGACGGTGCGCAGCAATGCTGCAATCCGCGTGACCAGTTGACCTCGCGCCTCGGACGACATGCAACCATCTTAAGTCCACTCAGTGAACGCAATACCAGCGTACGGTTCGATGAGCGACCAATTTTGCTCGTATCGGAACGAAGACTTGTGTTCTTCACCTGCAGCATCTTTATTTGAAGTCGAACAAGTGGATGCGTTCATCCAGTGGACGTATTCCCCGGTCGAGGAGTCCCGCGCTCCCTGGATCCCGAGAGGTGTGAGTTGGCAACGAAAGTGTTCGAAACGGCGGCGGAGGCCGTCGCCGACGTCCGTGACGGTGCAACGCTCGCGGTGGGCGGATTCGGATTGTGCGGTATCCCCGACATCCTGATCCAGGCCATCGCCGACTCAGGTGCCACCGATCTCGAGGTCTTCTCCAACAACTGCGGTGTCGACGGCCACGGTCTCGGAATTCTGCTGGGAGAAAAGCGGATCCGCCGGGTCACGGCATCCTATGTGGGCGAGAACAAGGAATTCGCCCGCCAGTACCTCTCGGGCGAGCTCGAGGTCGAGCTGACGCCGCAGGGCACTCTTGCCGAGAAGTTGCGTGCCGGTGGCGCAGGCATCCCGGCCTTCTTCACCCCTGCGGGGGTCGGCACGCCCATCTCCCAGGGTGGTCTGCCGTGGAAGTACAACGCCGACGGATCGGTCGCTGTGGCGTCGCCGGCCAAGGAGATCCGCGAGTTCCGCGGTAAGCGGTACGTGCTCGAGGAGTCGATCACCGCCGATTTCTCGCTGGTACATGCCCTGAAGGGCGATACCGAGGGCAACCTGGTGTTCAACAAGGCCGCGATGAACTTCAACCCGCTCGCCGCCATGGCCGGTCGCGTGTGCATCGCCCAGGTCGAGGAACTCGTCGAGCCGGGCGAGATCGATCCGGGCGAGGTGCACCTGCCCGGAATCTTTGTGAACCGGGTCGTGCACACCGGTGTCCAGGACAAGCAGATCGAGAAGCGCACCGTCAGCGCCGCGAAGGGAGCCTGATCATGACCACAGCTGTCGAGACGTCGGGATGGACGCGCACGCAGATGGCCGCGCGCGCCGCCCAGGAACTCGCCCCGGGGGAGTACGTCAACCTCGGCATCGGCCTGCCGACGCTGATCCCCAACTACCTACCCGAGGGTGTGCACGTCACCCTGCACAGTGAGAACGGCATCCTGGGCACCGGGCCCTACCCCACCGAGGACTCGGTCGATCCCGACCTGATCAACGCCGGCAAGGAGACCGTGACGGTCAACCCCGGTGCCGCCTTCTTCGACTCGGCGCTGAGCTTCGGCATGATCCGCGGCGGCCACATCGACACCGCCGTGCTCGGCGGCATGGAGGTCTCGGCCACCGGCGATCTCGCCAACTGGATGGTGCCCGGCAAGATGGTCAAGGGCATGGGCGGGGCGATGGATCTCGTCCACGGTGCCCGCAAGGTCATCGTGCTCATGGAGCACACCGACAAGCAGGGCAATCCGAAGATCGTCTCGGAGTGCTCGCTGCCGCTCACCGGTGAGGGGGTCGTGCAGCGGATCATCACCAATCTCGCGGTGATCGACGTGACCGCCGAGGGCCTCGTGCTGCGCGAGTGCGCACCCGGTGTCACCGAAGAGCAGGTCCGCGCCGCAACCGGAGCGCCGCTCAGCCTTCCCTGACGACCTGGTGGTTCCGCCTGCGGAACCACCGGAACATCCGCCTTCTCCGCACGGCCCCGGCTTCGGACATCGTTTCGAGCCGGGGCCGCGTCGAATTCAGCGCCGTCCGGGCCTCCTCGCGGCGACGTGCCCGCTCGGCCTTCCATACCTCGACCGCCTCCTCGGCGTCGACTTTGTGGATCGGCACCGGCAGACCGCTGGGAAAGCGCAGGCAGTCGGCGATCCTGCGATTGAGATCGGCGACGATCTCGCGCACCACCTTCTCGCTGGGAGCCGACCCGACCGTTCCGGGCAGCCGTTCGATCTCGCGTCGCAGCTGTAATTCGGGAGGCAGCAGCGCTTCCGTCGAAAGCCCCTCGCGCGCCAGGTAACTCTTGATCCACCACAGTTCGTCGTCGCCGTGATCGGGAATGGGCTTGCCGTAACCGGGGAGATCATCGAAATCGCCCCGCTCCTGCGCTACGCGGATCTGCCGTTCGATCCACGTCTCGAACGTGAGGTCCCATCGCTTGCGCTCGGTCACACATCCAGGATGCCAGTGGCGAGCACTCCGCCCGGGCGCCGCTGCGGTGTCCTAACCTGTGCCACGTGGAAGGACGTCGGGAGTCGCCGGTGCGCACCCGCCCCCCGGGCGACGGGGTGGATACCAATACCGTGCTCGGCAAGGTCGTCACGGTGCTGTGGGCGTTCACCGCGGACGACCACGTGCTCACCCTCGCCGAACTGGGCCGGCGCACCGGGCTGCCGAAGGGGACGCTGCACCGTATCGTCACCGATCTCGTCGGCGTCAGGCTGCTGGACAAGGACGCTGCGGGCTACCGGCTGAGCGGTCAGCTCTTCGAACTAGGTCTGCGAGCCTCGGTCGAGCGGGGTCTCGTCGAGGTCGCGATCCCCTTCATGGAAGACCTGTACGAGCGCACCCACGAGACCGTCCATCTCGGCATCCCAGAGGGTGTCGAGGTCGTCTACGTCTCCAAGATCGGCGGGCACCGTCCCGCGTCCACGCAGTCCCGGATCGGCGGGCGAATGCCCATGTACTGCACCGGCATAGGCAAGGCGCTTCTCGCCTTCTCGCCGCCGGAGATGCTGGCCGAGGTGGTTGCGGCCGGGTTGTCGCGCAAGACTCCCCGGACGATCACGACAGCCGGTCGGCTCGGCGCGAATCTCGCCACCGTGGTCGAGCGCGGCGTGGCCTTCGAATTCGAGGAGTCCGCGGTCGGTCTCGCCTGTGTCGCCGCCCCGATCTTCGACGCGGACGAACGTCCTGTCGCCGCTGTGAGCGTCACCGGTCCGGTCACACGGTTCCGCCCGGACAAGCATGCGGGCGCGGTGAAGGCCGCCGCTGCCGGTATCGCGGCGACCCACGCCCGGCGCGAGGCCATCCGCAACTTGTGAGGCCAACGTTCCACTCACCGGAACCTCACGCTATGTCGGAGCGCATGTCCCGGTAACGATTGGGCTTGACCATCGAACGACGAGGACGTGATGACTACGAGCTCCAACACCCCATCCGCGGCGGATCGCACCCGCGTCGCCGGCGCGGCGGCAGACCGCCTCATCGAGGCCACGCGCAGCTCCGTGCCGTGCGGCCCGGTCCGCGATCTGATCGGGGAGACCGACATCGACCTGGCGTACGCGGTGCAGCAGCAGCTCACCGACAGCCGGCTGGCCGCCGGTGCCCGCATCGTCGGCCGCAAGATCGGCCTGACGTCCCCGGCGGTGCAGGGGCAGCTCGGGGTCGATCGTCCCGACTTCGGTGTCCTCTTCGACGACATGGACGTCACGGACCTCGACGAGGTGCCCAGCGAGCGTCTGCTCCAGCCGAAGGCCGAAGCCGAGATCGCATTCGTCCTGTCCGCCGACCTCGACTCGGACGATCTCGATCTCGCGACGGTGCGGGCCGCCGTCGGGCACGCGGTCGCCGCACTCGAAATCGTCGACAGCCGAGTCGCCGGCTGGGACATCAAGATCACCGACACGGTGGCCGACAATGCATCCAGCGGCCTCTACGTGCTCGGCTCGCAGACCCTCACGCTCGACGAGTTCGAGCCGATCGACGTCACGATGCGCATGTACGTCGACGACGAGCTCGTCTCCGAGGGGAACGGAGCGGCATGCCTCGGCGATCCTCTGAACGCACTGCTGTGGCTCGCCCGCACGGCACGTGAGTTCGGACAGCCCCTGCGCGCCGGGCAGGTCGTCCTGTCGGGCGCTCTCGGCCCGATGGTTCCGGCGCCGCCCGGCGTCACGGTGCGCGCCGAGATTTCTTCCCTCGGAACCGTCACAGCGCGTTTCTCTTCCGAAAGCTCCACCGCACAGGAGAACTCATGACTACCAAGGTTGCCATCATCGGGTCGGGCAACATCGGCACCGACCTGCTCATCAAGATCAAGCGATTGGCCGACGCCGAACTCGAGACCCTCGCATTCGTGGGTATCGATCCCGAGTCCGACGGACTCGCCCGGGCGAAGCGCCTCGGCATCGACGCCATCTCGACCGGTGTCGAAGGCCTTCTCGAGCACCCCCGGTTCGACGAGATCGAGATCGTCTTCGACGCGACGTCGGCGAAGGCGCACGAATACAACGAGAAGCTCCTTCGCCCCCACGGCAAGATGCTCATCGACCTCACTCCGGCCGCGATCGGCCCCTACGTCGTGCCGCCGGTCAACCTGACCGAGCATCTCGACGCGCCGAACGTCAACATGGTCACCTGCGGCGGACAGGCGACGATCCCGATCGTCGCGGCCATCTCGCAGGTCACCAAGGTGCACTGGGCCGAGATCGTCGCCTCGATCTCGTCGAAGTCCGCCGGTCCGGGAACCCGCGCCAACATCGACGAGTTCACCGAGACCACCTCGCAGGCCATCGAGAAGATCGGTGGTGCCACCCGTGGCAAGGCGATCATCATTCTCAATCCCGCCGAGCCTCCGATGATCATGCGCGACACCGTTCTCGCGCTCGTCGGTGAGGATCGCAAGGACGAGATCGTCGCGTCGATCGAAGCGATGATCGCGAAGGTCGCGCAGTACGTGCCCGGCTACATCCTCAAGCAGGAGGTGCAGTTCACCGAGGTCACCGAGTCGATGGCGACCCTCACCGACCACACCGGCCCGCTGTGGAAGGTCGCAGTGTTCCTCGAGGTCAAGGGCGCAGCACACTACCTGCCCGAGTATGCGGGCAATCTCGACATCATGACCTCTGCGGCGCTGCAGGTCGCACGCGCCGTGGCGGCACGCAAGAAGGATCAGGTGACGGCATGACCGCGGCAACGACAACCACGCGTGAATTCGCAAGCGACGGAACAGCTCTGTACATCCAGGACGTGACCCTGCGCGACGGCATGCACGCCATCCGTCACCGCATCACGCCGCAGGACGTCGCGGCGATCGCCGGCGCCCTCGACCGTGCCGGTGTGGACGCCATCGAGGTGTCGCACGGCGACGGTCTCGCCGGTCACTCGCTGACCTACGGTCCGGGCAGCAACACCGACTGGGAGTGGCTCGAAGCTGCTGCGGGAGCCATCAATTCGGCAACCCTGACGACGCTGCTGCTCCCGGGTATCGGCACCGTCCACGAGCTGAAGCGCGCTTATGAGATCGGCGTGCGGTCGGTGCGCATCGCGACGCACTGCACCGAGGCCGACGTCTCTGCGCAGCACATCGCGGCGGCGAAGGAACTCGGCATGGACGTGTCCGGCTTCCTCATGATGTCGCACATGGCTCCGTCCGAGGAGCTCGCGCGGCAGGCCGCTCTCATGGAGTCCTACGGTGCCGATTGCGTGTACGTCACCGACTCCGGCGGACGTCTGACGATGGACGGTGTCCGCGAGCGTGTGCGGGCCTACCGTGAGGTCCTGAAGGAGACGACGCAGATCGGCATCCACGCCCACCAGAACCTGTCGCTCTCGGTCGCGAACTCGGTCTGCGCGGTCGAGGAGGGTGTCATCCGCGTCGACGCGTCGCTCGCCGGCCAGGGTGCCGGTGCCGGCAACTGCCCGATCGAGCCCTTCGTCGCCGTCGCCGACCTGCTCGGCTGGAAGCACTCCTGCGATCTGTTCGGGCTGCAGGACGCCGCAGACGATCTCGTGCGCCCGCTGCAGGATCGTCCGGTGCAGGTGGACCGCGAGACCCTCACCCTCGGTTATGCCGGTGTGTACTCGAGCTTCCTGCGCCATGCCGAGACGGCTGCGAGCATCTACGGCCTCGACACCCGCGACATCCTGGTCGAGATCGGTCGCCGTGGCCTCGTCGGTGGGCAGGAGGACATGATCACCGACGTTGCCCTGGACCTGCGCAATCGCACAGGAAACTAGGACACGCTAGTCGGCGAGCTCGCGGTACTCGGGATGCTCGGCGATGTACTTGTCGACGTACGAGCAGATCGCCACGATTCGCTCACCACGATCGCGGACATCGTCGAGTGCGAAGCCCACGAGCTTGCCGGCGAGTCCCTGGCCTGAATAACCCTTGTCGATCTCGGTGTGGTCGAAGACGAGGCGACCGTCGTCATCGGGGTGATACTGCGTGTACCCGATGACGGCGTCGTCGTCCCGGACCTCGTAGCGGTGCGCGTCAGGGTTGTGCACCACGGTCACGGATGCATCGCTCATGGGTCTTCCTCTCCACCGTCGACGAAGCAGATGTGACCCACAGCATAGAGAACGGGCCGCGGCGCGATGCCGCGGCCCGTTCCGTTGTGCCGACTACTGCGGAGGGTCGATGTGCTGGGCGAGGTACAGCGGTTCGCCGAGCTGCTCGATCAGATCGAGCTGGGTCTCGAGATAGTCGATGTGCTCTTCTTCGTCGGCGAGGATGTCCTCGAAGATGTTCGCCGACGTGATGTCGCTGACCGAGCGCATGTACTCCGAACCCTTGCGCAGCCGGTCGCGGGCTTCGATCTCGACCTGGAGGTCGGCCTCGAGCATCTCCTTGACGGTCTGGCCCAGACGCAGCGACCCGAGGCGCTGGTAGTTGGGGAGTCCGTCCAGGTAGAGAATCCGATCGGTGAGCGTCTCGGCATGCCGCATCTCGTCGAAGGATTCGTCGCGAGTGTGCTTCGCAAGCTTCGACCATCCGCGGTCCTCCTGCATCTTCGAATGCAGGAAGTACTGGTTGATCGCAGTGAGTTCGGCAGTGAGCTGCTCGTTGAGCATCTCGATGACCTTCTTGTCGCCCTTCATGGCACCTCCCGGGGTGGACCATCAAGTTCACCGCCGGGTAGGGGCTGGCTACACGGCGGTCTCGAGCTCGATCATCTCATTCCGCTGCCGGGCCTGCCGGATGATCGCCGAGATGTTCCGTACGCAGTTGCCGCAATCGGTGCCCGCACGACACTTCGCGCTGACCTCGCGCGTGCACCGCGCCCCCGCAGCCACCTCCGCTTCGATGTGGTGGTGGGTAAGGGCGTGGCAACTGCAGACGATCATCAGAGCCACCTTTCTGCGACTGAGGGGACACTCACTTAGGCTGCCCAAACCTTACATTCCGTTAGGCTAGCCTAGCTTGTGATCGTAGTCACAGAAATACCGGTGCGGATCCGTGTTATGCCCGGGCCCTCCCCAGGGCCCTCAGAACTGTTGCTGTTGCTGTAGCTGCTGCGAAACCACCTGGTTGATGCGCTGTAGCCCCGGCGAGGTGAGGCCCGGTATCTGATTCTCGATGGTGCGCACCAGCGACGAATCGTCGAGGACCTTCTCACTGGACTGGATCAGTACGGTGCCGACGCCCGTGAAGTCGAACTGCCGCTCCTCGCCGGATTGCACCCCGAAGCGGCGTGCACCGGCCGAGACGAAGCCGGTGATCCACGATTCGTCGTAGTGATGGCTGGGGGACGGGCAGTCCGCCCAGCCGACGAGTGCCTCCGGGTCGACCCGCAGCGGAGGCTCGGCGAACATCACCGGCCCGTTCGACGACGCGAGGAACCGGCCCGTGCCGATGAGCGTGAGGAAGCCGGGAACGATCGACTGGTTGAGCGACAGCCCCGGTTCGAAGGCCAGCAGGTTCGCCTGCCGGATCGTGAGGTTGCCGTCGTCGAGATCGTACGAGTTGATGTCGTATCCGCGGTCGCCGAGGATCAGCTTCCCGAAGCCTTCGGCGACGACGTAGTCGCCGAGATACAGCGGAGCCGAGAACTGGCTCGCCACCATGTGCAGCAGCTGTCCCTGCAGACCGTGGGTGAGCGCCGAGAACTGCACCTGCCCGTAGTACGCGATCATCGCGCCCTTAGACAGGAACCAGGGCGACTGCAAGTCGATGCAGTAGGCGTACGGATTGCCCGGCACGTTGTCGCTGTCGGTGAAGCTCGACGGGTTCAGGATGGTGCTCACAGTTTCTCCTCCGATGCCTGCACATAGACGATGCCCTGCCCGCTGCACTCGAGCTGCATGGCTTCCCCTCCGGTACGCCCGACATTTCGCCAGCTCATCGAGGATTTCAGCTCGGTGCGCACAGAGCCGTAGGACGCCACGAAGGCCTGCGGGTCCACGACCACCGGACTCGGGCCGCCGACCTGCAGTTCGAACACGCCGCCGTGGGCGAGCAACACCGCTGCGCCATGTCCTGTCAGCTGGGTGGTGAACATGCCCGTGCCGGTCATCGCGCCGGTCGCGGCGCCGCGCAGTGCCCCGAGCAGACCGCCTCCACCCCCACCACTGCCACCCGAGCTTGCTGCCACCGAGACGACTGTGGACTGCAGCTCGGTCGTATGCGCCAGCAGACGGGACGCCTCCACGCGCAGTTCCCCGCCGGCGGAGATGTCGACGATATGAGTCTCGAGCCCCCGGAAGCCGTAGTGCACGACGCCGTCGCCCTGCGCGAGCATCGTGGCCTCGTGTTCGCCACGCAGCATGCGGCCCGCCATGCCGGTGAGTCCGCCCAGGCCGGGGGCGCTTCCGGTCCCTCCCGGGACACCGTGCGGGGAGAACTGGACTCTGCCCGTATAGAAGAGCATCGCACCGCGACGCGCCACGACCGGCCCCGACCGTCTCAGATCGACGCGAACGACCTTGCTGTTGATCTTCGTGAAGCTCATCTGCCCCTACCGTTCCGCCGGCTGGATGGACACCACACCCACGCCGTCCCATTTGAGCGAGAACGCCTCTCCGCTGCCCTGGCCGATGGCGGACCGCCACGACACGTCGGTGACGAACGACTGCGTCAGCTGCCCCTTCGCGCACACGAACGCGTCGGGATCGACGACGAGCGGGTACTGCGGCGACACCTCGAGGTGGATGAGCGGCCCGCCGGCCGAGAGCAGCGCGACCTGCCCGGTCCCCGTCACCGTCGTGGTGAACAGGCCCTGACCGCTCATGCCGCCGCGCAGACCCGCGAAAGTGACGTTCGTGTTCAGCTGCCCGCTCAACGCGAGCAGTTGCTCGGATTCGACCTGCAGAGTCTCGTTGTGCAGATCCAGCACGGTGACGTCCTGTGCCTGATGTGCGAGGTGGACGATGCCCGTACCGCTGCACTCCATGAGCGACAGGCCCTCGCCGGTCGCACGCTGCCGGAGCCCGGCGAGAACCCCGTCACCGCCACCGAACCCGGCGGACTTGAAACCGATCTGTCCTTCGTAGGCCACCATCGACCCCGACAGTGCCCGTACGGACGAGTTGTTCAGGTGGGCTTCGATCACCCTCTTGGTCTTCGCCACTAACCGCATGCCGGGAAACGATAGCGTGAAACGACTTCGGTGGAGTGAACCCCGGATAGCGGGGCGCACTCCACCGAAGAAGGGCGACGACCTACAGGCCCAGGTCTTTGGCGATGATCGTCTTCATGACCTCGTTCGTGCCGCCGTAGATGCGGGTCACGCGCGTGTCGGCGTAGAGGCGGGCGATGGGATATTCGGTGATGTAGCCGTAGCCGCCGTGAAGCTGCAGGCACTTGTCGATGATGCGGCCGGCGGCCTCCGTCGCGAACAGCTTGGCGCGAGCTGCATCCGGCACGGTCAGTTCGCCCCGATCGTTGAGCTCTATCGCATTGTCGACCATGAGCTGCATCGCCTGCAGCTCGGTCGAACACTCCGCGAGCACGAACTTGGTGTTCTGGAAGGATGCGACCGGCTTCCCGAAGACCTTGCGGTCCTTGGTGTAAGCGAGGGCGTGCTGAATCGCGGCCGCCGCGGTCGCGGCAGCGCCGAAGGCGATCGTGAGGCGTTCCTGTGCGAGATTCTGCGTAAGGTACGAGAACGCCTCGCCTTCCTTGCCCAGCAGATCGGCGACGGGGACCTTCACGTCGTCGAACGACAACTCGGCGGTGTCGGAGGTCTTGAGGCCGATCTTGTTCAGCTTGCGGCCGACGGCAAACCCTTCGCTCGCGGTATCGACCACCAGGATCGACAGGCCACCGCGGCGGTCCTCGGGGTTGTACGGCGAGGTGCGGCACACGACCAGGACGCGATCGGCCAGGGCACCGCCTGTGATGAACGTCTTCGCGCCGTTGAGGACGTAGTGGCCGCCGTCCTCCGACAGTGTGGCCGTCGTCGAGATGCTGGCGAGATCCGAACCGGCACCCGGCTCGGTCATCGCGATCGCGAACATCAGTTCACCGGAGGCGAATCCGGGAAGCCAACGCTGCTTCTGCTCCTCGGTGGCGTTCTGCATGATGTACGGCAGGATCAGGTTGGAGTGCACCGACGACGAACCGAACGACACTCCGGCTGCGGAAGCCTCCTCCGCGACGATCACGTTGAACTTCAGCGAGTTCTCGCCACCGCCGCCGTACTCCTCGGGGACCTGAATGCCGAGGAGTCCGAGTTCGCCCATGCGGTTGTAGAACTCGCGCGGAGGATGACCCGCCTCTTCCCACTCGTGGTAGACGGGGACGACTTCCTTCGCGATGAAATCGCGGACGGTCTGCCGGAACGCCTCGTGGTCCTCGTTGTACAGCGTGCGCTTCACGCCTTGTCCTTCCGGAGATGGATTATGTTGTGGAAGAACATGTTACAGAGAATAGCTACGTAGTACACCCTTGCTGATGATGGTTTTCTGGATCTCGCTGGTGCCCTCACCGATGAGCAGGAAGGGCGCCTCACGCATGAGACGTTCGATCTCGTACTCCTTGGAATAGCCGTAACCACCGTGGATCCGGAAACTGGCCTGGGTGACCTCGGAGCAGTACTCGCTCGTCAGGTATTTGGCCATCCCCGCGGCGACGTCGTTGCGCTCGCCGGAATCCTTCAGGCGTGCGGCGTTGACCATCATCAGGTGCGCGGCTTCGACCTTCGTGGCCATCTCGGCGAGGGAGAACGAGATCGCCTGGTGCTGGGCGATGGGTTTACCGAAGGTGGTGCGCTGCTGCGCGTACCGGGCGGCGAGCTCGAACGCTCGGATGGCGACCCCGCACGCGCGGGCCGAGACGTTGACGCGGCCGACCTCGACGCCGTCCATCATCTGGAAGAAGCCTTTGCCGGGAGTGCCGCCGAGGATCGAGTCGGCCGAGATCCGGTAGTTGTCGAAGATGAGCTCGGTGGTGTCGATGCCCTTGTAGCCCATCTTGTCGATCTTGCCGGGGATGATCAGGCCCGGTGCGACCTCACCGAAACCCGCGGGCTTCTCGACGAGGAAGGTCGTCAGGTTCCGGTGCGCCTGGTCGGCGCCTTCCTCGGTCTTGACCAAGGCGGCGACGAGCGTGGAGCTGCCACCGTTGGTGAGCCACATCTTCTGGCCGTTGACGACGTAGTTGCCTTCGTCGTCGCGTTTGGCCTTGGTGCGGATCGCGGCGACGTCGGAGCCGAGCTCGGGTTCGGACATCGAGAACGCCCCGCGGACCTCGCCGGTGGCCATGCGCGGCAGGAAGTGCTGCTTCTGCGCTTCGGTGCCGTGCTGACGAATCATGTACGCGACGATGAAATGGGTGTTGATGACGCCGGAGACACTCATCCAGCCTCGGGCGAGTTCTTCGACGCACAACGCATAGGTGAGCAGCGACTCGCCGAGCCCGCCGTATTCCTCGGGGATCATCAACCCGAACAGGCCCATCTCGCGCATCCGGTCGACGATGGCCTGCGGGTAGGTATCGGAGTGCTCCAGCTCCTGCGCGTTCGGGATGATCTCACGGTCGACGAAAGTACGTACGGTGTCGAGGATCTCGGTCTGGAACTCGGTCAGTCCGAGAGTCTGGGCGAGGCGGGTCATGCGTGCTCTTTCCGGGAGGTGCGGATGGTGCCGGACGCTGCGAGGCTGTCGATCTCCTCGTCGGTCAGCCCCAGATGTTCGGCGAGTACCTCAGCGGTATCGTCTCCGTTGGCCGGCGCGGGCCGGACTTCGGGATAGCGGCCGTCGAAGGACATCGGGGTGCTCGGTGCGTGATAACTGCCGATGCGCGGTTGGTCGAGCTTGTGGAACATCGGGTTCTCGGTCACGCGGGGGTCGGCGGCGAGTTCGGCGAAGGTGCGGTACCGCTCGTGCAGGATCGAGGTGCCTTCCAGGGCCGCTTCGATCTCGGTGGCCGTATGGCGGGAGAACCACGCGCCGAACAGGCTGTTCAGGACGTGACGATGCTCGAAGCGGGTGCCTTCGTCGCGGAAGTCCACGCCCAGGGCCGATTCGAGGGCGGCCACCGCCTCGGCGGTGCCGGTGAGTTCGGTCAGATCGCGGAAATGCCGCGGAGTGAGCGCGACGATCATGAATCGGGCGCCGTCGCCGGTGGCGAAGTCGGCGCCGTAGGTGCCGTAGACGGCGTTGCCCACCTTCTGCCGAGCGGGACGACCGAGCTGGGCTTCGGCGATGTAGCCCAGGTTGCCGACGGTCGCGAGCGCGACGTCTTCGAGTGGCAACACGACCTTCGTTCCGGCACCGGTGATCTCGCGTCGGTAGACGGCCGAAGCGACCGACAGTGCGGCGTAGAGTCCGCACGAGACGTCCCAGGCGGGCAAAACGTGGTTGACCGGGGTCGAGACGTTCTCCGCGCCGGTGACCGACGGGAAGCCGGCGGCGGCGTTGACCGTGTAGTCGACGGCAGCGGTGCCGTCCGCGCGACCGAGAACCTGCACGTGGATCAGGTCGGGGCGGATCGCGGCGAGCTCGTCGTAGTCGAGCCACGAGCGACCGGCAGCGTTGGTGACGAGCACCCCGGAATCGATGATCAGATCACGGATCAGCACCTGAGCATCGGGATTACGGAAATCCGCCGCAAACGAGCGCTTGCCCTTGTTCAGGCCCGCCCAGTAGATCGACTCGTTCTCGTCGGTCACCGGCCAGCGGCGATAGTCGGCGGCACCACCGATGGGGTCGACCCGGATCACGTCGGCGCCGAGGGCGGCCAGGGTCATGCCGCACAGTGGTGCGGCCACGAAGCTCGACACCTCGACCACTCGCACCCCTGCCAGCGGTGCAGTGGACGAGGGCAACTCGTCGGTGGAAGCGGAGGAGTTCATGCTGGGCTCGCTCGTTCTCGTCACGGATTGTCTCGGGCACAGTCAGCATGCCCCAGGCCCCGCCACCGGCAACAGCACCGATCGGCTATCTCTCGATTAGCGCAGACCAATACTCTGGTCAGCGCAGGCCGGCGATCGATGGTGCGAATCTGCCTTGTGAACGGTCATAGCTATAAGTGATCGATTCCTTCACCACCCACACTGTGCGCGCGCTGCCGTGGCCCATGATCAATACGGGTGACGGCAGGCGGCCTGTTCTTCCCGAGGGGACATTCGCACCGTTCACACGGGTTCTTCGTCGGGGTGTCGGCTCGGTACCTCGTCGGTATAGCTTCCACCTAACGGAATCTTCCGCCGAAAGACTTACCGCTCCCGGCAGGGTGCATGGTCTCCTCGAATGTGAGGACCACCACCCGGCCGGTCGTCGTTTCCCCACAGCGGTTGCCCCGGCAACCGTGTCCTGCCAGAGCAAAGGATCGTTTCGCATGCGCGATGCCGTGATCGTCGACGCCGTCCGTTCCCCCATCGGACGCCGCGGTGGTGCACTGTCCGAGATCCACCCCGTCAACCTGTCCGCGCATGTGCTGACGGCACTGGCCGAGCGAACCGGCCTGGACCCCGCCACCGTCGACGACGTGCAGTGGGGTTGTGTGAGCCAGGTCGGCGACCAGGCCGGAATCGTCTCGCGCAGCGCCGTGTTCGCTGCCGGATGGCCGGTCACCGTGCCTGCCACCACCATCAACCGCGCGTGCGGGTCGAGTCAGCAGGCCGTGTCTTTCGCCGCCGCGACCGTCGTCTCCGGACAGAGCGACGTCGTGATCGCCGGTGGTGTCGAGTCGATGAGCCGCGTGCCGATGGGCAGCGCGAGCAAGGACGGACAGCATTTCCCGCAGAACGTGCTCGACCGTTTCGGGGTCGCCGGCTTCGGGCAGGGCATCGGCGCCGAGATGATCGCCGAGAAGTGGGGCTTCTCCCGCACCCGGCTCGACGAGTACTCGCTGCGTTCGCACGAACTGTCCGCAGCCGCCACGGATGCGGGAGCCTTCACCGGGCAGATCGCCCCGGTCGGGGACTTCGCCACGGACGAGGGCATCCGCCGCGGCGGCAGCCTCGAATCGCTCGCCAAGCTGAAGACGGTCTTCAAGGAGGACGGCGTGATCCACGCCGGTAATTCCTCGCAGATCTCCGACGGTGCCGGGGCCCTGCTCATCACCACCAGCGAATACGCTGCGGCCCAGGGCTGGACCCCGCTCGCGCGTATCCACACCGCCGTCGTTGCCGCCGACGACCCGGTCGTCATGCTCACCGGCCCTATCCCCGCGACCGCGAAGGCACTGAAGCGGTCCGGGCTGTCCATCGACGACATCGGTGTGTTCGAGATCAACGAGGCGTTTGCGCCGGTGCCGCTCGCGTGGCAGGTCGAGACCGGCGCGAAGCCCGACCGGCTGAACCCGCTCGGTGGTGCGATCGGTGTCGGCCATCCGCTCGGTGGATCCGGCGCGATCCTCATGACCCGCCTCGTACACCACATGCGTGACAACGGCATCCGCTACGGCCTGCAGTCGATGTGCGAGGCCGGTGGCATGGCCAACGCCACCATCCTCGAACTTCTCTGATCCACCTCGTCATCCAGCCGCTACGAATCTCGAAGGAGCACTATGGAACTCAAGGGTCTGTCCGTCGCCGTCACCGGCGGAGCGTCCGGTCTCGGTCTCGCGACCGCACGTCGCGTCCTGGCTGCCGGGGGCAACGTCACCCTGATCGACCTGCCGAGTTCGAACGGCGAGGAGGTCGCAAAGGAACTCGGTGACGGTACGGTCTTCGCGCCCGGTGACGTGACCGACCCGGAACAGTTCGCCGCGGCTCTCGACGTCGCGCACGAGCGTGGGGGTCTGCGCGGTGTGGTGCACTGCGCCGGTGCCGGTCGCAAGATGCGCGTCCTCGACAAGGAGGGCAAGGCCGGATCGCTCGAGGACTTCGAGTTCGTGATCCGCCTCAACCTCGTCGGTTCGTTCAACGCGTTGCGTCTCGGCGCCGAGCGGATGGCCGAACTCGACCTCATCGACGACGAACGCGGTGCAGTGGTCATGACGGCTTCCGTCGCCGCCTTCGAGGGCCAGATCGGCCAGATCAACTACTCGGCGTCGAAGGCCGGCATCGTCGGCATGACGATCGTCGCCGCGCGCGACCTCGCGAGCAAGGGCATCCGCGTCAACACCATCGCCCCGGGCATCATGGACACCCCGCTGCTCGCCCGTCTGCGCGACGACGTCCGCAAGTCGCTGGAGGAGACCGTCCCCAACCCGTCGCGTCTGGGCAGCCCCGACGAGTTCGGCCGCCTCGCCACCAACATCCTCGAGAACGGCTACCTCAACGGCGAGACCATCCGTCTCGACGGCGCCATCCGTATGGCACCGCGTTGAGCCGGAAGGCGATGAAGGCGTTCGTCGCCGAAGGCGTCCTGCCGTACAAGAAGATTCGCGAGGTCATGATGGTCGACGAGCTGCCGACCTCGCCGGCGGGCAAGATCCTCGAGACCGATCTGCGTTCGCGACTGTCGGTTTCCTGACGCATCACGGCGAAGCCCCCGGTATCGCGTACCGGGGGCTTCGCCGTGGGAAAGTGATCGTGAAGCTCAGGAGTTCTTCTTCTGTTCCTGCTTGACGAGTCCGCCGCCGATGATCAGACGCTGGATTTCGCTGGTGCCTTCGTACAGGCGCAGCAGCCGCACGTCGCGGTAGATCCGTTCGACCGGCACCTCCCGCATGTATCCGGTACCACCGTGGATCTGCACTGCGAGATCGGCTACCTTGCCGACCATTTCGGTGCAGTACAGCTTCGCTACCGAGGGCGCGATCCGGCGGTCGGTCTCCTCGACCCATGCCTTCGCGGCGTCACGCACGAGTGCGCGGCCGGCCATGACACCGGTCTGCTGGTCGGCGATCATCGCCTGGACGAGCTGGAAGTTCCCGATCGGGCTGCCACCCTGGGTGGCGGTCGCGGCGTAGGCGACCGATTCGTCGAGGGCTCGCTGGGCCTGGCCGACCGACAGCGCGGCGATGTGGACGCGACCACGGGCCAGGGAGATCATCGCGGCCTTGTAGCCGACGTCCTCACTGCCGCCGACCAGTGACGAGGCCGGCACGCGTACCTCGTCGAAGTGCACGTCGGCGGTCCAGGCGCCTTCCTGGCCCATCTTCGCGTCCTTGTTGCCCACCCGGACACCCGGAGTGTCGGCGGGGACGAGGAAGACCGCGATGCCGGTCCCGTTCTCGTCTGCCGGACGGGTGCGGGCGAAGACGACGAACAGGTCCGCCAGCGGGGCGTTTGTGATGAAGCGCTTCTCGCCGGTGATCACCCAGTCGTCGCCGTCGCGCACCGCCTTGGCACGCAGTCCCGACGGGTTCGACCCTGCGCCCGGCTCGGTCAGGGCGAAGGATGCGACGACCTCTCCGGAGGCGATGCCTTCGAGCCACTGCTCCTTCTGCTCGTCGGTACCGAAATTGACGAGAACCTGGCCGGCGATGCCGTTGTTGGTGCCGAACATCGAGCGCAGCGACAGTGTCGTGTAGCCGAGTTCCATCGCGAGTTCGGCGTCCTGCTGAAGATTCAGGCCGAGTCCGCCCCACTGCTGCGGAATCGCGTAACCGAACAGGCCCATCTCCTTCGCGGCCGTGCGGATGTCCTCGGGAATCGCGTTGGTGTCCGCGATCTCCTGCTCGCGCGGGACGACCATGTTCCGGACGAACGCGCGGGTCTGGGCGAGGATCTCGCGGAAGTCGTCTTCGTCGACTTCGGGTGCAGGGATGGAGAGTGTCATGTACCCGAGTTTCGTATCGCCCACGTGAGGTGTCCAATACGAATGGCGCCACTCCCGTATAGGCATTCTCGATGGTTCGGAAGGGCGTTACCAGCACCGATCGCCGTTATATTCGACGACATCGACACATTCGGGGGCCATATGTGCCCCGCCGAAAGGAATCTTGGATGTCTCTGCTGGAGAATCGCACTGCCGTCATCACCGGTGCCGCTCAGGGTATCGGTTTCGCCATTGCACAGGAATTCGTCGCCGCCGGTGCCCGCGTGGTGATCGGCGACCTCGACCTCGACGCCGCGAACGCCGCCGCGGAGAAGCTCGGCGGCCGTGACGTCGCCCGCGCGGTGCGGGCGAACGTCGTCGAGTCCGACGACTGGGACACCCTGCTCGCCGAGGCTGTCGACGGTTTCGGCTCGCTCGACGTCGTCGTCAACAACGCGGGCATCACCCGCGACGCCACCATGCGCACGATGACGGAGGAGGACTTCGATCTGGTCATCGCGGTGCATCTGAAGGGCACCTGGCACGGCACCCGCAAGGCCGCCGCGATTATGCGTGAGGCCAAGCGAGGCGCGATCGTCAACATCTCCTCGCTGTCCGGCAAGGTCGGCATGGTCGGTCAGACCAACTACTCGGCCGCCAAGGCCGGCATCGTCGGCCTGACCAAGGCCGCCGCGAAGGAGATGGCGCACCACGGTGTGCGGGTCAACGCGATCCAGCCCGGCCTGATCCGCTCGGCGATGACCGAGGCCATGCCGCAGAAGGCCTGGGATCAGAAGATGAACGAGATCCCGATGGGCCGGCCCGGTGAGGTCGGCGAGATCGCCTCCGTCGCACTGTTCCTCGCCTCCGACATGTCCTCCTACATGACAGGCACCGTCCTCGAGGTCACCGGCGGCCGCTTCATGTAACGGTCGCTCCGTCACCCGGTTCTCCCGAAAGGTCATCATGCGCGAAGTAGTCATCTGCGAGCCGGTCCGTACTCCGATCGGCCGCTACGGAGGAATGTTCAAGTCCCTCACCGCAGTCGATCTCGGTGTCGCAGCACTGAAAGGGCTGCTCGAACGCACCGGTGTTGCGCCCGAACAGGTTCAGGACGTCATTCTCGGTCACTGCAACGGGAACAGTGAGGCACCTGCGATCGGCAGGGTCGTCGCACTCGACGCCGGACTGCCGGTCACCGTGCCCGGCATGCACATCGACCGTCGCTGCGGTTCCGGTCTGCAGGCCGTCATCCAGGCCGCCTTCCAGGTCGGCAACGGCGACCACGATCTCGTCGTCGCCGGCGGTACCGAGTCGATGAGCAATGCCGCGTTCTATTCGACCGACATCCGTTGGGGCGGCGCCCGCAGCGGTGTGCAGATGCACGACGGTCTCGTACGGGCGCGCTCCACGGCCGGGGGACGCTTCTACCCGGTGCCCGGCGGCATGATCGAGACCGCTGAGAACCTGCGTGCCGAGTACGGCATCACTCGTCTCGAGCAGGACGAGCTCGCCGCGGAATCGCACGCCCGCGCCGTCGCCGCGCAGAAGAACGGCATCCTCGCCGAGGAGATCGTGCCGGTCACCGTCAGCAGCCGTAAGGGCGACGAGGTCATCGACACCGACGAACACCCGCGCGCCGACACGACCGTCGAAACGCTCTCGAAGCTCCGTCCGATCATGGGCAAGCAGGACCCCGACGCCACCGTCACCGCCGGCAACGCCAGCGGCCAGAACGACGCGGCGTCGATGGCGATCGTGACCACCGCAGAGAAGGCGTCCGAGCTCGGTCTGACCCCGCTGGTGCGGATCGTCTCGTGGGGTCTCGCCGGTGTTCAGCCCAAGATCATGGGTATCGGCCCCGTACCCGCCACGGAGGTCGCACTGAACCGGGCCGGCATCACCCTCGCCGACGTCGACCTCATCGAACTCAACGAGGCATTCGCCGCGCAGGCACTCGCGGTGACACGCGAGTGGAAGTTCGGCAAGTCCGACTTCGAGCGCACGAACGTCCACGGTTCCGGCATCTCCCTCGGCCATCCGGTCGGCGCGACCGGCGGGCGCATGCTCGCGACCCTCGCGCGCGAACTGCACCGTCGCGGAGCCCGTTACGGCCTCGAGACCATGTGCATCGGCGGCGGGCAGGGCTTGGCCGCGGTCTTCGAACGCGTCTCCTGACATCCGAACCCGCGGCGGCGGGGAGGTCGTGTGCGTGTTTCCTGGGAAGCCCGCACGACCTCCCCGCCGTTCTGCCAGACGGCCCTATCCGGTGCTGAGCAGGTAGAAGCGGAAGAATCCGAAATCCTCGATGGGCAGAACGTCCACACCGGCGAAACCCGCGTCGAGTGCGTAGCGCCGGAGCGTGGCGGGGCGCATGACCGTTCCTGTCGCGGCGCTCGGTGTGTGGCTCATGCCGTCGGGAAGGCACACCGTGAGGCTGTAGCCGTACATGAGTCGTTCGAGGTCGTCGCCGGGAGCGGTGAAGGTCTCGGCGACCGCTTCGTCCATGACGATCATGAACCCGCCGGGTGTGAGCGAACGCCGTACCGCAGCGAGAACCTCGACCGGATGCGGCATGTCGTGGAGGCACTCGAATGCGAACGCCGCACGGAAATGTCCTCCCGGCAATTCGGATGCGTCGCACCGGGTGAAGGTGACCCGTTGTGCCACATCGTCGCCGACGCGGCTCTCGGCATCGAGATTCGACCGCGCGAGATCGACCGAGGGGGCATCGATGTCGACGCCGTGCACGCGGGCATCCGGATAGGTGCGCGCCAGCGTGATCGTGGACCATCCTCCACCGCAACCGATATCGGCGATCCGTGCGCCGGGCTCGCCGAGCACCCGGTCGATCTCGGATATCGAGCGCAGGGCGCCGGGTAGCGACTTCTCGAACAGTGCTCTGTTCGCATCGGCCTGGGATTCCCGCACGTCACGGCCGAACCGGCTCCAGCTCACGCCACCGCCGTCGCGATAGGCCTCCAGCAGACCGGGAAGTTGCATGGTCGCGCCGCAGATCATCCGGGCGAGCGGCGCGAGATAGGACAGGCTGTGGGGATCGGTGAGTACCTCGCGACCCGCGCGCGACAGGACGAAGCGGGGCGGATCACCGTCGTCGACGCCCAGCAGGCCTGTCACGGCCTGCTGTTCGAGCCATTCGCGGGTCTACCGCGGGTGGGTGCCGGTGCGTGTCGCCAGCTCGTCGGCGTCGGCGGGCCCGTCCTCGGCGAGGCTTCGATACCAGCCGAGACGGTCACCTAGCAGGATGGCGAGGGTGTCCATGCTGCCGAGCACGGAATCGAGGACGCGCTGCGCGAAGGCGTCGACGGAGTCGAGATCGGTGGGGGAGGTCGTCGAAGCGGACATACGGATCATCTCCCGAAGCGGAAGCAGGCGTCGTACCCGTCCATCCTCGCGCCCGGCCTTCCGGATGTCACCGTCCCCCGGAAAGTCGACGTCACTCCTTCGGCGTGACGACCCCGGACGACCGTACGAAGTCGACGAACGCCCGGCCCGCCTTCGACAGCGACGCCGGGTCGAACACCAATCCGTACGCCTGCGCGAAGGTCGGCTCGCACGGACGGACCACGGCCACGTCCTGCACCGACTCGGCGAGGGAACGTTCGACGAACGATCCGCCCAGACCTGCGAGCACCATAGGCAGGCGGGCCTCCCGATGGTCGGTGAGTACCGAGATGGGCCGTCGCACCTCGGCGCGCCGCAGCGCGTGATCGATCGAATCGCTCACCGACCCCATACCTCGCGGTACGAAGACCATCGGGATGTCGGGGAGATCGGCCAACGGCAGAGGTCCGGGTGGGAGGTCGGTGCCGGGTGGATAGGCCAGCCAGTACTCCGTCTGCCCGAGCTCGATGATCTCGAGCCCCACCTCGTCCTCCCGGGACAGATGGGTGACGACGAATTCGCAGTGACCGTCGTGGATCACCGAGGCCGTGGACTCCTCCGTCCGCAGATCACCGAGCCGCGCGGTGACCTTGGGATGCCGGCGCCGGAATTCGGATACCAGATCGACGATCGGCCCGGTCGCGAGAGCGGGGAACACCATCAGATCCAGGCGGCCGGTCACCTCGGTGGTGGACACCGTCAGCAACTCCTCGACCACGTTCACATCGCGCAGGATCTGCCGGCTCGGACCGATGAGAGCCTTGCCCGCCGCTGTGAGCACCATGCCGCGCCCGATGCGATGGAACAGCTGCACGCCCAGCTCACGTTCGAGACTGCGCAGCGCCTGGGAGACGGTGGGTTGCGCGACCCCGAGTTCGGCGGCGGCACCGTTGATGCCGTCGTTCTCCACGACGGCGAGGAAATATTCGACCTGCCGGAACTCCATGTGGTCACCCCTCCCAGGTGCTGGCAGTGGTGGTCGCGACGAAGGTCGCGGCCGCCGGGGAAGGTTCGCCCGGTCGCATCACCAGTCCGACGGGACGCAGGAACGGCGGGTCCAGCGACCGCACCACGGCGCCGGGGATCTGCTTCTCCGCGACGCGTCGCGGAACCACCGTGCCGGCCGTACCACGTTCGACGAACTGCCACAGGGCGGCCTGGTTGGCGCAGTCCACCACGACATTCTGTTCCCCGAGCAGTTCACCGGTGCGCGCGGCGCTCGCGCGGGACCCGAGGTCGAGGACCAGCGGGAAATCGCGGACCTGCGCCCGTGTCACCGGGTCGGGAACGTCGGTCGCGAGATCGGGATGCAGAGCGAGCACCATCTCCTGCTCGAGCACCGGCACCGTGATCATGCCGGCGTGCTCGACCGACAGGTCGGTGATGCCGATCTCCGCTTCGCCGCGGCGCAATGCCGCATGCACCCCGGCCGGCCCTTCGGCGTCGCTCACTCGAACGGTCAGCTTCGGGTAGCGGCTGCGGAAGCGCTGGACGAACTCGATGACGGGGTGGATCGAGAACGTCGCGTAGGTCACGATCTCGACGCGGCCGGCCTCGAGATCGCGTACCGCCGCGACCTTCTGTTTCGCACGCTCGACGTCGGCGAGGATCCGGCGCGCCGCGACCTCGAGAGCGCGGCCGTCCTCGGTGAGCGTGAGCCGGCGTCCGGTGCGGTCGAACAGCGTGGTACCCAGCCGGCGTTCGAGGGTGCGGATCGCCTGCGACAACGACGGTTGCGAAATATACAGAGCACGAGCGGCCTTCGTGATTCCACCGTGGTCGACGACAGCCACGAAGTAGGTCACGAGGTGCAGGTCCACCCGGCTATCCTAGGCGACGGTGTGAATCGGGCCTCGGGAAACCTGCCGTGACCACCGGATGCGCGGCAGGTCTACTCGCCCTTCCAGACGGGTGCGCGCTTCTCGGCGAACGCCCGAGCGCCCTCTTGTGCATCGGACGACGCGAACACCGGGTCGATGAAGGCGCGCTGGGCGGCGAAGGCATCGGGATCGGTGTAGCCGGCGGCCATCGAGACGACCTGCTTGGTCGCGCGCACCGCGAGCGGGCCGTTCGCCGCGACGCGAGCCGCGAGTTCCTTTGCCACCGTCAGGGCCTGGCCGGGTTCCGTGACACGGTTGACCAGCCCGTGTGCGTAGGCAACCTCGGCGGTGAGCGGATCGCCGGTGATGGCCATCTCCATCGCTACGGGATACGGCAGGATCTTCGGCAGACGCAGGAGTCCGCCCGCGGCCGCTGCGAGCCCCCGCTTGACTTCGGGGATACCGAATTTCGCATCCCGCGACGCGACGATCAGGTCGGCGGCCAGGGCGAGTTCGCATCCTCCGGCCAGTGCCCAGCCCTCGACGGCGGCGATGAGCGGTTTGGTCGGCGGGGCCTCGGTGATGCCACCGAAACCGCGTCCCGGGATCGTCGGACGTTCGCCTCGGGCGAAGGATTTGAGATCCATTCCCGCGCAGAATGTTCCGCCGGATCCCGTGAGGATACCGATGGTCAGGTCGGGGCGCGCCTCGAACTCGTCGAGGGCTGCGGCCAGTGCTTTCGAAACCTCGAGGTTCACGGCGTTCTTGGCCTCGGGGCGGTTGAGGGTGAACACGGCAACGCCGTCGGCGAATTCGGTGAGGACAACGCTCATGTCAGTCTTCCTTCGAGTGGGTCGGGCGCGGAGAAAGTCCAGCGGTCAGGGATGCCGCCGTCGAAACGGACGACGTCCCTGGCGGCGAGAACGATGAGATGGGCTCGGGTTTCACGGCGTGCTTTCCTCCGACACTCGGGCGAACTCGTCGCGCAGTGTGCGCTTGAGGACCTTGCCGCTCGCATTGCGGGGCAACTCGTCGACGAAATGGATGCGCTGCGGCTTCTTGTAGGAGGCGAGGCGTTCGACGACGAACTCGAGGAGTTCGGCCTCGGTCGGCGTCCCGGCTCCGGGCGCGACCCGTACGATTGCGGTCACGGCTTCACCCCAGCGATCGTCCGGAATTCCGACGACGGCGACCTCGGCCACGGCGGGATGCTCGGCCAGGACGGATTCCACCTCGATCGGGTAGACGTTCTCGCCGCCGGTGATGATCATGTCCTTCACGCGGTCGGTGACGAACAGGTAGCCGTCCTCGTCGAGGTGTCCGGCGTCGCCGGTGCGCAGGAAACCGTCCGCGGTGAACAGGGCGACATTCTCCGCGTCGCGGCGCCAGTATCCGGACGTGTTGTTCCGCGACCGGCACACGATCTCACCCGTCTCGCCGACGGGAAGCGGTTCGCCCGTGGCGATGTCGCGGATCTGCACTTCGATGCCCGGAAGCGGGGTTCCGGCCGAACGCAGCAGGTAGGAGCGCGGTCCGTGAGGGTCGTGGTCGTGGGCGCGCAGGGCAGTGAGGGCACCCATCGTCTCGGTCATGCCGTAGCGCTGCACGAAGCGGCAGCCGAGGACGTCCATGGCCCGGGCGAGCTGGGTGGGCGTGATCGGGGAGGCGCCGTAGGCGACGAGGCGCAGACTCGACAGGTCGTGGTCCGCCAGCCCGGGCATCTCCACGAGCATGCCGATCGCGGACGGAACGAGGAAAGTGTGGGTGATGCCGTACCGGGAGATCGCGGCAGCCACCGGTTCCGGGCGCATCTCCCCGAGCAGCACCAGGTGCACGCCGGCCGACAGGGTCGTGCTCATCCATCCCACACCGGCGATGTGAAAGAGGGGCAGGGCGTCGAGAGCGACGGAATCGTCGGTGAATTCGTAGATCTCGAAGTTCCGGGGTTCGTTGAAGATGTTGTGATGTCTCGCCACCACACCTTTGGGAAGTCCGGTCGTCCCGGAGGTGTAGAGCTGCAGGACCTCGGCCTGCGGATCGTCGCCGAAGCCGGGATCGACACCGTCACCGGAGGCGACGAAGTCGTCCCACGCACGCGCGCCGGGAACCGAGGAGGCATCGCCCACCACGACGATCTGCACATCCGGCAGTGCCTCGGCAGCAGCACGCGCGGACGCGGCGAACTCGTCCTCGGCGATCAGAACGTCGAGCCGGGCGTCGTCGGCGATGTCGGCGATCTCGTCGGGACGCAGGCGCCAGTTCAGGGGCGTGAACACCAGTCCGGCCTTGGCACAGCCAACGAACGAGGCCGCGCCGGGAAGGTCCATGCGCAGGAGCGCGCCGATCCGGCGGGACCTGGAGGGGACCGTCGTGAGCGCCGAGGCGACCCGGTTGGTGAGCGTGTCGAATTCGGAGTAGGTGAGTGTCGTTCCGCCGGAACTGACTGCGGCCCGATCCGGATGTTCTGTCGCAAGCTGCCGAATTCGGTTGGGAAGGTGCAACTCGCTCACATCACGCTCCTGCTCGACACGGACACTGCGGACGTACCGTCCACGCCGGTCCAGTCGATCACGACGGTGACGGCGGCCACAAAGACCTGCCGCCGCACGAATCGTTAGGACAAACCTATGGGCGCGCATCGAACAGGGGTGTGTGCCGGGATCGGACTCCGGCACACACCCCTGTCGTCGATCGGTGGATCAGCCGATTTCGAGTTCGCCCATGCGCGCCCAGTCGGTGCCGGGAATCTCCGTGTTGAGAATGCGGGGTGTCTCGGCCAAGGCCGGCCGCATCGCCTCGAGTCCCTTGCGGAAGTGGTCGGACTTCACGTGCTCGGCACCGGCATCTCCGTCACGGAACGCTTCGACGAGAACGAACTCGGACGGATCGTCCACACTCCGCGACCAGTCGAACCACAGGTTCCCGGACTCGCTGCGGGTTGCCTCGGTGAACTCCGCAGTCGTCTCGAGCCACCTGTCCTGGTACTCGGGACGCACCTTGAAACGGACCACGATGAAGATCATCTTTCCTCCGGTCAGTAGATGTTCGAGGGGCGGATCATGCCTTCGGCGAGGTCGCCGAAGCCGGGTGCGGGGATCGCTCCGGGATTGCCCACGACCTCCTCGACCACGGCGGTCTCGGTGGTGATGAGCAGGGCAGCGATCGAGGCCGCGCTCTCGAAGGCCGCCCGGGTGACCTTGAACGGGTCGATCACGCCCTCGTCGAACATATCGCCGTACTCGCCGGTGAGGGCGTTGAATCCGTGACCGAGCGGCAGCCCTTCGACCACCTCGACGACCTGATCACCGTCGAAGCCTGCGTTGATCGCGATGCGCCGCAGCGGTTCGGCGAGTGCCCGGCGCACGACGTCTCGGCCGACCGCCTCGTCGCCGGGCAGGTCGAGGTCGGTCAGTGCCCGGTATGCCTGTCCGAGTGCGGTACCACCACCGGCGACGACACCGGCTTCGAGTGCCGCGCGGGTCGCGGCGAGCGCATCCTCGACCCGCAGCATCCGCTCCTTGAGTTCGACACTCGTGGCGCCACCGACCTTGATGACGGCGACACTGCCGGTCAGGCGCGCGAGCCGTAGCTGCAGGGCGTCCTGATCGGCTTCGATGCGGGCCCGGCCGAGCTGGGTCTCGAGCTGCGAGATGCGTGCCCGGACGAGGTTCGGGTCGCCGTGGCCGCCGACGATGGTCGTGTCGTTCTCGGTCACCGTGATGCGATCGCAGGATCCGAGGTGCTCGCGGGTGACCTCCGACAGTTCGATGCCGGTGTCCTTCGCGATCACGTGACCGCCGAGCGCCACCGCGAGATCCTCGAGTTCCGCGACCCGGCGGTGCCCGAAGCCCGGGGCACGCACGACGACGGACTGCATGGTCTTGTGCATGTTGCCGCCGACGAGCAGGTGCAGGGCCGGCCCGTCGACGTCCTCGGCCAGCACCACCAGGGGCCGGTCCGCGCGCTTGGCCGCCTCGATGCTCGGCATGATGTCCTGCACCTGGCCGATCTTCTTGTTGGTGAGCAACACCAGCGGGTTCTCGTGGACGGACTCCATGTGCTCGGGGTCGGTGATCATGTAACCCGAGATGTAGCCGTGGTCGAACTCGATGCCGTCGACGACATCCACGGACATGCCGAGCGTGTCGGATTCCTCGGTGGTGACGATGCCGGAGCGTCCCACGTGGGCGACGGCGTCGGCGATGACCTCGCCGATCGTGTCGTCGTCGCTGGCCGCGAGCGAGGCGATGCGGGCGAGATCGTGACGGTCCCGGATCTGCACCGAGTGGGCGTGCACGGCATCGACGACGACGGGGACCGAGCGTTCGATACCGCGACGCACCCTCATCGGATTGGCACCCGCCTCGACGGCCCGCAGCCCCTCGCGGACCATGGCCTGTGCGAGCACTGTCGCGGTGGTGGTTCCGTCACCGACCGTCCCGTTGGTCTTCATGGCGACTTCTTTGACCAGCTGCGCCCCCATGTTGGCGAACGGGTCGCGCAGCTGGATCTCCCGGGCGATCGTGACCCCGTCGTTGGTGATGGTCGGAGGGCCGGTGAGTTTCTCCAGTACGGCGTTGCGACCCTTGGGCCCGAGCGTCACCTTCACCGCGTCGGCGAGTGCGTTGACGCCGTACTCGAGCAGCGTGCGGGCTTCCTGTTCGAACCGCAGTTCCTTGGCCATTGCGGGCTCTCCTTTCGTCGGTGATGCGGTTCAGGAGCCGGGGACGAGGATCGCGCGGCCGCGCACGCGACCGGCGTCGAGATCGTCGATGGCCTGCTGGAACTGATCGAGCGGGTATTTCGTGGTGTGGAGCGTGACCTTGCCCTGCGCGGCGAGGACCATCAGGTCCTGCAGGTCGTTGTAGGAGCCGACGAGATTGCCGATGAAGTTGATCTCCGTCGAGATGATGTCGATGGTGGGTACGTCGATGTTCTCGCCGTAGCCGACGACGTAGTAGTTGCCGGCGCGGCGCAGCATCGCCACACCCTCTTCGGTGGCACCACCTTCGCCGACGAAGTCGATGACAGCTTCGGCGCCCTTGCCGCCGGTGAGGTCGAGGACCTGCTGTACGTGCGTGCCGTCCGCGACGATCGCGTGGTCGGCGCCGATCTCGGCCGCGAGCTTCACTGCGTCCGGATTACGGTCGACGACGACGAGCGTGGCGGGTGAGATCGCTTTCAGCACCTGTATGCCGATGTGTCCGAGCCCTCCGGCGCCGATCATCACACAGGTGTCTCCGGGACGAAGGGTCTTCGCGGCCTTGGCAACCGCGTGATAAGCCGTCAACCCGGCGTCGGCCAGCGCAGCGACGTCCGCGGGTTCGAGCGAGTCGTCGATCCGCACCACGCTGCGGGCAGTGGTGCGCAGGTATTCGGCATAGCCACCGTTGGTGTCGATGCCGGGGAAGGCATTGTTCTCGCAGTGCACGTCGTCACCGGACCGGCAGGCGCGGCACTGCCCACACGTGATCAGCGGGTGCAGGATCACCTTGTCGCCCACCGCGACGTTCGTGACCGCATCGCCCACCGCGTGCACCCAGCCGGCATTCTCATGACCGATCGTGTACGGCAGGTCGACCCCGCTCTTCTCGGCCCACTGGCCTTCGAGGATGTGGAGGTCGGTGCGGCACACGCCCGCTCCGCCGATTCGGACGATCACATCGAGTGGGCCTTCGATCTCCGGTTCCGGAACATCGGTGAGTTGGAGTTTCGTGTGGTACCCCACGACCTGCACGGCCTTCATGACACTCTCCTGACTGGAACGGGCGAAGTTGATCGGACATCGACGATCCGCGGGACCTCCGCCCCGTCGTCGTCGGAATAGCGGGTGGCGAGAAGGCCGCGGCAGAAGTGCGAGTTGCCTTCCATGGATATGCGTACGGACTTCGCGAATCTCAGCCGCATCGGAATCTTCTCGGCGGGGATGGTCCTGCCGTCCTCGTCGACGAATGCCCGCCCGGCCGGACACAGGGTCAGACCGAGGGCCAGGCGCCGCCGGAGCAGAGCCGATCGGTGGCGACCCGGCGGGATGTCGCTCAGGGTGAGCGATCCGACCTCGTCGACGGTGAGGTCCGTCTCGCGGAGCATCGATTCGATGCATCGCTCGAGCGCTGCGAGGTGGGCCTTGCGCAGGAAGGTCCGGCGAAGATCCTCGAGACTGTCGACGGCCTCGACCCCGAAGGTGCCGCGATAACCCGCATTCGCTGCGAGGCCGTCGTTGATCTTGTCGCTGTCGTGGTGATCGTCGAGCATGATCCGCACCCGGCCGATGCCCTCGACGGCCTCGAGTACATCCTGCGCGTCCGAGGCCATCAGGTAGGCGAAGTTGGGCGAGCAGAATGCGGTGGGCAGACGCAGGTGCACGGTCACACCCTCGTCGTCGAGAACCACCGAACGGACGAACCCGAGGTCGGTGATGGGTTCGTCCAGCTCGGGGTCGACGACCTCCGACAACGCCAGCAGGACGTCGTCGGCCGTCACGGGTTCGGTGGTCATGACGACGCCGCTTCCTGCGCGCCCGCGGCGACCTCGACCCCTTCCTGTCCCGCCGGTTCGGGAAGACGCAAGTGCTCGGGCACCTCGATGTCGTAGAGCGCGGCCGCGTTGAGGCCGAGCACCTTCTTCTTCTGCTCGATCGTCAGCGGGGCGTATTCGGTCATGTCCTCGGGGATCTGGAAGTCCACGAACTTCTCGATCAGCCACCGCGGTGTCCACAGCGCGTAGTCGCTCGAGAACAGGATCTTGTCCTCGCCGATCCAGTACATCAGCTCGCCGATGATCTGTGCGAAATAGCGCGGTCGGGTGTGGATGAACGGAATCGCCACGGCCAGACCTCCGTAGACGTTGGACTCTTGGGTCGCGATCCAGCAGAAGTCCTCGAGCCGGGGCAGGCCGACGTGTTCGACGATGAACCGCAGGTCGGTGTAGTCGGTGGCGACCTTGTCGACATCGGCGACGTCGAAGGCGTCGCGGTCCAGCGGCCGGATCGTGGGCCCTTTGTGAACGTGGATATTCTTGATACCCAGCTCGATACACTCCTCCAGGTACCGCCGCGACCATCTGTCGTCCAGCTTGTATCCGCGTGAGTCGCCGAACCATTCGGCGGTGTAGAGCTTGACGCCCTGCAGGTTCATACTCTCGGCGTCGCGCCGCAGCTGCTCGAGGCCGGCCTCCCCGTTACGCGGATCGTAAGCGTGGTTGTAGGTGAGCTTGCCCGGGTTCTTGCGGGTGAGTTCGAGGCACTCCTCGGTCTGCCCGAAACCGTCCTTGTAGAACTCGCTCAGCAGGGTCGCCTGGAAGATCGCGTGGTCGACGTACCCGTCGACGAACAGATCCTTCATGAATCGTTCGCTGCCGTAATAGGCGTAGGTGTCGAAGTCCCACACCTCGTCCTGTGGGCTGAGATTCTTGTGGTAGTCGTAGAAGCAGTCGATGAACTGCTGTCCGTGAATGTTCTTCAGGTTGGAAGGCCTTGCGTCCCAGATATGTACGTGTGCGTCAACGATGAAGTAGTTCTCGTCGTCCTTGGTGTACATGCGGTCCTCGATTCCTAGGGCGCGGTGAGGTCGAAGCCGATGTACTCGGCGGCGTCCTCGGGGCTGGCGAACAACATGGTCTTGTCGTCGAGATGCACCATGCGTCCGTAGTGGGTCGAGCTGATCTCCTCGAAGACGGATCCGTCGAAGTCGCTGCCGAGAGCCTCGGTCAGCTCGTCGTAGTCGAACTCGAGCAACTTCGTGCCGTCGACGCGGATCATCGAGGGATACTCCGTCAGTTCGACCCCTTCCTTGGCGCCCATGACGTCCGCGACGACTCGTCCGATCGGAGTGTTCATGAGCGTCACTCCGCACTTGTTGGAGAACTCGGTGGAGGATCCGAAATTCATGCTCACTGGTCCAGCTCCTTCGGTGCTTCCAGGCCGATCTCCTCGAGCAGGGACCGGAACTTCGACTGGGCGGATTCGAAACTCGTGGCGAAGGTGACGGCCTTGTCGGACGGCTGCGACCAGATCGGCTGCAGCGATCGGGCCGCCTCGATGCAGCGCGGCACCCACGTGCTCATCCAGGTGGAGAACAGCTCCTTGTTGGAATCGCCGAATTCTTCGTCGCGCGTGAGCATCCGGTACAACGACCGGGTGTAGGACAGATCGCGATCGTAGTCGTGTTCGCCGGTGCCGACGATCGTCGGAGTGATGTAGTCGCCGTTCCGCGCAGCGATCTGCATGATCAGCTCGGACCGGAAGAGCGATCCCACGAGTTGCTCGAAAATGATGTTGGTGGCGAAAAGCAGCTCGCACCAGTCGCCGACCGCGGTCAGCCGCTCCACCACCTCACGGGTGCCCTGCCACTCCGGTGCGGACTGCCAGACCTCCTTGTGCACGGAGCCGTCGAAGGGCACACCGGACTCGGAGAGGTCGAGATTGAACAACGCCAGATCCTGTGCGAAACGCAGCTTGTGCGCCGCGTTGACAGCAACTGCGTTGTTGATCATGTTGGTCGGACCGGATCGCTGGATCGAGGTGAAGACATGCAGTCCGAGGCCATTCTCGGCATGCATCCACGCGCCGAGGTTCCGGGCGATGAAGGTGAGCCAGGGGGTGTTCCACATCTCGTAGGCGTGCGCGCGTTTCGCGTTCTTCAGGCACAGATCCACCTGCCGGACGACTGCCGCGTTGTTGCGGTAGATCGACTGTTCCCATTCCTCGTTCGGATCGCGGAACTGGTGCCAATCAGAGGATTTCGCGTCCGTCCAGTCCTTCGGATAACCTCCGGGGCCGCCGGCGAACCCGTAGATCCAGCCCTGGCTGAGGTATCGTTCCGGGTCGGGTTGCACGTCGACGGTGACGTCCTCGTAGGTCGTCGCCCGCAGCTTCGCCGGCTTGTAATAGTTGTAGCTGCGGCTCTTCGAGCTCGGGAACTCCAGGGCGCCGGCCTCGGCATCGGTGAACTCGATGCGGGGGAAACTGCGCCGGTGAGGTTCTGCAGTGGCGGTCATCTGTGGATCCTCCTGTCACTGGGACGAAGTGGGGACTTCGATTACTCGAAGGTGGGGCTGGTGAACTTGTCGTAGAAGATCTGGTCCTTCGGCACGCCTCTGCTCTCGAGCAGATCCAAGGTTGCATCGACCATCGGAGGGGGGCCGCACAGATACGTCTCGCACCGGTGCAGTTCGCTCTCGTGGGCACCGACGACGTCCGGAACCATCCCCGTTTCCACTCCGGTGATGCCGTCGGGTAGGGAGCCCGTATTCTCCGACAAGCATGGCACGAAGACGAAGTCCCGTAACGTTTTCGTGAATTCTCGTATCTCGTCGAGATAGAAGAGATCGGCGCCGGTGCGGGCGCCGTAGTAGAAGCGCACCGGCCGGGGATCGCCGGTCTCGCTCATGTGCCGTAGCAGCGACAGGATGGGCGCCATCCCCGCCCCTCCGCCGATGCACACGATGGGCAGTACGTGACCGTTCTTGAGCGTCGACGACCCGTAGGGTCCGGTCAGATCCAGTTCGTCACCGACCTTCAACCCACCGTCGAGCAGGCCGGAGAAGACACCTCCGGGGTACTTCTTGATGAGGAACTGGACACGATCGGAGGTCGCGGGGGTCGTGGCCATCGAGAACGATCGGTGGTCGTCCGTCCCGGGAATGGTGATGTCGGCGTACTGGCCGGATTTGAACTCGAACGCTTCGGGCCGGGTGGGGCGAACTTCCAGGGAGACGATGTCACGGGTCACGGGTTCGATCGAGAGTATCTGTGCCCGCACGTTCTGGATCGGCGCGCCGCCGAGGAGTTCGTCCTCGTCGAAGTTCAGCAGTTCGATGGTGCAGTCACTGAACGCGTGTGCGCGGCAGAGCAATACGTAACCCTCTTCGGCCTCCGCGTCGTTGCATGCGAACGTCGAGTAGCGGTCCATCTGGATCTCACCGTCGAGGATGTAGGACTTGCAGGCCGAACATTGCCCCTCGCGACATCCGTGCATCAGATGGATGCCCTGCCGGAAAGCCGCGTCGAGGATCTTCTCGTCCTCGCTGACGTCCATCTCGATGTCGACGGGTTCGAAGTGGATGCGGTGGATGTCGGCCACGGGAACCTCCTGTGCGTCGGAGTAGGGACCCGGCCGGCGCGGATTCGGGGAATGAAACCGAGCCGGCCGGATCGGGTTGTGTCAGAGTGGGGTAGCGCCGGCGCGGTATTCCGCGATGTGCGCTTCCCGTTCCGCATCCGACATCTGGTTCAGCAGCACGTTCGGACTCTGGAAGGTGTTTCCTCGCATGTCGTCCAGGGTCCACATCTTCTTCGGGTCCAGGTCGAGGTGTGGCTGCCCGACGAGCGTCCGGCCGTCGTCGCGGACATAATCGAGATCCTTCACGATGTCGGCGAGATCCTTGTCGTGGTGCAGGGTCTCCCATTCGCGGAAGCCGGTGAGCCGTCCCATGTTCGGCGTCTCGCGGCCCTGATATTCGCTGCGGAACGCGACCGCGTCGGTCCAGTAGCACGGTTCCGAGCAGTATGTGCGCCACTGGCCGTCGACCTTCTCGACCACCATGTCCTCCCGGATGAGGCACGGCACCATGCAGGTCCAGCAACGGTGGGGATACTGGTATCCGACATCCTCGAAGGCGATCGGCTTGTTGCGGCCGGGGTATGCGAGCCGGTTGTAGTTCTCCCACCACTTGCCGAACTTCGAGTACCAGCCGGGATATTTGTCCTCGAACCACTCGAAGTCGGCGTCGGTCATCGCGTCGATTCGCCAGTAGTTCACCGGCCAGCCGGTCGCGAAGAACCGTGCGACCTCGTGCACGTAGCTCTTCTCGGTGATGCGCTTCCACGCTTCCTCGACGAGATCGTGCGGAATGGTCAGTCCGTACTTCTCGAGCGGCAGCAGGTAACTGCGGTAGTAGTCGTCGTAGATCCACCGCCGCCACATCTCCGCATAGGATTCGCGGTCCTTCCGGCGGTCCTTGGTGCCGTACTCGATGAACGTGCCGATCGCTGCGTCGACGACGCAGTGGTTGTTCCACCAGGCATAGCGCAGGTCGCGTTCGAGGAGTGGGCGGTTGCGTTCGTCGGCGAGCGCCATCAGCAGGATCGAGTAACCGTTGGAGATATGCCGGGATTCGTCCGACTGCACGGAATGGAAGACCGTGGGCAGCAGATAGTCGCCGTTCGCGGCGGCTTCGTCCGGCATGGCGACGAACAGCGTGTTCGTGAAGGCGGTCTCGGCAACCACTGTCAGGTAGATGTTCGCTGCCGTGATCGCATCGCCGGTGATGAAGCCTTCACCGAACTGCCGCCCGATGGTGCCGGCGTAGTTGTTCGCGAAGGCCTTCTCCGTGATGTCGAAGCCGGCCGGATCGATGTAGTTGTTCATGTACAGCTTCTTGAGGTTCATCTGAATCGTGGAGTGACGAACCTCGTCGATCATCTGCACCGCGAGCCCATTGTGGATCTCGGGATTGGGCACGGCGTCGATCGCCATGGGCATGGCGCGTGCCGCCGAGATCTCGGGGAATGGGATGATCGACAGGAACAGCTTCTGCCATTCCAGCCAGCGCTGCTGGACCTGACGGAACATGTTGCCACGAATCGCGCCGTCCATCGCGCCGTAGACGCGGTTGTCCTTCTCCTCTTCCATGGGGAAGTACGACCGCATGATCTGCTTGAGCGGATCCTTCTTCGGGGCCTTCTCGAAGGTGTAGTCGGTGCCGAAGCGCGTCGCGGGGGTGGCGAAGGTCGGTTCCCACGACAGCTCGGTGATCTTCGCATGCGCCTTGGTGAGGCTCTGCCTACTCAATGTGTGCCTCCTGGATCGGGACCGGCTGCTGCCGGCCGTGGGAGATCGGGGTGAGGCCGATACAACCGCTTACGAGGCGCACAATCTGTCTCAATGTGAGACGTGGATCACAGTTTGAAGGTTAAAGTAGTGGTTGAGTAATCCGAACAGCGATCCGTGGCGACCGACAATCGGGAGATCGACGGTGAGTGCACAGAGGCCGGGCGCTGCGTCGAATCGCGCAGCGTCCCGCGGTGAAGCCGGAGGTAGCGCGATCACATCAGGCGACGGTGGGCGGCGGCGGAACTGGTTACGTGTCTCCTGGCTGCGGTCGGAACAGGCGAACGTCGACACCGACCAGCCGGGCGCCGACTACGTCGACCCGGAAACAGTGGACACCGTGCTCACCCGCGCCGCAGCACCGGTATTCGACGTGATGGCGCGCGAGATCGAGAGCGAACCGGTCTCGCTCATCCTCACCGACTCCACGGGAACCGTGCTGCATCGACGACTCGGGGACAGCGGCCTCGGCGAGGCACTCGACAGTGTTCATCTCGCTCCAGGATTCCGATACGCGGAGACGAAGGTCGGCACCAACGGCATCGGAACCTCACTCGAGGTCGGCGCGCCGCTGCTCATCCGCGGGGACGAGCACTACAACGGGCAACTGCGGCGGTTCTCGTGCGCGGGGGCTCCCGTGACCCATCCGGTGACCGGTGCTGTTCTCGGCGCCGTGGACCTGACCACGCTGGCCGAGAACACCAATGCGCTCCTGCTGTCGTTCGCGAAGATGGTCGCGCACCGTATCCGGGAACAGATCCTCGAAGAGGCCGGTGAACTCGATCGGGCCCTGCTGCGCGACTACCATCTCGCCTGCCAGCGCTCGGGCAGGCCGGTCATCGCCATCGGCGACGAAGTGCTCATGATCAACGAACTCACGCAGCGGGTGTTCGACTCGCGCGATCAGGCCGCGATCATCGACCGTACCCGCGACTCGCGAGGCAGGTCCGAGCCGTTCACGCTCCTCGCCGACCTGCCCAGCGGCGTCACCGCGCGATTGTCCTATCGCCCCACCTTCGTCGACGACAGGCTTGCGGGTGGGATCGTGCACATCAAGGAACAGGTGAGCCGTCGGCGGCCACCTTCCGGTGGTCGCGTTCGTACACCTGTTCTGCGTACCGTCGCCGGGACGAGTACCACGTGGAGACGAACCGTCGAAGAGATGATCGACGCCTGTGCGCGGCGCGAGTGGATCGTCGTAGACGGTGAGCCGGGGACCGGCAAAGCCACTCTGATCCGGGCGGTGCACGAGTATTCCAGGAGCGGACGTGTTCTCGTCTCCGTGGATGCGTCGACATCGAGCCCCGACGAGACGGTCGAGCAGGTCGCTGCGGCCGCGGAGGATGGTTCGGATCTCCTGATCACACGTGCGCACAGTCTCGACGACGAGACGCTCGATGCCGTGAGCGAACTTCTACTCGGTGTGTCCTCGAATTCCGCTGCGGAGGATTCCTGGGTGGCGATCACGACGCACCCGGCCGACGGCCTGCCCGACACCCGACCGCTCTTGCGGCTGTTCCCGAAGACGGTAGTGGTGCCGCCGCTGCGCCACCACATCGAGGACCTTCCGGAGCTGTCACGATTTCTGCTCGACTCCATGGGCGCGGCGAATTCGACACTGTCCCGACCTGCGGCGAACCAGCTCGCACGACTGTCGTGGCCCGGCAACGTGAGTCACCTGAAATCGGTGCTCGAAGACATCTGCAGACGCCGGCGCTCCGGAACGATCGAACTCGAGGATCTGCCCGCAGAATGCCGGTCCACCACCCGCCGTCGACTGACGCGGCTCGAGTCGCTCGAACGCGACGCGGTCGTCGAGGCACTCGCTCTTCTTAACGGTGACAAGTCTGCCGCGGCAAAGGCCCTCGGAATGTCGCGGGCGACGATCTACCGGAAGATCCGCGAGTACGGGATCGAATACAGAGCAAAATCGGTCAGGTCTCGCGATCACTCGTGATGTGAGAATGACGGCATGCGCGAAACTGCCGACGAACTCGGCGAACTCCAGACGCTCCTCGACGTGTCCTTGTCCCGCTCCACTTCCCATCTGCGGTCGATCATCGACCGGCAGACCACGGCGACCGCCGCGCAACTCGTGGAGGTGCTCACCGGTATGTGCGTGCTCACGCTGGCGACGGTCACCGCCACCGGTGAGCCACGGATCAGCGGCGTGGACGGCCACTTCCTGCACGGGAAGTGGCATTTCGGTACGGCCCGCAGTGCCGCCAAGGCCCGCCATCTCGCTGCTCGCCCCGCCGCCAGCGTGGCCCACATGCGCGGGGAGGACCTGGGGGTGTTTGCACACGGGAGAGTGGAGATACTCAACCCGCAGCACGGTGCGCCGGCCGACGACTGGCCGGAACTGCTCGCGTACTTCAAGTCCTTCTACGGCGCGGACGGGTTCGACTGGGACAACGATGTGGTCTATTACCGCCTGCACCCGCAGTGGATGACCGTCTACGCGCCCGATATCGCGAAGCTGGTCGACGGGTGACGAACAGCCGTCCGAGTCGATCAGTCCTGCAGCGAGTTCCCATCCAGCACACCGCGCAGGTGCTCGGTTTCGGTCGGCAGCCTGTCGGGTGTGAACACCCAACGGCCTCCCGTCCACGGATCGGCCAGTCGTCCGTCCACCGGCAGGGTCTGGGCGTCGCTCCGAAGGATGCGCACGACCGGATCGTCGTCGTCGGGTGGATCGCCCGCGAGAACGACCGAGATACGTCCACCGCCAACAGATCTCGTGATCCGGACAATCTGCAGGAGGTCCTCGTGGTCGTAGCCGTACGGGAATCCGCCGAGGACGACGAGTACCGGTGAGGTCGGCACGCCCCCGTCCACCTGCTGAGCGAGGACGTCCAGATCCAGTGCATCGGCCAGGCCTCGAAGCTTGGCCGGGACCTGTGCGCGGTCGTGGACAGGTGGCCCGGCGAATCGTGCTGCGGTGAGGGCTTCGAGTTCGGCCAGGCTCCGCCCGGGATCGACGAGATGCACAAGTGTGCCGGGCCGGGCAGCGAGCAGCCGGACCACCAGGGATGAGACGACGGGCCCGAGTTCGGCGGGATCACCTTCGACCCACAGTGGACGGCTCAGCGGCGCCGGCAGGCCGAACGGAATGCGCAAGAACTCGTGATCGGCTGTCAGCTCGCCGATGAGCACGCCGTCGCTCGCCGTGTTCGCCCGCTTCCAGGCAGGGGAAGTCCAGGAGGCGAGAGCGGGTGGCAGGGTCGCGTCGAGGGTGAGCAGTTCGGCGGCGAGCGCTGCGCTGTCATCCCGGTACCGGGACTCGGCTGCTTCCACGAGAGCGTCGTAGCGTCGTTGTGCACGCCCCCTCACCCGTTCGGCCTCAGGCCCGGTGCGGCGAGCGGGGTCGGTCACGGCCGCCGAGAGTTCGTCGTCGAGTCGCTGTCGAGCGAACTCGATGCTCGACGTGTACGCGGCCGTCGACCGGGCAGCGTCCTCGAAGATGCGCCACAGCATTTCGAGAGGTGAGAGCCCGACAGCCGGTGTGGGCACTTCCTCCCCCTGAACCTGTGCCGCGTCCGTGGCGGAGATCTCCGGCGGAGCCTCGACATCGACTCCGTGCGCGGTGAACATCTCGACTAGCCCGCCGGCGTAGCCCTGTCCGAGCGCGCGCACCTTCCAGGTGTCGCGGTGACGGTATATCTCCCAGCACAGCAGTGCGGTCTCGGTGCCCGCCCCCGGTTCCACGTGAAACGTCGCGACGGTGCGTCCCGTCGCGACGGTCAGGCAGGTCGCCACCGGCACCGGTCGCTCGCAGCCCACCGCGCACAGCACTCGTGCGCCGGGCCGGATCGCATCGACGTCGACTACGATCGCATCGCCGTCGATCCGCACACCGGTCGTTGCGGGCTGGTTGTAGAACACCGCGTCGTCCGACGAGGTCACCTGGAGCCGGTCGTCCACGACGAACGCGCAGAGGTCCAGCAGGACGGACGCGGTCGCCGTGAAACGGACCGTACGGGTCGACAGCGGGGCGTTCTGCCCCGCTGTGAAGTGCTCGTCCACCGGCTCTACGAGGCCAGGAATCTGCCCAGTTGCGGCGCGGCCTCACCGGGATGCTTGGCCTGCATGCCCTCACCGATGGCCTGCAACTTCCACTCGCTGCCCTGTCGGTACACCTTCGCCATGACCATTCCTGTGAAGGGCATGCCACCCTGCAGCGTGTAGCGGGCGAGTTCGCTGTTGGTGGTGCCGTCCACCAGACGGCAGAACGCGTTCTTCACCTGCTCGAAGGTGTGGCCCTTGTAGGAGGTCACGATGAACATCACGGTCGTGACGTGGGCGGGGACGCGCGTCAGATCGACGAGCATCACCTCGTCGTCGCCCTCACCGGCTCCGGTGAGATTGTCGCCTTCGTGCTGGACCGAGCCGTCCTTCGAGCGCAATTGGCCGTAGTACACGACGTCGGCGATCTGATTGTCGGCGAACAGCACCGCCGACGCGTCGAGGTCGATGTCGGCGGAGCGGTTGCCGAACAGCCCACGCTTCTCGACCGGATCCCAGCCGAGCCCCATACGCAGGAAGGTCAGTGCGACACCGCCGTCCTTGCGCAGCGTGACCTTCTGGCCCTTCACCAGGCTGACGGGACGATCCTTCGTGAGGCTGACCTCGGCCGACTGGGCCGGTGACGTCGGCTGAACCGGTTGCGCCGGAGCGGGCGGGGGAGCGACGGGCTGCGGCGCAGGAGTGGGCGGCTGCGGTGCTGCGGCAGCCGGCTGGGCCGGGGCGTCGTCGACGGACACACCGTGGTCGGTCACGAGCGCTGCGAATCCGCCGGCATATCCCTGCCCCACGGCGCGGACCTTCCACGCACCCTGGCGCCGGTACAACTCCAGCGCGATCACAATGGACTCGCTGCTCAGCCCGTCGATCCGGTACTCGTACAGCACGGTTCCGCTGCTGTCGGACACGCGCGCGGTGGGCGGCGCGAATCGGCCGAAGCTGCTCGAGGGATCGTCGAGGGTGATCACGGCACGCACCTGATCGATGTCGGCAGGCACCTGCGCGAGCGACACAGCGAGCGACGCGGCCTGCCCCGGCGCTCCGGAAACGAGGCGCACGCCCGGGCCGGTCGGCTGGTTGAAGAAGACGAAGTCGGCGTCGGAACGCACCTTGCCGTCGGCCTTGACGAGCAGCGCGGACAGATCGGCGGGCGTGGTCAGCTCGAGCGAGACGACGACGTCGGACGCGGTGAGCGGTCCGTTCTGACCCTTGGAGAGCGGAGTCGGCAAGAGATATGTCCTCACTGTGCGGGTGGCCGGGTGACCTCTACTCTACGAAGCGACCGGGAGTCGAGCGGTTCGGGCGAACCAGGCAAGAATCTCCTCGCCGGCGGCGACACCGGCGGCCGCGGTCACCGACACGGTCGGGTGACGCCAATCCATCAGCTCGAGTTCGCCGTGTCGCGGCCGGATCGCGGCGTCCGCGGCCTTGAGCATCTCCGCGTCGAGCGCGCCGTCTCCTGCGGCGAAAACCGGTGCGTCGTGCGCGAGGACGCCGCGATCGCGGAGCCGGCGGTGCACCTCGGCGACCGCGCGGCTCTTGCACACGCTGTTCGGCATCGTGTAGATCTTCCGGCCCTGCTGTGAGGCGTTCCAGCCGCGCGACGAGCACCAGTCGTTCCAGTCGTCGAGGAACCCCGCGGGTTGCGTTCCGACGTCGACGACGAGATAGCAGAACAGGTCGTCGGCAATCCGGAACTTCGATACCCACTCCTCGGAGATGCGAGAGCGCAATTCGGTCGTGATCTCGTCGAGGCTCACGCCGCCCTCACGCACTGCGCGATCGACGCTCGTCCGCCAGTGCGGGTCGAGCCGCCCGTCTTCGAGGATCGATCCGCCGTTGCTCGCGATGGCGTACCGCCACGGCCCGCCGGGCAGGTCGATGCGACGGAACTGCTCGGGTGTGCGGGTGGTCGTCGGCACCACCTCCGCCTCTGCCGTGAGGGTGCGCAGTTGTTGCGCCGCATCGGTGGTGACATAGGACAGGGGAGCGCCCTCGTAGTACTCGACGCACATCAGATCCCGGCTGTCGAACTGGTCGCCGGTCATCGCGGCACGTGAATAGATGAGCGTGCGGTCGAGATCGGTCGCGACCAGCACTGGCGTAGGGGTACTCATGGCAAGTCCTTGATCAGTCCCATACAGGAGTACGCGAGATCGGGGACCTCCTCGACGGGGACGTCACGCGCGGCCGCGAGCATGCGGATGTGGGCGTGCTCGCTCCCGGTGATGTCGCGCACCAGTATCTTCCAGGGAACGCGTCGTAACAGCACGCGAGTTGTCTCTCCGACACCGGGTTTGACGAAGTTGACGCTCGAGATGCCGTAACGTGCCCGCACTCGTTCGACGGACTCCCATCCGGACCAGGTGGGGGTGCGGTCGGAGTCGAGGACCGCCTGTGCGGCCGCCGTGGCGTCCCCACACGTGTCGAACTCCGCGGTGACACTGTCGAGCAGGTGGTTCGACACATCGTCCGCCGCGAGTTCGGCGTAGAACTTCGCACCGTGGAACTCTCCGGGACCGATCCACGCGTCGTTGAGAACCGTTCGCGACACCAATCCGGAAACGGTCGAGTTCAGGCATGCGGACGCGATGAGGAAATCGTCCCGCGTTCCGTAGGTGCGTACGCAATGTCCGGGATCGGCGAGCACTGCGAGATCGTCGGAGAGGACGGGACCACCTCGCGCTGCGTATTCGGCCAGTGCAGCGGACAGTTCACGTGCGATGGCGCCCTTACCTGTCCAGCCGTCGACGAACACCACGGACTCGGGGTCGTGCCGCTCGGTGATGTAATCGAGAGCAGCGGAGTCGATTCCGCGGCCCCGGACGATCGACACCGTGTAGTGCGGCAGGGACAGGCCGTGCCGGCGCTGTGCCCACCGTCGGATCAGGATGCCGATGGGGGTGCCTGCCCGCGCCAGCGATACGAGGGTCAGGTTGGTCCCGCGTTCGGCGAGAAGCAGTTCGGTGACCGTGCCCACCGCGTGAGCCAACCTACCGGCCGTCGCGGCAAGCGCCTTGTCGAACAGTTCGCGATAAGCGGCGTCGGGTTGGTACTCGATCGGCAATGACTCGGCGTAATGCGCGAGGCCGGCCTGGATGCGCGCCTCACGTTCGGCGATGCTGCCCTCGAGGTCGACGTGGGAGAGATCCTTCAGCAGCCACGTCACCTCGTCGGAGGCATACGAGCCGAACTCGGGTCCGGTGAGCGGCACGGTCATGACGTCTCCCTGTAGATGCGCAGTGCCGTCGGATCGGCTGCGGGCACGATTACGACGAGGACGTCCTCGCCGGCGGCGGTGAGCACGTCGAGAAGACCCCCCGGTGCCCGGAGGCGATCGGTGTCGGCCGGCGAATCGATCACGAGCACCAGTTCGGGCCGGATCTTCGTCGGTGTGGGCCACTGCGCGTTGTAGAGATACCGCGGCACCTCGTTCTCGAACTCCGTGTCGATGTGTTCGGGCGCGGTGAAGCGGAATCCGCGGCGCAACGGATATCCGGCGACGTCCATCACGTAGGCGGGGGAGCGGGTGGTGGTCTGGAACAGGGTGGGGGTACCGCGACCGGCGAGCGCCTCGGCGAGTCGCAGCGGCAGGTACATCAGTTCCTCGTGCCCGACGACGATGGCCGGTCGGTCCGCCTCCCGCATCTCCGCGATCGTGTCGGCAACCGAGGAGAGAGCGAGATCGAACGCCGCTGTGTCGGTGCGCAGCACTCCGTGCCGCCCACCGTCGGGCACATGCAGGGGCCAGGGCACATGGACGAACCGGACGTCGCCGCGCCGATCGCCCACAGGGTTCAACGGCGGGTCGGGCAGCGCCGCGACGCGCGGGACGAGGTCGTCGGGCACGACCGAACGCCCGTTCGCGAGGCTCACGTGCTCGATCGTCGCACCGAGCTCGGCCGCGACCTCTTCGGTCCGTCGACGGTCCTCGGCCGAGCGCATGTCGACAAGGGAAGCGAGCACGTAACGATCACGGGGATGGCCGCGGTGCAGTGCCTTGATCGCGTCGAGGGCGGTTGCCCCCGTGGATATCTCGTCGTCGACCAGGACGAGTGGGGCCGAGTTCGCGAAGAGTGCCCCGGAACTCGGTTGCAGAAGATGGAAGGTGGCGTGCGAGTGCCCTTCCTCGAAGCCCGCGAGCACGTCTGCTCCCGGCACGTGCCGGCGCGTCGAATGCAAGTAGCATGCGGCAGTGAGGGCGTCGGCCACGCAGTGGCCCAGACCCGTTGCGGTCTCTGCGAACCCGAGGACGACCGCGTCGGAAGATGCTTCACCCAGCACGTCGGTGACGAGTCGTCCGAGTCGATGGCCGGCGCCGATCACCGCTGAGGGCTCGGTGGGAATGTGCTTGCCGAGCACCGTGGACACCAGTAGGTGCGCGCGACGCGGATTGCGCCGAAGCCCCGGCAGGACGAGTTCGGGCACGGTGAATCCGCACGCCGAGGAAGTGTGGTCGAGAGCGAACCCGAGCTCTGCGGTTGCCCAGGGGATATCGAGAAGGCCGGTCATCGATCCACCAGCGCCGTCAGCAGGTCGACGAAGGTGATGCCCTTGCGGGTGACACCGAATACCGAAGCGCGCAACAGGGTCTGCTCCGCCCATGTGCGGTGCGGTCGGCGTTCGTTCATCTTGTTTCCGTATCCCGAGGCCTGCACGCCCCCGGTGTCGCGATCGAGGATGTCCGTCGCGTCGTGATACTCCTCGTGCGTGACGGCCGACAACGCGTGTACGGCAGCGACATGCGACGGGTGGATGACGGTCTTACCCTGGATTCCGTTGGCTCGGTCGAGAGCGATCTCGCGCAGCAGGCCGTCGAGATCGCGGCTGACGAGTTGCTGCCGGAACAGAACTGCGTCCTGCTCCTCGAACGGCGTCGCGCGCAGCATCGGCCGGAACATGCGCTCGTGATCGGCGAAGTACTCCCATACCGGGCCGGTGATCACGAAACCCGTTCCGTCGGTTCGCCCGAGATGGTTCACGACGTCAGCGATCACATCGACGACGACCCGCACGTCGTAGATCGTCAGGTCGCGGTCGCGCCGGATGCCGAAGGTAGCGCACATGTCGGTCGCCCCGATACGGACGGCGAGCACGCGGTCGCGGTGTTCGGCCAGAATGCTGGAGATGGCGCGTAGTTCGTCGTCGCGCGTCTCCCGGTGCACCACCTCGGCCGATTCGATGACCGGCATCGCGTACAGATGCCGGCCGAGGAACGTCGACGCTGCAGCGACAGCCTCGAGGAAGGCGGGTCCGGTGCGGGCGGTGAATTTCGGCACGACGAAGCCGGTCAGCACGGACTTGCCGGCGCCGAGCATGGAGACGATCCGTCCGACGCCGTCGGCGGTACGAACGCGCACGAACAGCATCATCGTCGACGGTCCACGGCCGGCGAGCGTATCGAGAGTCGCGACAGCGTTCTGCAGTCCTTGTTCGACTTCGTCGTCGGCGACGGCGTCTTCGAGATCGAGCACCATCGAGGTCACACCCTCGGCAGCGCGCCGCACGATCGTCGAGACGAGATCGCCGCGCGTCGCGGGGACGTAGAGCGTGGCGCCGAGAGCGGTCGCGAGGCGGTCGCGGTTGTCGCTGTGCCCGAACGGCTCGGGGCGATGCAGGAACAGCTCCTCGACCGTCGCGGCGTCGAGATGCCGGAAGTGCTGCATTGCGCGCACTTCGGTTAGCGTGGCCCCGCTCATGGGTTCTCGGTCCGTCCTCTCATTCGATCGACCACTCCTGCGATGAAGGTCGACACCGCATCGAGGTCTCTGACATAGGCCCAATAGTCGGGGTGCACACCGGTGAGTGCGTCCACTGCCCTGTCGATCCGGCTCAACTGCGAGTCGAGGACGGAACCCCATTCTGCGGTGAGGCCGCGTTGCACCGCCAGGTGTTGTGCGTCACGGAGGCGGAACCGCACCTCGTCGACCTTGGCCCCCGGATTCTGCCGGACGGAACGCAGAGTCGCGAGGCGCGAGGTGACGGCGTCGACGAGTTCCTCGGCCCGGGACAGCTCGGCGCGGATCGCCGTGACCAGCGCGAGCGCGTCCTCGGGGCGGCCGTCGTTCGCGGCAGCGCGTGCCCGCTGGAGCTGTTCGTCGGCGCGGGCGAGAAGCTCTCTCGCCTGTTTCTCGTTGCCGGACAGATCCGCGGAACTGGCTGCATTGAATTCACGGAGGAGCGTGGAGAAGGCCGGTGCCAGGCCTTCTGCGCGCGTGTGGACTGCTCCGAGCCTGGTGGTGACCGACGCGAGTGTGCGCGCAGCCTCGTCGCGACGTCCCGGAGCCTCGGCGAGCGCGGTGCCGAGCGCGGCCGTCGCATCTTGGACCCGGAGGGCGGCTGTGCGGGTGGCGCCTGCGCCCTGTGCTGCATCGAGGCTGATCAGCGCCTTCTCGAGAGTTTCGGTGGCGGCTCGGACCGAAGGGTAGTGCGCAATACCGGCGGAATCCGGTGCCTGCGCTGCGGTCAGGGCGGCTTGCGCTTCGGTGCGCATCCGACGCGCGAGTTCGGGCACCGTGTTCGCCACGGCTGTCATGTGTTCGAGGTGACCTCGATTGTTTCCGAAAAATTCATCAAGTGTTCGTGTTGCTTCGGATATCTGCCGGAGAGCCTGTTCGTAGGCTGCGGCCGGAGCAAGCGGCTGATCCGGATCCGTCACTGCCAGCTGAAGATACGTCTCAGCGGCGCGATAACAGGCCTGCCGGATCGGGTCCCATTCACGGAGTAGGTGCCGTTCGGGCTCGAGTTCGTAGGAGGCGGACACACCGGCCTCGATGATCGACTGGCGGCGGTCCATGTCCAGGAACGCCGCGACCATCGCATCGTGTGCACGACGAGCCGCGGGATCTTCGGTATTTCCCCCGCCGAAAAGGCGGTTCGTCCATCGGCTCGCCACAGGACCGAATGGTACTGGTCGCACGCTCACGCGTCCGATCCGTCGTCTTCGGTCGACCTGAGGGGTGATCCCCGATGGTCGCGGGGCCGGTGCGCGGGACCGGGCATAGTGGATATGGGCGTACCTCGCAGCAGCTATTACTGTGGGGAGATACGCACACCGGGCGTGCCCACACCGGTACGTCGACCGTTGGAACGATCGAAAGGACCCCGCATGGGCGTCAGCTTGACCAAGGGCGGAAACGTCTCCCTCACCAAGGAAGCTCCGAACCTGACGGCAGTGGCCGTCGGCCTGGGCTGGGACGTTCGCACCACCACCGGCACCGACTTCGACCTCGATGCCAGCGCCATCGCGACCGGGGCGGACAAGAAGGTCGTCTCCGACCAGCACTTCGTCTTCTTCAACAACCTGAAGTCGCCCGACGGCGCGATCGAGCACATCGGCGACAACCGCACGGGTGAGGGTGAAGGCGACGACGAGGTCATCAACGTCGACCTCGCTGCCACACCGGCCAACATCGAGAGCATCTTCTTCCCTGTCTCGATCTACGACGCAGACGCTCGCAGCCAGTCGTTCGGCCAGGTCCGCAATGCCTACATCCGCGTCGTCGACCGCGCGAACGGCAACGAACTCGCTCGTTACGACCTCTCCGAGGACGCATCGACCGAGACCGCCATGGTCTTCGGCGAGCTGTACCGCAACGGTGCGGAGTGGAAGTTCCGCGCTATCGGCCAGGGCTACGCGTCCGGCCTCGCAGGCATCGCTCGCGACTACGGCGTCAACGTCTAGTCAGACCCTTCGACGGTTCCGGCTTCGGTCGACGTATCGAAGCCGGAACCGATGCAGTAACCACCCTGCAACGCCCTGATTCCGATTAGAAAGGCCACGCTTCGTGGTTCTGCGAATATTCGGTGCTTCCTTTGCGGTCACCGTTGTCTCCCTCGTGGTCGCCTTCCTCTACGGCGGTCCCCAAGCTCTGTTCCTCTGCGTGATCCTCGGCATCCTCGAGGTTTCGCTGTCGTTCGACAACGCGGTCATCAACGCCACCGTGCTGCGTCGGATGAGCGAGTTCTGGCAGAAGATCTTCCTCACCATCGGCATTCTCATCGCCGTGTTCGGTATGCGTCTGGTGTTCCCCCTCGCGATCGTGTGGGTGGCTTCCGGACTCGGGCCGATCGAGGCCTTGAACCTGGCGCTCAACCCGCCGGCCGACGGAGCTGCCTACTTCCCCGACGGCAGCCCCAGCTACGAGACCTTGATCACCGACGCGCATCCGCAGATCGCAGCGTTCGGCGGCATGTTCCTGCTGATGCTGTTCCTCCACTTCATCCTCGAAGAGCGCGAGATCAAGTGGCTGCAGTGGCTCGAGCGTCCCCTTGCGAAGGCCGGCAAGCTCGACCAGCTCGAGGTTGTCGTCGCGACCGTGCTCCTGCTCGTCACCGCCACCGTCATCGCCCCCTCCGACAAGGTCTCGACCGTCATGATCGCCGGCGCGCTCGGTATGATCACCTACATCGCGGTCAACGGCCTCGGCGAGATGTTCCACATCCCCGAGGAAGGCGAAGAGGCAAGCGGCGGACCGAGCGGCCTGGCGAAGGCCACCGGCAAGGCCGGATTCTTCCTGTTCCTCTACCTCGAGGTGCTCGACGCATCGTTCTCGTTCGACGGTGTCATCGGCGCGTTCGCGATCACGTCGGATCCGATCATCATCGCTCTGGGGCTCGGCTTCATCGGCGCGATGTTCGTCCGCTCGATCACGATCTTCTTGGTGCGCAAGGGCACGCTGTCCGAGTACGTGTACCTCGAGCACGGTGCTCACTGGGCCATCGGTGCACTGGCGCTGATCCTGCTGTACTCGATCGGCACCCATGTTCCCGAGGTCATCACGGGTCTGGTCGGTGTCGCTCTGATCGGTGCCGCCTTCGCCTCGAGCATCTACCGCAATCGCAAGATCGCGGCACGCGAAGGCGAAGAGGCCGTGAAGACCAGCATTCCCTGATCTTCGACAGTTCCGAATCACATGCCGATGGGAGCTTCTCGATCCGATACCTCGGGTCGGGTGCTCCCATCGGTTTTTCGTATCCCGTGCGCAACTGCGCAGCTACTCCGACGAAAGGCTCGACATGGCCATCGACTACAACAAGAAGCCCGAGCAGAACGCCGGCGGCATCAACCTGAGCAAGATCAATCTCACGAAGGAGTCACCGACCGTCAGCCTCTCGAAGGCCGGCTCGGGCCAGGGCGTGACGCGTGTGAACCTGAACTGGTCGCGTGGCGAGCAGAAGAAGGGCTTCCTCGCGAAGCTCACCGGTGCGAGCGGCGGCGTCGACCTCGACCTCGGTTGCCTCTACGAACTCGCCGACGGATCCAAGGGTGTCATCCAGGCGCTCGGAAACAGCTTCGGCGCGCTGAACACCCCGCCCTACATCCACCTCGACGGTGACGACCGTACCGGTTCGAGCACCGGGGGCGAGAACATGTCCGTCAACCTCGAGCGCCCCGAACTGTTCAAGCGTGTGCTGATCTTCGCGATGATCTACCAGGGTGCGCCGAACTGGGCGGCTGTGGATGGTGTCGTCACCCTCACCCCGCCCTCCGGGCCGCAGATCGAGGTGCGTCTCGACTCGCCGAACAACGGCGCGCGGATCTGCGCGATCGCGATGCTGCAGAACACGGGGCAGGGCGTCACGGTCGAACGTCTGGTCCAGTACATCGATGGCAGCCAGTCCGATCTCGACCGCGCCTTCGGGTGGGGCATGCAGTGGCAGGCCGGGCGTAAGTAGCCGACCTCGAAGTCGCGGGTTCCACAACGGGTCCGAGGCCGAGCGTTCACGCGATCAACGGCGTGACCTCGGCCTCGAACCGTTCGAGCTGCTCCACCCCGGCTCGCACCGACAATCTGTTGGGCACTTCCTTACGCGTGCTTCCGGACAGCGCCCGCACTCGTAACGCCAGATGCGAGATGCCGGCAGCGTCGAACGCACGGATGCGTTCGGCGACCTGCTCAGGTGTGCCCACCAGGTGGATTCCGCCATGGTCTTCTTCGGGCCCGACGGGCCGGTCGCGTAGATCCAGCTCGCACAGGGTGGTGTAGCGGCGGGAGATCGTCGCACGTCCGCAGGCAGCGGCGTACTTCTCGATCTGCGCGATCGCCTCCCCCGCCGCGGCCGGACTCAGATTCGTACCGTGGAAACCGTCGCCGTGACTCGCGACCCGGTGCAGCCCTCGGGCGTTGCTCGCCGCGAGCAGGATGGGGATCCCGGCTGCGGGACGCGGTTCGAAATGGATCGGGCCGAACGAATAGAACTCGCCGCTGAATCCGTCGGAGGGATCGCTCCAGCAGGTTCGCAGGATGTCGATGAACTCGGCAGTGGCCGAGCCGCGACGACGGAAACGGTCACCGGCTCCGAGCGCGCGGAATTCGTTCTCCTGCCATCCGGTACCGATGCCGGCCACCACACGCCCGGGCGCGAGCAGATCCAGCGAAGCCCACGCCTTCGCGACGACCACAGGATTGCGATTGGCGAGGACGAGGACCGACGTGCCGAGCTCGACGTGCTCCGTGGCGCCGGCCACCGACGCCAGCGCGACCAGCGGATCGACGGCAGGAGTGTCGAAGTCGACGGGGAAGCGGCGGTCCGGGTGATCATGCTCCGTGGTGGGGGTGAAGACCACGTGGTCGCTGGCCCAGACCGCGGTGAAACCGAGGCGCTCGGCGGCCGTCCCCGTGGTCAGGATCGCGTCTCGCGATGCGAGCGGGCTGAGATTGGGAAGCTTGACTCCGAAGGTGATCGCGCCGGACGTCACGGCGTGACCAGCCCGACGATCTCGTCCAGCCGTGCAGCAGTCGCGGCGTTGTCGGTCGGCACGTACTCCGCCGGTCGCGAGACCCCGGATGTCACCGAATCGATGACCGGAACGGCGAGATCGCCGACGGCGATTGCCTGTCCGGCGTCGGAGAGCAGGAAGTCGACGAACAGTCGTGCCGCGTTCGGATTGGGCGCGCTGTTGCCGATCGAGGCGAGCATGGCGAAACCTGTGGTCTTGTCCGGAACGACGACCCGCACGGGAGCGCCTGCCTTCTGCACCGTAGACACCGTGCTGAGCGGCGCGGGGACGAAGGCGCCGACCTCCCCGGCCGCGACCTGCTGGATGGCGTTGCTCACCGAGTCACCCATGGAGTAGTTCTGGGTGCTCCACAGGTCGGCGAAGTAGTCCTCGCCGAAGGTGTCGAGCCAGAAGTTGTAGACACCGGCCGTGGCGACGCTGTTCTGAGGCGCGGCGACGAGCAGTCCGCGTTCGAGCGCATCGCCGGAGACGAGGTCCTCCCAGGAGGTCGGGGGATTCCCTGTGATCAGGTCCGTGTTGTAGGCGATGCCCCAGGGCTGTTCGAGGACCGGCACGGAGTAATCGGTTCGATCGGCCGCGTCGACCCGTTCCAGGTTGGGGATCTGCGCCGGGTCCAGCGGGGCCAGCCATCCGTTCCCGGAGGCGCTCTCGGCGAAGACCGGATCGGGTTGCCACAGGACGTCGGCTCCCACCGAACCGGCCTCGGACTCGGCAGCAAACCGTGCGTCGAGGTCGGCACTGGCCTGGCGGACCACCTGGACATCGATGGAATATTCGGCCTCGAAGGCGTCGGCCAGGCTCTGGGTGAGTTCGGCGTTGTAGGCGCTGTAGACGACAACGCTGCCCTCTTCCTGGGCGGCGTCGACGACCGCGTCGAACGAGTCCATCGCGCGGCTGGGTCCTGCGACGCTGCTCTCGCCGCACGCAACGAGTAGAAGAGCGATGGTGCCGAGGGCGCCGAAGACGTGCAGTCGGCGTCGGATCGGTGACGGCATGGATGTACCTCTCTCGGGATGGGCGGTTGCGCCGGTGTATGGGTGACGGGGATCTATCGCCGACGAGTCAGGAATCGGGCGAGCGACAGTGCGGCGAGGACGAACGCCACCGAGATCAGGCTGAGGATGCCGGCGAGCGCTGCGAGTTGCGCGTGATCGCCGCCCTCGTACAGATCGACGAGCGTCGAGCCGACGACCGGATTCCGTGAACCGGCGAGGATCGCAGCAGCGTTGACGTCTCCGATGATGTGGACGAAGAAAAGGATCCCGGCCGAGACAAGGCCGGGGGCCATGAGCGGCAGGATGATCCAGCGCAATGTCCGGCCCTCACCGTGACCGGAGGTGTAGGAGGCGTCGGTGAGGTCGTCGCCCACACGGGAGAGCGCATCGGAGGACTGTAGTACGGCCTGGTAGAGGTATACCGCAACGAACGCGATGAGCAGCAGCCAGCGGGTATTGCCGAGCCGGAAGGGGTCGCCGGCGAAGGCCAGCACGAACGCGACGGCCAGCACGATGTGCGACATGTTGCCCGGCAGTTTGAGGACACCGTCGGCGACTCGGGCCAGTCGTGAAGTGCTGCGGTACAGATAGAGTGCTGCGAACACGGCTGCGAGAACACCGACCACGCTGCCGACGGTGCCCAGCCACAGGCTGTTGCGCAGCGCTTCACCGGCAGGTCCGCTGCTCGACAGAAGTGCACGGTAGTTCTGCAGCCCCAATTCGTCCCACTTCACGTCCGGCGTCCAGTAACGCTGAACCGAGACGAACAACAGCGCGGCCAGTGGAACCAGGGACATCAGCAGGAGATAACCGATCATCGCCAGCCGGGCCGGTGCTCGCCAACGTCCCAGCAGCACGACAGCATCGGATTGTCCTCGGGAGGAGATTCGGGCGTAGTTCCCACTGCGGGCACTGCGTGCCTGGAGCAGCCAGACCACACCGATCACCAGGAGCATCACCAGTCCGAGCAGGAGTGCGCCGCGGGTGTCCGGAGGGTACGAGAACTTCATGGACTGCACGATGCGGGTGGACATCACATCGATACCGGATCGGGTACCGAGGATGCTCGGTACCGAGTAGATGCCCAGACAGACCACGGTGACGAGGAAAACCGCCGACAGCGCAGCAGGTTTGACGGCCGGAAGGGTCACCGTGACGAAGGTGCGCAACGGAGAGGATCCCGACATGCGGGCCGCTTCCTCCAGTGCAGGGTCGAGGGAACGTAGCGATGCCGCCAGCGGTAGATAGGCATAGGGAACCATGTATGCCGTGTACGCGAGTATCACGCCGTACCAGCTGAAGATGTCGACCGGTCCGCTCTGGAGGTCAATTCCGATCGCGCCGAGTGCATCACGGATCAGGACGTTGGCGAAGCCGCTGTTGGGGGAGAAGAGGAAGGTCCACGCGATCGAACCTGCGATCGGCGGAACCAGCAGGGAAGCAATGGGAAGGAGTTCGCCGACGAGCCCGAATCGCGCATCGGTCCGCTCGTTGAGCCACGCGAGCATACCGCCGACGACCAGAGCGAGTGGCGCGGCAGTGAACAGGATGATGGCCGTGTTGGTGACGGCAGAGCGAGTGCGAGGGTCGGTGAAGACGCGTTCGAGGTCGTCGAAGCCGATGACGTCGCCGCCGAGGACGAACGTGCGCCAAACCATGATGGTCAGCGGGTAGAGCAACAGGAGGCACAAGACCAGAGTGACCACGGCCGTGACCGCATGCAGCGGCCGGTAACGGATCCCCTGCGGTCGAAGTATGGAACGCAACCACGTCCGCCTTCGGCCGGAAGGCCCGGACGCGGGCACCGGGAGGTCCGCGACGGACTGCGGAGTACTCACCGGTCGCCCCGCTCGCCTGCGGACAGTTCCGTGCCGTCCATGAGCCAGCAGTTGGCGGTGTCGAAGTCGACCCACACCTTGGATCCGGGTTCTGGCCCCGAGCTGTCGCTGGGGCGCCACACCTCGATCGGCTCGTCGCCCAGATCCACTCGGATCCGTACCTGTGCGCCGCCGAATACGACCGAGTGCACCATCCCGGAGTGTACGTTCGTCCCGGAGTCGGGTTCTTCATCCGTGATCCGGATCGATTCGGGGCGAACGACTCCGAGTACGTGGTCGCCGACCGCGAACTCGTGGTTCGCCATCCCGAGCATCGGCCCCAGTGCTGATTTGAACTCGACGACGTCGCCGTCGATGCGTGTGACAGGACCGTCGAACTCGTTGGTTCGCCCGACGAAGTTCGCCACGTACCGGTTCGCGGGCTGCAGATAGACCTCCCGAGGGGGAGCGAGTTGCTCGATCACCCCCTCACGCAGCGTGGCGATTCGATGCCCGAGTTCCATCGCCTCGGTCTGGTCGTGTGTGACGTACAGGGCGGCGAATCCGAGCTCCTGCTGCATCTCCAGCAGATCACCTCGGAGTTGATCACGGACCTTGGCGTCGACGTTGGACAGCGGTTCGTCGAACAGGACCAGATCGTTGCCCGCCACGAGAGCGCGGGCCAGCGCGACCCGCTGTTGCTGACCGCCGCTGAGACGACCCGGATACTGTTGCGCCAGATGCCCGACGCTGACCAGTTCGAGGACGTGTGCGACCCGCTCGGCGACGGCCGCGGTACCCAACCGGCGCCGACGAAGCGGATACGCGACGTTCTTGAACACGGTCAGATGCGGCCACAGTGCGTAACTCTGGAAGACGACGCTGACCGATCGTCTTTCCGGAGGCACGAGAATTCCTTGCTCAGAGGAGAAAACGGTGCGCCCTCCGATCGCGATCCTTCCGTTGTCGGGTTGCTCGAGCCCGGCGACGCAGCGCAACAGGGTGGTCTTGCCGCACCCGCTGGGACCGAGCAGCACCACGAACTCGCCGGCGTGCACCTCTAGGGAGATGTCGTCGACCGGCGTGATCGTGGCGCCGTCCCGTCGGCGGAAGCTCTTCTGAAGATTACGGATCTCGACCACGGCCGAACCGGTGGGCGTCGTTGTGTGCACGATCTCGGGCACCTCGCTTCGGCATTGCCTGATGTATTGGGAGACAACCTATTCGGCAATCGATTGGAGGTGGAACGTGCTCGTGCCGATCAGTGGGATCGTGGTCGGATAGCCGCTCCGCGATCAGTCGGTGTCGTCGACGGCGGCACCCGATTCGATCAGTTTCCCGGGTTCGTCCACACCCCACGCTGTGAGTACGGCCAGGGTGTCGCGCCCGGGTGAACCTGCCGGCCGCACCACGGCGGCAGGGGTCCGGGAGAAACGAGGGGCCGGTGCCCCCTGAACGACTCCGTCGATGTCCAGATAGACCTCGCGAGCGATGTTGTGCGGGTCGTGCGGAGCCTCGAGCAGGGACAGCACGGGGGCGCCACAGGCGTCGAACTTCTCGAAGATCGCCGTCCATTCGTCGCGGGTCCGCTCCGCGAAGCGCGCCGCGAAGGCGTCGCGGATTGTCGGCCAGTTCGCGCGGTCGCTCCGATCGGGCAGATCGGTGAGATCCAGTGCCTCGAGCAACTGAGCGTAGAACTGGGGTTCGACGGCACCGACGGCGAACCACCGGCCGTCACCGGTTGCGTAGACGTCGTAGTACGGAGCGCCGGAATCGAGTGTGTTGACGCCTCGTTCGTCGCGCCAGTAGTCATCGGCTATGAAGCCGTACTGCATGGCCATGAGAGCTGCGACTCCATCGACGATCGCGGCGTCGACGACCTGACCGTGGCCGGACGACGAGCGCTCGAGCAGTGCTGCCAGCACCCCGTACGCCAGCAGCATTCCGCCGCCGCCGAAGTCACCGATGCTGTTGAGCGGGATCTGGGGCGGCCCTCCCGCCCGGCCGACGGCGTGCAATGCTCCGGTGCGGGCGATGTAGTCGATGTCGTGGCCGGCGGTGTGGGCCAGCGGTCCGCTCTGCCCCCACCCGGTCATGCGGCCGAAGATCAGCCGAGGGTTGCGTTCCAGACACAGGTCCGGACCGAAACCGAGTCGTTCGGCGACGCCGGGGCGGTACCCCTCGAGGAGGACGTCCGCACGATCTACGAGTTCGAGTAGGGCCGCCACCCCTTCCGGCTTCTTCAGATCGAGCACGATGTGACTGCGATTGCGGTTCAGCACGTCGGTGTGGGGTCGTTGCGGTCGGCGTCCGGGGCGGTCGACGCGGACCACCTCGGCACCGAGGTCTGCCAGCATCATGGCTGCGAACGGCGCGGGCCCGAGTCCGGCGAGTTCGACGATCCGGATGCCGCTGAGCGGCCCTGTGGTCATCGGGCCGCCTCCGGGGCAGTGGTGGCGGTCAGCTCGTCGATCAGGTGACGACGCACGACCTTACCGGTCGGGGTCCGGGGAAGGTCATCGACGAAGACGACGTCGTCCGGGGTCCGGGAACCCCGGACCTGCTGCCGGGTCCAGGTCCGGACGTCGTCGGCGGTCAGTCCGCTGCCGGCGACCCGGACCACTGCCGCGGTGATCCGCTCGCCCCATTCGTCGTCGGGCAGACCGACGACGGCTACGTCGGCAACCTCCGGATGGGTCAGGACGGCATCCTCGACTTCGGCAGGCGCGATGTTCTCGCCGCCGCGGATGATCGTGTCGTCGGCTCGGCCTTCGATGAAGAGGTAGCCGGCTTCGTCCAGGCGGGCCCGATCGTTGGTGGGGAACCAGCCGTCCTCGTCGAGGACCGATCCCTTCTCGAGATACCGGCCCGATACCTGGGCGCCGCGGACCCAGAGCAATCCGGTCTCGCCGGGCGCCACCGGCACGCCGTCCTCGTTCCGGATGAGGACCTCGATGCCGGGCACGGGTCGTCCGACCGACACCAGCCGGGCACGCACAGCCGGATCGTCGGAGGCCATGGCTGCGCGGTGATCGTCGGGGCCGAGCAGTGCGATCGTCGAACTGGTCTCGGTGAGTCCGTAGGCGTTGACGAATCCGGTGTGGGGGAAGGCGGTCAGGGCGCGTTCGAGGACGGGCAGCGGCATCCGGGCGCCGCCGTAAGCGACGGACCGTAGCTCGGGGGTGTCGGCGGGTGCGCCGTCGAGATGGTCGACGATCCGGGCCAGCATGGTGGGAACCACCATGGCGCTGCTGATTCGTTCGGTGCGCACCAGGTCGAGCCACGCGGCGGGGGAGAAGTCGGCCAGATAGACCATCCGGCGTCCGGCGTAGATGTTCGTGAGAATCGTTCCCATACCGGCGATGTGGTAGGGCGGAGTGCTCACCAGTGCCGCGTCGGTCGCCTCCGCGCTGCCCAGATCGACGGTCTGCAGCACGTAGGAGATCAGATGGGAGTGCTGGAGCAGCACGCCTTTCGGCTCCGAGGTGGTACCGCTGGTGAAGAGGACGACGGCCACCGAGTCCTCGCCGACCTCGGCGGCAGCGGGCGACGGTTCAGTAGCCCTGAGGCGGGATGTGAAGTCGTCCACGGACATCGCGGTGATTCCACTGCCTGCGAAGGTGGTCAGGTAGTCGTCGTCCGCGACGACGACGGGTCGTTCGAGGCGGCGCGCCAGGGCTACGAGTTGATCGCCGGGGAGCCGGTAGTTGAGCGGTGCGATCGGGATTCCTGCCCAGGCGGCGGAGAATGCCAGGACTGGCAGGATCGGCCCGTTGGTGCCCACGAAGATCACCGTTCCGGCATCGAGGTCGGTGAGCACTCGACTGCCGTGCGCTGCGTGTTCGCTCAGTTCGAGGTAGGTGGTGCCGTCGTACCAGGAGCCGAGGGCGTTGCGGTCGGGGTGGCTCGCAATCGCCATGTCCAGGATCGTCGTCAGATTCATGCTCGGTCCTCCGGAGGGATTCGGATATGACGCGGATGTGTCTTCGCTCTAAACATAGACATGTTTAGAGGTTTTGGGTACGTTAGCGACAGCCGTCGAGGGGCGGCCTGACGTTTTCGCGTGGCCCACGTGCCACCAATACCGATGAGGACCGTGCGATGGCCTGGGATTTCTCGACCGATTCGGAGTTCGAACAGAAACTCGACTGGATGCGTGAGTTCGTCGACCGGGAGATTCTCCCGTTGGAGACACTGGGGGAACGCTTCCGCGGGCGTGAGGGACGAGCCGATTATCTGCGTCTGGTCCAGCCGCTCAAGGATCAGGTCAAGGAGCAGGGTCTGTGGGCCGCTCACCTACCGCCGTCGCTGGGAGGTGCCGGCTACGGCCAGGTCAAACTCGGTCTCATGCACGAGATTCTGGGGCGTTCCCATCTGGCCCCTCACATCTTCGGAAACAATGCCCCCGACTCCGGCAACACCGAGCTGCTGGCTCTCGGCGCCACCGAGCAGCAGCGCAAGGACTATCTCGAGCCACTCCTGGCCGGCGAGCTCACCTCGTGCTATTCGATGACCGAGCCCGGCGCCGGAGCCGATCCGAAGCTGATGACGGCCACCGCCCGGCTCGACGGTGACGAGTGGGTGATCGACGGGCACAAGTGGTTCATCACCAACGCGGCACTGGCCGATTTCCACATCGTCATGGTCCGAACCGAATTCGGTGAGGACATCCGTCCGCACAAGGCCTTCTCGATGATCATCGTGCCCGCGGGGACTCCGGGTCTCGAGGTCGTACGCAACATCCCGACGATGGCCGAGCCGGACGTCCGCGACGACGACTACGGCGGCCACGCCGAAGTGATCTACCGCAACGTCCGCGTGCCCCGGGAGAACCTGATCGGGGAGCGGGGAGGCGGTTTCGCTCTTGCGCAAGGTCGGCTGGGCCCGGGCCGGATCCATCACGCGATGCGATGGCTGGGGCAGAGTCGACGAGCCTTCGACATGCTCTGTGAGCGTGCGGTGAGCCGGAACGCTCACGGCTCGCTGCTCGGCGACAAGCAGATGATCCAGGACTGGGTCGCCGAGTCCTACGCTGCGATGCAGGCCGCGCGCCTGCTCACCCTCCAGGCGGCATGGCGCATGGATCGCCTCCACGACGAGGGGCGCCCCTACAGCGACGCCCGCCTCGACATCGGTCTGATCAAGTTCTGGGGCGGTCGCGTCCTGTACGACGTCCTGGACCGTGCAATCCAGATCCACGGGGCACTGGGATACTCGTCCGACCTGCCGCTCGAGTACATGTACCGCCGCGCTCGCGCAGCCCGGCTGTACGACGGTCCGGACGAGGTGCACAAGGTCACCGTGGCCCGTCTGCTGCTGCGCGAATACGAGCCGCACGAGGTTCCCAGCGAGCACGTGCCCACCCGGCGCGCCGACGCCGAGAAGAACTTCGCCGCACTCCTGGAACAGGTCGCGCTCAACGCATGAGACCTTGGGGATAGGGAAAGCAGGAACCCGAGGCGAGGAGTCGCACATGAAACTACCCACCGGAGTCGAAGGGGAGCGCGTGCAGCGCGGCAACCGGACGTTGCTCAAGCCGCTGCCGCGACGGATGCGGCCGCTCAAACTCGCCGAGGTGCTGGCCCGCGAGATCGTCGAAGCGATGATCGAGGACGGTGTCGAGCCGGGGGATGTGCTGCCTTCCGAAGTCACGATGATGGCGAACTACGGTGTCGCCAGAACCACCCTTCGTGAGGCATTGAGACTGCTCGAGGCGCAGGGGCTGGTCGTCGTCAAGCAGGGCCGCGGCGGCGGCCCGGTGATGGCCGCGGTGGATGCCTCCGATCTGGGGCGCACCTCCGCGTTGTACTACCGGCTCGCCGGTGCGACCTATCGTGAACTGGCCGAATCGAAGGTCGCGCTCGAACCGTGGCTGGCCGACCTCGCAGCCCGGCGTTCCGACCCGGAGCACGCGAGAAGTCAGTTGTCGGTCACCTTCGGTGAGGGTGAAGCCGAAACGGAGGACACGGAACGTCCACGTGGAATCTGGCGTGCAACACCGCAATTCCACGAGACTGTCTACGCGCTGAGTGGCAACCTCGTCCTCAGTACGTCGGCGAGCGCGATGTCGGCGATCTTCCGGGAGCAGGTGCTCGCGGCGGTCGATCTCTCGCCCAAGCACGACGACTTCTTCGACGCACATCGACAGATCGCCGCCGCAATCATCGAAGGTCGTCCCGAGGACGCGCACCGACTGTCGTACGAGCATCAGCAGGACATCAACGACTACTGCGAGGAGCGGATCCCCGAACTCCTCGACCGGGTCATCGAATGGCGCTAGTCATTCCGGACGGGCTCGGCAACGAGGCGAAAGGAGCGGAGTGAGTACGGAACTGGACGTGGCAATGCTGGTGTTACGGGTCGCGCTGGGTGGCATGCTCATGGCACACGGCGTGAACAAGATCGCCGGGAGCGGAGGTCTGGACGGCACCGCAGGATGGTTCGAAGCACTCGGCCTGCGCCCGGCTCGACTGCATGCACGCATCGCAGCATTCACCGAGATCGGCGCCGGCGCACTGCTTCTGCTGGGATTGGCCACACCACTGGCATCCGCCGCCTTCATAGGTCTGATGCTGGTCGCGACCTTCACCGATCATCGCGGTAAGGGATACTTCGTGTTCAAGGGCGGATGGGAGTACACGGCCCTGGTGGCGATGGTGGCCGTCGTCCCTGCGCTGACCGGGCCGGGACGATGGTCGCTCGACCACGTGCTCGGTGCGGACGCCTTCGGCTTGATCTGGGCAGTTGCAGCCGTTGTGGTGGGCGTCCTCGCCACTGCGGGCCTGATGGTGACCTGCTACCGGCCGCGATCGACGATTTCCTGAGACTCCGGTCGCGTCCGTGAACGCACCGCGGAGCCGCCGGCGATCCACCTGAAAAGGGAAGGATTCCCGCAGAGACGGCCGCACGGAGACCGCCCGTGCGGTGATCGGAAGTGCGGCATGCTCCCGAGTCGTGCCGCTATGAGAACGGGACGGAAGGCAAGCTATGACTGCGCAACTCGAAACCGGTATCCAACACACATTCCGAGAGGCCATGGCCTCCGTCGCGACTCCGGTATCGGTGGTCACGACCACCTGGGAGGGTGACCATTACGGAGCGACGGTGAGCGCGTTCTCGTCGCTGTCCATGGATCCGCCCATGTTGCTGGTCTCCCTCGACCGGCGTTCCTCCCTACTCACGGCCATCCGTTCCGCCGACCGATTCGGCATCAACATACTCTCGGCCGCACAGGCATCGACCGCGCTGCAGTTCGCGTCCAATCGCGGCACGGGGAAGTTCGACGGTGTCTCTTGGCATCCGGATTCGGGTCTGCCGCGCCTGGACGGCGCTGTGAGCTGGCTGGCCTGCGATCTCGTCGACTCCGTGCAGGGCGGTGACCACATCATCGCGCTCGGCCGCGTGGTCTCGGTGGAAACCGGCGAGGGTACCCCGCTGACCTACCATCGCCGCGTCTTCGGCACCCACGTCGCGCTGTAGTGACAGCAAATTCCCTCGTCGAAAAAGTTTCCTGTCGCAATAGTTGCCTGACCCAAAGAAGTGTGGTCTGCTTCACACGTGACCGCAGACACAAGGATGCAGATCGAGGGTCGTGACGTCGCCGTCTCCCATGTTCTCGACGCCTGGGTGCGTGCTGCCCGCGCCTTCTCGGCCGCGGGGGTGTATCCCGTGGATACAGGTATCCCTGGCGTCCGGCTGGAACGCCCCGCGTACACCATGCTCCGGGAACTCGCTCAGCGTGGGCCCCGAAGGCTCGGTGATCTGGCCTCGGCGAGCAATCTCGGAGTTTCCCACGCCAGTCGCCTTGTGGAGGGTCTGGTTCGAGAAGGATTGGTTGAGCGCACGGTTCCCGCCGGTGATCGCCGCGTGACGATCCTTGCCGTCACGCCCGAGGGTGCGGGTGCGGCCCGGAGGATCGAGCAGCAGTTCCGCGCTCTGATCACCGACCGTCTGGAGAGTTTCGGCGAGAAGGAAATCATCGATTTCGCAACGCTCTTCCAGCGATTTGCCGACGAGCTCGTCGGCTGGTCGACCGCGAAGACGTGCGGTTCCGACGGCCCCGAGTCTGATGGCTACCGGTAAGTAACCTTCTCGCGGAGCGAGATTCAACTCCGCAGGCGTCCCCCATGTCCTAGCGAATTACCGCAATTCCGGAGGGAAAAGAAGGGCTCTTCCGCTTCCTCTCGGCTTGACGTAGATCACATTCCGCATATTCTATGCATATATCGAAGCAATGATGATGATTGTCTAGGAGTGGCCATGACCGTCTTGCAAAACACCCCCGAAGACCTCGAATTGGACACTGTCCCACGTCGATCCGGAGGGCACAGATCGGTGTTGGGGCGTGCCGCGGTGGTGATCGACGCGTTCGACGACGGGCGTGCCCTCTCGCTCGACGATCTGACTGCGCGCACGGGGCTACCCCGCTCCACCGTCTATCGCCTGGCGGAGCAGCTGCGCGACGTCGGCTGGATCGAACGAGTGTCCGCCGGTTACCGAATCGGGCTGCGTCTGTTCGAAGTCGGGGGTCTCGCTGCCGATGCCGCACGTCTTCGCGCGCAGGCCTGCACGTGGCTCTACCAGGCACAGCAACAGTGCGCGCAAATCGTGCACCTGGGCATCCTGGATGGTGACGAGGTCGTCTACATCGACAAGGTCGGACCCGCACGCAGCGACATCCCGACGCGAATCGGAGGTCGTCTGCCGGCTTACCGGACTGCGATCGGACGTGCGCTCCTGTCGGCACAGCCGGAGACGAAATGGCAACGCATCGTCGCCGACGCTGCCAACGTCCCCGTCCGTCCGGGTGCACCCAGCCTGGCGTCGATACTGGAGACCGCTCGTCGTACCGGAATCGCAACCGACTTCGGTGATTCCGTCAGTGGTCTGGCCTGTGTAGCCGCTCCGATCCTGTCGTCGTCCGGCGTCGTCGGTGCGGTGTCCATCACCGGACCCGGCACCACCAACCGAGGGACGCTCCAAACGCATGCTCGTATCGTTAGGCAGACCGCCGAATCCATTGCGAGCCGTTTGATTCCCGCTGTGCCGCCGAGCCGTGGCGGCACCCGGCGCATCGGAGACGGGCAGGAACCGGTGCACACCGATCCGGTCGACTACATGCGTGCGTTGTGACGCGCGGTCGAGGAGTATGCGACGACCTGCTCGTCACCCGTTTCGTGCCGCCGGGCAGGTGAGAATCCTCCCGCCGCCGGATATCCGTTCATCCACTATCGCTTGGAGGTTCGCCCCCATGGTCTGTCCTTCCGAACCAGTCCGCGTAAGTTTGGACAACCGGCTGGCCGAGTCGTTCCGCGCGGGTGTCGAATTGCCCGATGACTGCCGGATCGAGATCGCCGACGACCGGTTGTGGGTCCTCTTCCCGGAGTCGGACTTCGTGCTACAGACACGGACTGCCGCGGGACCGGATACGGTCCATCTGATCTTCTCGGTCGCAGTTCGTGCTCCCGAGCCCTCACTCGAGACCTGGTGGGACAAGTGGTCGGTTCTCGCCGACGGCCGAGATCAGGCGGAGGTCGCACGGGACGAGATCCTGACGAATCGGAAGATGATCCTGCGCATGCTCGACGAGCGTTTCGGTGCAGGCCGTCACCGTGCGGAAATGCGGTACGCGTAGGTGTGAACCCCCCGGTGGTCGGAGATCCGGCCACCGGAGGACTGGTCAGACGTGGTGGCAGGCGACAAAATGATTGTCGTCGATCTCGCGCAACAATGGCTCCTCCTCGGCGCATCGTTCCGTCGCGAGCGGACAGCGGGTGCGGAAACGGCATCCGGACGGGGGGTTCAGCGGAGACGGAAGGTCCCCCTCGATCGGTGGCGTGGCCTCCGCTTCCCCGCGGTGGATGTCCGGATCGGGGATGGACGCCAGCAGCAGGCGCGTATACGGATGGCGCGCTCGATGTTCCATATCGAGGCTCGGTGCGATCTCGCAGACCTTTCCCAAGTACATCACCATCACACGGTCGCTGACGTTCTTGACCACCGCCATGTTGTGGGCGATGAAGATCATGGTCAGCTCGAACTCGTTCTTCGTCTGTTCGAGGAGGTTGAGGATCTGTGCCTGGACCGAGACATCGAGGCTGGAGACCGGCTCGTCGCAGATGAGCACTTTCGGTTCGAGCATCATCGCGCGGGCGATGCACACGCGCTGACACTGACCGCCCGACAGTTCTCCGGGCAGACGCTCCCACACCATGTCCGGATCGAGCCCGACAGCGCGCAGGAGTTCGCGTCCCCGCCTCTCGAGCTGTTCCTTGTTCTGCCGTCCCCACATCCGGGGCCCCTCGGTCACCAGGTGCTTGACCTTGCGACGCGGATTGAGTGACGAGATGGGATCCTGCATGATCATCTGCAGTTTCGACCGTATCCGGCGCAGTTCGGACGGGCTCGAGGTCGTCAGTTCCGTACCGTCGATCTCGACGCTGCCCGATTTCGGTGACGGCAACTGCATCACCGCGCGGCCGGCGGTGGATTTGCCACATCCGGATTCGCCTACAATTCCGAGCGTTTCACCCGACAACAGATCGAAGCTGATGTCCGACACCGCGTAGACCGTCCGGTGGCGGCCGGCCGGAAATTCCACGACCAGGTTCTTCACGGACAGTACGGGATCGTCCTCCGTGCGCAGGTGCGCAACTCCACTACCGGCCATCAGATTGCCTCCATTTCCAGCACGCGATCGTCTGCGGCCGCCACAGTGGGTATGCCGAGTTCGGCCACAGCCGGCCCGCCCAGGGGGAAGTGGCAGGCCACCTCGTGGGGATGGCGGGCGCCGGCGGTGTCCGCGGAAGCGCTGAGCCCGGGTACGACCTCCCGGCACTTCGGTTGTGTGTACTTGCAGCGGGATACGAACGCGCAACCCGCCGGAGGCCTGGTCATGTCCGGGAGGCCACCCTCGATGGATTCGAGGCGAGTGTGAGGATCCTGCTCGAGCCGGGGGACCGCGGCCAGCAGTGCCTCCGTGTAGGGATGACGGGGGGTGGTGAACAACTGGCGGGTCGGAGCGGTCTCGACGACACGTCCGGCATACATCACGGCCACTCGATCGGTCTGCCCGGAAACGACTCCGAGGTCATGGCTGATGAGGATCCCCGCCATATGCGTCTCGGTGCGCAACGAGTCGAGCAGTTCGAGGATCTGTTTCTGCACGGTGACGTCCAAGGCAGTTGTGGGCTCGTCCGCGATCACCAGCTTGGGATCGCAGGCCAACGCCATCGCGATCACCACGCGCTGTCGCATGCCGCCGGACAGCTCGTGAGGATACTGGTCGATACGTCGGGTCGGCTCCGGGATGCGGACCTTGCGCAGGAGTTCGATCGCCCGCTCACGTGCCTGCTTCTTGTCCAATCCGAGATGGGCACGCAGCGACTCGGTGATGTGCGTGCCGATCCGTTTGAACGGGTTCAGTGCCGACATCGGATCCTGGAACACCATCGCGATGTCCTTGCCCCACAATCGCTGTTGATCCTTACGGGAGAGGGATTGCATGTCTCGTCCCTCGAAGAGCACCTGCCCGGTCACTGTGGTGTTGCCGCCATGGGAGACGAGTCCCATGATGGTCTGTCCGAGAACCGACTTCCCCGAGCCGGATTCGCCGACGAGCCCCAGAGTCTCGCCTGCCTCCACCTGGAGGGAGACCTGTTCGACTGCTCTGAGCAGACCCCGCTTGGTCCGGAACCGGGTGGACACCTCGTTCACCGTCAACAGCGGCTCGTTGCAACTCACAGCTTCACCTCCCGGGTACCGCCGGTGCGCTTCTGCGCCTTCTCACCGACGAGATTGAACGAGAACACCGTCAGGAACAGGAACAGGCCGGGCACCCACACGATGTGCGGATGTTGTTCGAATACGGTGCCCTGACCTTCCGAGATCATGTTTCCCCAGGTCGGAGTCGGCGGCTGAATGCCCAACCCTAGGAAACTCAATGACGCTTCCGCGACGATCATCGCCGAGATGAGGACCATTCCCATCGACGCGAGCGGCAGGATGACATTGGGCGCGATCTCCCTCACCATCACCCTCATCCTGGTGGCGCCCATTGCCCTGGCTGCGAGAACGAATTCGCGTTGCGCGAAGACGAGAGTATTGGCTCTGGCGATACGCGCCATACTGGGAATCGCCAGAATCGACAACGCGAACGCGATGTTGCGCAGGTTCGGCTCGAGCACCGAGGCGAGCGCGATCAGCAGGATCAGCGAGGGAACCGCGAGCAGCGAGTTGGTGAGCACACCGACGATCCGATCGAGTTTGCCGCCGAAGTATCCGGCGAGGATGCCGATCGCGCCGCCGACGATCATGCCGATCAACACCGCCGAGACGGCGACCACCAGCGAGTAGCGCGCGCCGTAGATCGACCGGGCGAGCAGATCCAGCCCGAAGTTGTTGGTGCCCAGTGGATGTTCCGAGAACAGGCTCGGAGTTGCGTAGCTCGGCTCGGTGAGGGTCCGGGCGGTGTTCTCGTGCTCGGCCAGAGGGAGCAGCGGAGCCAGCAGCGCTGCGGCGGCCAAGGCGGCCAGCCACGTGCAGGACAGGATGAAGGTCAGATCGAAATCGGATCCGAATCGGGCCAGTCCGAGCCTCCGCAGGCCGGTGTACAGCGCTACGAGACCTACCAGGAACAGGGATATGCGGACCGGCATGATGAGCAGCGGCGCGAGGCCGAGGCCCACGGCGATCACACCGACGACGATGAGGCATGTTCCCAGGCGGTAGAGATGCCGGCGTTCGTCGGCATCCGACGGTTCGAGCACGGTCTCTGGAGCGGAGTCTTCCGGAGGACGGCCGGTGTCGGCCGGAATCTCGATAGTCGTCTCAGACATGAGCTCGTCGGCTCCTTGGGTCGAGGTATCCGTAGGAGATGTCGATGACGCCGTTGGCGATGACGTAGATGGCTGCGATCACCAGCACGGCCCCCTGGACCATCGGTATGTCGCCCTGCTGCGCTGCCCGGACGATGAGCGAACCCATCCCCGGCAACGAAAAGAGGGTCTCGACGATGACGGTGCTACCGATCATCGACCCGATCACGACACCGATCATCGTGATGAGCGAGAAGGACGAGGGGCGCAGTGCGTCGCTGAACAGCAAGCGGGCGTTCGACATGCCCTTCGCCTTGGCGACGAGGATGAAGTTCTCCTTCAAGGTGGTCACGAGGTCGCTTCGCAGGATGCGCGTGAACATCGCCATCTCGAGGAGACTGATGGTGAGCGCTGGGAGAAACGCGTGATAGAGGTTCTGGCCCAAGTCCTCCGAGATGCGCACCCACTGCGAGCGGGGGAACCAGCCGAGGTAGTTGACCATGACCATGATCAGCAACAGGCCCGCGAGGAAGCTCGGGATCGACAGGATTCCGAACGTGCCGGCGCTTATCATGCGATCGATCCAGCCACCCTGGTGGCGAGCCGAGTACATCGCGAGCGGGACCGAGACGACGAGTGCGATGACGAGGCCCATCAGCGCCAACTGCACGCTCACCGGCAATGCCGTGCCAATGCTGTCGGTGACCGCACCCTGCGGCGGAACCATCGACTGACCGAGATCGCCTTGCAATGCCCCCGAAAGCCAGCCCCAGTATCTCGTCAGGAAGGGGTCGTCGAGACCCATCTCCTCACGAACCTGGGCGTACTCCTCGGGCGCGCGGCCTTCACCGAGAACGGCAACCGACGGATCGCCCGGGATGAGCGATACGAGGGCGAACGTGCCGAGACTGACGATGAAGAGCACGACGACCAGTTCGATCATCTTCTCGATCATTGTTCGCGCCACCGCGTCACCGCCTCCTTCCTCTGTTCATGAACGGCCGGACTTCTGTACGGCGATTCCGTTGTCGGGACGCGGAATCGGAAGCGTGCTGCACCGCGGGCATCTTCCCGAGGTGGCGAACTGTCACCCGGTAGGACATTCGCTCGCCCTTCCGGGTACACGTCTCCGCGGACCGTGCAGCTGCCGGGTCGAGGGACGAAATGCCCGTCGTCGCCCGACCGGGTGCGCCTCGAATGTAGCGTTCGACACATCCGAAGCCGGGCGCACATGTCCCACTCAATGGCATCGACTTCCTCGGAGATCGACGCGTCTTCCGCGACCTCCGAAGGCGGCGGACCGACAGGTCACGCAGGGTGGATGGTGCCCGGGGGAACAGCGCGAGATCTTGCCTGCCGAACGGCGGACCGCGTCGCGGTTCGCTGTGTGCCCGGCCCGCGAACGGACTCGGGGCGGGCCCTCTCGCCGACATGGCGACGAGAAAGAAAAGTCCTGGTGAAGACGGTGATCGTGTCTGGTCCTTCCGCCGTCGGTGACTCTCGTCCGAGTCCTCGGGCGCCAATCCGGTCCCGAATCTACCCCGATATCCGCCCGGTGGCAGCGTGGGTCTTCTGCGCACCGGCCGGACTTGCCGGCACGGCACTCCACAGTCCGTCATCTCGGTGGCGCGGACGGTCACTCCCGTGGTCGCGGGCGTGCTTCCGGTGCTCGCCGTCGAGTTGTCCGCCGATTCCGGTGTTGTCCGCGGGGGTGGTGCTGCGGTACGCATTGGCGATACGGCAGAAACGGCCGCGGAGGACGCACGCCCGACGAAGGGGCTCTCGGCGGAAGGATCGTGTCGTCGGTGGTCCGCGTGCGTGTCGGTGGACTCGGATGCGTTGTGGCGATCGTGAACTCCGTGGCGCGCGTAGTTCAAGCGAAAGCTATTGTGACCCAAGGATACTGGCATATAGAGTCGGCGGCGCAACGGATCGGGCGACGTCGTCGGTGTGGGGGCCGATCCTCACTCTAGGAGGTTGTTCATGAGCAGATACTCGAAAGGGATCGGCCGACTACTGACGACGGTCGTGGTCGGTGCCGTTGCACTCAGCGGCTGCGCAACAGCCGACGGCAGCGACGATCCGGGCCGGGGATCCAGGTCGGAGAACAAGGAACTGGCCTATGGCATCGTCGGCGACCAGGGGGACGGTGGGCCGCCGGTGAAGGGCGGAACGCTCATCTTCGCCGGACTCGCACCGGTCACCAACCTCGACCCGACGATGACACAGGTCACCGGCCCGACCGGCGGCACCGAGATGGCCGCGGTGTACGACGTGCTGGTGAGGTACGACATCGAGTCGCAGAGCTTCCAGCCGCAACTCGCACAGTCGATCGAGGAGAGCGACGACCAGCTGAGCTGGACCCTGAAACTGCGTGACGGTGTCACTTTCAGCGACGGAACCCCACTCGACGCCGACGCCGTCGTCGCCAGCATCGAGCGGTACAACCGCTTGAAGGGCGCCCACTCCCAGCTCTTCCAGAAGGTCGTGACCGGGATCGAGGCCGCCGATCCGTCGACCGTCGTGTTCACCCTCGACCAGCCGTGGCGCACCTTCCCCGCCATGCTCTCGTACGGCCACGGCATGATCGTCGCGCCGAGTTCCCAGCAGGGCGACACCTTCACTCCGATCGGTGCCGGACCCTTCACCGTCGTCAGCCTGCAGCCCCAGCAGGAGCTGCAACTGAAGGCCCGCCCGGATTACTGGGGTGGAGCGCCCCACCTCGACGGACTCAAATTCGTTGCCATCGCCGGCGATCAGCCCAAGGTCGATGCATTGAGGACCGACGGCATCGACATGGCCTATCTCGGCAACGCCGAAACCGTGAACGTTGCGCTCGAAGAGTTCCCGGGCTACGCCGAGGCTGCGAATCTGAAAATGGTCGGACAGCTCAACTCCGCCGAAGGCCGGCCGGCTGCGGATCCGCGCGTTCGCCAGGCGATCGCCTATGCCGTCGACCCGGAGGTGATCGACCAGCGGGTACGCGAAGGTGAGGGCCTTCCCGGTACCGACCTGTTCCAGCCGTGGTCTGCGTGGCACGGTGAGACCACCGGGATCACCCCGTCGGCAGACAAGGCGCGGCAACTGCTCGACGAGGCGAAGGCCGACGGGTACGACGGCAGGATCACCTTCCTCAGCGTCAACAACCCTGACTCGCAGGAGCTCGCACTGGCCGTCCAGGCGCAGATGAACGCGGTCGGATTCGACACCTCGGTGGAATACGCCAGCAGCACCACCGATCTGGTCAAACGACGTTATGTGGACCGCGACTTCGACATGAGCTTCGGGTCGTACACAGTCTCGGACATCGACCCCGAGATCCGGCTGTTCAGTGCACTGCACAGCGAGTCCACCAACAACATCCTCGGGTACGCCGACCCGGAGATGGATCAACTGCTCGCCCGGGTCGTGTCCGCCCCGGACGACGAAGCCAAGCGCGCCGCGATCAGTGAGGTGCAGAACCTCGTCAACACCGATCAGCCGCTGCTTCTGTGGGGAGCCGGAATCAACTTCGTCGCGTGGGCACCCGACGTCTACGGTGCCCAGCCCACCGTCGACGGAATCATCCTGCTCGACGAGGCATTCATGACGAACTGACGGGCGCCTCGGAGACGACCCTGGTCACGCACGTGTTCGGGGTCGTCCTCGTTGCGCGTCCCGGTCGGTCGGACCCGACGTCGTGAAACCCGATTTCACGAGATGGGACGAAGCTGGTGAAACCGCCCTTCTCCCACTGATACAACTCACCTGTGTCCGAAGCACATCCGATCTCGGCGAATGAAGGAAGGGGGATCGGGATGTCCTCCGAAGGTCTGCGATCCACCCACTCCGCACCCGGGAGCACCGGGCGTGGTTGGCCTCGGATAGTCGATTTCTCCACGCATTTCAGCGGTCCGATGGCAAGTCGGGCCCTGGTCCACCTCGGTGCCGACGTGGTCAAGGTAGAGAACCCGCGTGGAGGTGACGGCAACCGTCAGGTGGGAAATCCGTTCGCCGGCGCCTCCGATGTGCACTATGCGCTCAATGCCGGTACCCGGAGCATGACGCTCGACCGGCGTTCCGCCGCATGGCCGCTCGTGGTCGACGCACTCACACGGTGGGCCGACGTCGTGATCGTGGGTGCACGGCCGGAGGACGCGCGCAAGCGCGGTCTGGACGCGGAGACATTGCTCGCCATCGATCCGGGCCTGGTGTACTGCTCTGTGACCGGATACGGCGACGACGGACCGTGGTCCGCGATGCCGGCCCACGGCCTGCAGCCCGACGTCATGGCGGGACTCGTCGAGATCGAATGGCACGACGGGATGCCCCGTGTGCCTGCCTCCTATCAGGCACACGGCACCGCCCTCGCCGGCCTGTGGGCGGCTCTGGGAATCCAGGCGGCTCTCCTGCGGCGACTGCGTGGAGAGCCCGGCCAGGTCGTCAGCGTCTCCATCTGGGAGGCGGCACTGTCGTGGATGTGGCGTGAGGCGCAGGCGGGTCTCAACGACCTGCCGTCCCGGCCGGCCTTCCAAGCGATGGGTTCGCGTTACCGGATGTACGCGTGCAGCGACGGCCGGGTTCTGCTGGTGTGCCCCATCGAACGCAAGTACTGGGAACGGTTCGTCGACCTCGTGGGACTTCCGGAGTCCTACCGCGCCAGCGGATCATGGGAGCGGGGTGCCGACTACGGCGCCGGTCGCGACGACGAAACCGCAGTGATCGCAGCTTCTCTCGCGACACGTCCGGCATACGAGTGGGAGACCCTGTTCGCCGAAGCGGGTATACCCGCCGCGATGGTGCGTACCGTTCGTGAGGCCGTGGACACCGATCACGCCCGTCATCTCGGAGTGAGCACCACGGTCCCGCTACCCCGAGATTCGTACGCCCTCCCGCTGAGCCCCGTCGCGGTCGTCCCCGTCGACGGCGCCCATCCGGGCACCGAGGTCATGGCCCGTCGGCGCCGGGAGCGGGGCGCAGGACTCACCGCAGCACCGGAACTCGGCGCCGACACCGTCGGCGTGCTCACCGAGCTCGGGCTCCACGACTTGGCAGCGGAACTCGCGGCCGCACAATCTCATCGAGCCAACTAGTTCCGAAACCAACCAAGGAAGAAGGAAGGTCAATGCGCAAACTCTTCAGCGTCGACGATCATATCGTCGAACCGCGCGACACCTGGACTTCGCGGGTTCCCGCGCGGTTCAAGGACCGCGCCCCACGCGTTCTCGAGGACGAGAACGGTGCAGAGTTCTGGATGTACGAGGACACCCGCCACACCTACCTGGGCCTCAACGCTGTCGCCGGCAAGCCGCAGGAGGAGTGGGGCAGGGAGCCCATGCGATTCGAGGACATGATCCCGGGTTGCTACGACGCTGCTGCTCGTAAGACGGACTTCGAGCGGGCCGGCATCATGTCGAGCCTCAGCTTTCCGACCCTTCCGCGTTTCGGTGGTGCTCTGTTCATCAACTTCCAGGACAAGGAACTCGCAGACTACTGCGTGAAGGCCTGGAACGACTTCATGTACGACTGGCACCTCGTCGCGCCCGAGATGTACGTGCCGATGGCGATCATCCAGCTCTGGGACGTCGAAGCCGCGGTCAAGGAGATCAAGCGCAATCTCGAACGCGGCTTCCGGGCGATCACCATCCCGGAGGAGACCAGCAACCTCGGTCTGCCGTCCTACTACTCGGATTACTGGAACCCGATCTGGGAGATCTGCGAGTCCGAGGGAATTCCGGTCTGCATGCACATCGCATCCAGTGGCTGGAAGGCGTACCGCCCGCCGGAGTCGTCGGCTGCGCTGGAGATCGCACTGAGCATGACGCAGACCATCACCCACGCAGTCGGCATGATGTACGGGCCGGTGGCCCGCAAGTACCCGAAGATCAAGCTCGTGTACTCCGAGGGTGGAATCGGCTGGGTTCCTGTCACTCTCGAGCGCGCGGATCGTCAGTACGGCCTGCACAAGTACTGGGGTGACCTCGATCAGAGCCTCACGCCCTCGCAGATCTGCAAGCGCAACATGTGGTTCTGCATGATCGACGAGCCGTACGGCCTCGCCAATCGTCACGAGATCGGTCTCGACAAGATCTTCTGGGAATGCGACTACCCGCACGCCAACTGCATCTGGGACGAGACCCAGCCGAAGGTCGAGGAACTCTTCGCCGACATCCCGGACGACGAAGCGGAGATGATTCTCTACAAGAACGCAGAGAAGATGTTCGACTGGAAGGTTCCGGAGATCCCGGATTGGGCGCGCGAAGCGCATATCCCGACCTTGGTTTCGAAGTAAGAGGGGAGTACTCACATGCCCGGGCCGCTCGACGGACTGCTCGTCATCGATGCCTCATGGGGGATGCCGTCCTCCATCACCTCGCTACTGTTGGCTGACTATGGCGCGCATGTCGTGAAGGTCGAGCGGCCGGGCGGTGGCACCGACACCACCGCTCCGGAACGTAAGATGTGGGATCGCGGCAAGTGGAGCATCGTGCTCGATCCCGAAAACCCTGCCGACGCCGAGACCTTGCGTCAACTTCTCCGCCGCGCCGACGTCTTCATCGAGTCGTACGGTGTGACGCGGAGCAAGGAACTCGGACTCGACTACGACGATCTCCGCGTTCTCAACCCGCGGCTGTTGCACCTGTCCACCACGGGATACGGTCGGTCCGGCCCGTGGCAGGACCGGCCTGGTTACGAGGCGCTGGTCGCCGCCCGGATGGGCTTCATGGCCGAGCAGCCGGGACACCGGAAGGGCCCGATCTTCCTGGGGCATCCCAGCATCGGATACACGACGGGCTTCCTCGGTGCCATCGGCATCCTCGCCGGTTTGCGCGCCCGCCGTATCACCGGGCGCGGGCAGCGCGTGGACGTCTCGATCCTCGATGGCGTGCTGGGTCAGGCACCGATGAACTGGTGGTTCACCTCGAAGGACGAGTCCTACCTCGACACCGAGGAGAAGGGCCATTTCGGTCACCGTCGGGTGCTCATCGACCTGTTCGAATGCGGTGACGGCGAATACCTCATGATCCACACCGGTGGAAACGGGGCCTTCAAGGCCGCTATGGAAGTGCTCGGCGTAGGGGAGCATTTCCGCACGGTCACTGGCAAGGTCGAGATGGCGGTACCCCTCGACGAGGAGGAGTTCCGCATCGCCCGCCAGGAAGTGCCGAAGATCTGGAAGACCCGTCCACGTGACGAATGGCTCGAGCTCCTCCGCGCGCGCGACGTGGCCGTCGTGCCCGTGCTGCGCCCCGGAGAGATTCTCGAACACGAGCAGGTGAGCCACGCCGGTCTGGTGATGTCCATGCCCGACGACGAGTACGGGACGTTGCGGCAGGTCGCACCGGTCATCAAGTTCTCCACCGCCGTGCCCGAACTTCCTGCTCCCGCACCTACCGTCGGCCGGGACCAGGAGAAGCTGGCCGAGTTGCTCGCTCGCGAGCCGAAGGTCGAGGAGCCGGGGCAGAGCCTGGACCATCCGTTGTCGGGTCTTCGTGTTCTCGACCTGAGCCAGTTCATGGCGGCGGCCTACGGAGCGAAATACCTGTCCGACCTCGGCGCGGACGTGATCAAGATCGAACCGCCGATCGGTGACACGATGCGCTCGCTACCCGACCCGTTCGAGGCGTGTCAGCGCGGCAAGCGAGCCATCGTGCTCGACCTCACGACGGAGGAGGGCAAGGGTCACTTCCTGCGTCTGCTGCAGACCGCCGACGTGGTCGTTCACAATCAGCGGCCGGGCAAGGCCGAGAAGCTGGGAGTCGACTACGAGACGCTGCGCCGGCTCAAGCCCGACCTCATCTACTGCTACCAGCCGGGCTGGGGTGCAGACGGTCCGTGGGCGATGGAGAAGAGCTTCGCACCGCTGCTCTCGGCGCTGACCGGGCTCATGTACATCGCCTCGGGCACGGGCAACAAACCCGTGCGCCGCGCCCGGGCGAGCGAGGATTACTACGGCGGTTTCCTGGGCGCCACCGGCATCCTGATGGCGCTCGAACATCGGGCCCGCACCGGGGAGGGCCAGTTCGTTCTGGCTCCGCAGTTGCACGCCAGCTTGTTCGCGGTGAGTGAGCACATGACCGACGGTGATCACAAACCGCTGGACACCGCCAGGCTCGACGCCCGCCAACTGGGATTGTCGCCGACCTATCGCCTGTTCGAGACCACTGATGGGTGGGTCTGCGTCGCGGCGGTGGGGAAACGTGCACAGGACCGTCTGCGGGAGGCGTTGCAGTCCGCCGGCGTCGATCTCGGTGGTCTGCGTTGTGTGGAGGCTCTGGGAGTCTCCCTGGAGACATATCTGTCCACTCTCGACACGACCTCTGCAACGGCATGGCTCGACTCGCATAGGATCGCCAACGAGGTGGCGCGGGACACGCCCTTCATGCCGGAGTTCTTCTGGCAGGAATGGGCTGTGGCGTCGGGTCACGTTTTCGAACACCTAGAGCACGCGGACTGGGGCTACATCAGGGAAGTGGGCTTGACCGTGAGGTTGTCCGAGACGCCGGGTCGAAAGACCGGCCCCGGACCGACTCTCGGACAGCACACCGCAGAGGTTCTCGACTCCTTGCAGGCCTGAACCTCGCCCTGGTCGCTCGAGCGATCAGAGGAGAGAGATGCCTGCTGAAGAGTCGAAGAAGCGCACCGTGGGGAAGCCGGTTCGTGGTGAGTCGGGCCCTGCCGCGCCGCTGCGGCGTCCGCAGAAGATGTCGGAGTACACCGCGCGTCAGGTGGTGGCCGACATCGTGGAATCGGGTCTCGGCGCCGGCGACCGGCTTCCTGCGGTGGCTTCCATGGCCGAGCATTACGGGGTCGGCTATGCCTCCGTCCGGGAGGCTCTGCGCATGCTCGAGTCGATCGGTCTGATCAAGGTGAGGCCGGGCCCCAACGGAGGGCCGGTCGTCAACGACCGCGAGGGTGCGGAATTCAGTTCGGTGATCCGCCTGTACTGCCAGATCATGGGCGTCACGTACCGGCACATCATCGGAGCACGACAGGCCCTCGAGCCGATTCTGGTGCGAGAACTGGCGACCGGAGGGTCCCCGGAGGCCCGTAAGGAACTTCTGGATGTCACCGCACGAGATCCCGCTCCCGGCGCCGACTTCCGTGCGCAGGCGCGCAGCTTTCATGATCTGATCGCGTGTTACTCGGTCACCAATCCGGTGCTCAGTCTCTTCGCACGCGCAGTCGGCCAGATCTACCGGGAGTTCATTCGCGCCGAAGGGCCCAGTACGGAGCCGGCGGACCGGCCCGAGATCCACGCCGAACACCGGGCCATCGCAGAGGCTGTTGCGGCAGGTGACGGCCCCCTTGCCGAGCAGCTCATGACCCGGCACATGGCCGATCTCGCCCAGTACGTGGAAACGCACTACGCGATGGCGCTCGATTCGGTCATCGAGTGGGTGTGATCGAGCTCGTTCCTATTGCACCGTAGTTGTTTTCGTATAATTGGTCCGATTCTCGATTTCGTGTGAACCGGATCTCATCCAGTGGCACCTTCCTCTCCTCCACCCCCCGTGACTGCGCTTACTGTCCAGATATCGCGCAGCCCGGAACAGAGGAGGAAAGATGCCAAGGAGAGGCGACCCGCATCCAGGTTCAGGAGTCGGTCACGAGGCTGCTGTAGCCACCGTGCTCGAGGCCGTGAACGAGCTGCTTCCCGGCATCGGTGAACGTGCCGCCCAGGCCGAGGCCGATCGTCGCGTCCCGGACGCCACGGTCAAGGAGCTCACGGACACCGGCGTGATGCGCCTGCTGCAGCCCAAGGCCTTCGGTGGTTACGAAGCCGACCCGGTGGCGTTCTACGAGGCAGTGCTCTCGATCGCCGAGCACTGTGGTTCGACTGCATGGGTGACCGGCGTCGTCGGAGTCCACAACTGGCAGCTCGCGCTCTTCGAAGACAGGCTGCAGCACGAGATCTGGGACGAGAACCCCGATGCCTGGGTCAGCTCGTCATATATGCCCGGGGGCAAACTCACGCCGGTTCCGGGAGGATTCGAACTCACGGGCCGTTGGAGCTTCTCCTCGGGTAGCGACCATTGTCAATGGGCCATCCTGGGCGCGCTGCAGATGAACGAGGGTGGACCCCCGACGACATACAACGTGGTGGTTCCGCGAACCGACTATATGGTCGAAGACGTCTGGCGCACAGTGGGTCTGCGAGGAACCGGCAGCAACGACATCGTGATCGAGGGCGCCTTCGTGCCGTCGCATCGCGCGCTGACCCGCACTCAGGTCTACTCGAACGACGCACCGGGGCGCGCGAGCAACACCGCCGCGCTCTACGGCATGCCCTTTGCGACCATGTTCCCCAGTGTCATCACGGCTCCGGTCATCGGTATGGCGCAGGGCCTTTTGGACATCGCGATCGACTACCAGAGCACGCGGGTCAGCCGGGCTCACGGCAAGATGCTCGACGCGGACCCCTACTCGGTGGCCGCCCTCGGTGCCGCTGCGAGCACGATCGATGCCTGCCGCCGACAGCTGCTCGGCAACATCTCCGGCATCCACGCCACGCTGGTGGCCGGCGAACTGCCGACGATGGACCAGCGTTCCACCGCCCGTCGCGACCAGGTCCTGGGTACGGTGCGGTGCGTATCCGTCATCGACGACGTCTTCGACCGGGCCGGCGCCGCAGTCATCAGCGACACCCATCCGATGCAACGCATCTGGCGTGACGCTCACGCGGCCAAGCACCACACCGTGAACACCAACGAACGCACCCTGCACAGCTGGGCCCACAACGCCATGGGGCTGGGTCCGAGCGAATCCGTAGTCTGAGCAGAAGGACCGATAGTAATGAGCGAAAAGAAGAACTACACCATCGTTTCGGCCGACACGCACGCCGGAGCAGATCTCTGGGATTACAAGAATTACCTTGCTTCGAGCTGGCACGAGGAGTTCGACGAGTGGGCGAAGGCATATTCCAGCCCCTGGGACGATCTGGTCAACGACACCGCCGCCCGGAACTGGGACAGCGAACTCCGCCGCACCCATATGGAAGAGGACGGCGTCGTCGGTGAGGTGATCTTCCCCAACACCATCCCGCCGTTCTTTCCCTCGATCGTCAACGTCGTTCCGCTGCCCTCCAACAAGGAGGACTACGACAAGCGCTGGGCCGGAATCCAGGCCCACAACCGCTGGCTCGTCGACTTCTGCTCGGAGCTGCCGGTGCAGCGCCGTGGCATGATCCAGGTGTTCCCTCACCAGGTCGAGGACGCGGTCAAGGAGATCTACTGGGCTGCCGAGACGGGTGTCATCGGCGGTGTGGTCATTCCCGCCAGCCCGCCGAACCATCCGACGGCCCTGCCGCACTACACCGGCCACTACGACCCTGTCTGGCGTGCGTGCCAGGAGACCGGCCTCGTGGTCGGTACCCACAGCGGCAGCGGTGAGCCCGAATACCCCGAGGACCCGGCAACTTCCGCGGTCATGCTCTACGAGTTCGGGCTCTTCACCAACCGCACCCTGTCGCACATGTTGATCGGCGGCGTCTTCGAGCGGTTCCCCAACCTGAAGTACTCGATGACCGAACAGGGTGTGAAGTGGGTCGTGGAGACCCTGCAGAAGCTCGAGATCCAGTTCTCGGCGCTCGCCGACCGCCCGTGGCTCGAGATGTTCGTCAAGCAGGCCTACGACAAGCTCTCGCTGCGGCCGAGCGAGTACTTCGAACGCAACTGCTTCGTCGGTGCCAGCACCATCCGTCCGGGTGAGGTCCAGCCCGCCCTCGGCCTCGGAGCGGGCAACGTCATGTGGGGCAGCGACTACCCTCACCGGGAGGGCACCGCCCCCTACACTCGCCAGCATCTGCGCGTCGCCCTCCAGGGCACCTCGGAGGCGGAGGCACGCCGTCTGCTCGGTGAGACCTGTGCCAACCTGTACGGATTCGACCTGGCGGCACTGGACAAGATCGCCGAGCGCGTCGGACCCAGCGTCGAAGAACTCCGCGAGCCCCTCGACCCGGCCGACTTCCCGCGTGACTGCGAGTGGTTCCACGACGCCATGCAGACCCTCGCGCGGTGACGGGAAAACCCCGATGACGATCCACTCGCTCGGCTACCTCCGTCTGACCTCGGTCGACGTCGACGCGTGGACACGGTTCGGGACCCACGTCCTGGGGATGACCGCCGAGCGGTCTCCCCAGGGCGGGGTCGCCCTCCGGATGGACGAACACGCCGTCCGGCTCGAGATCGTCCCCGGCGAGTCGAGCGGTGTCTCGGGAGTCGGATTCGAAGTGGAGAACCGTGCCGAACTCGATTCCCTGACCGCAACCCTGCAGTCTCGCGGAATCGACGTTCGCACGGCATCATCCGCCGAATGCGACGCGCGCAGAGTACGCGACCTGCGGCTGCTGAACGATCCGTTCGGAATACCGCTGGAGTTCTACAGTGGTCCGTCGCTGGTGCACGACCCCCTCGAGACCCGTCACGTGCGGGAGTTCGTCACCGGCGACCTCGGGATGGGACATGTCGTCTTCGGGGGACCGCAGGCGGACGAGGCGCTCGAGTTCTACCGGGACGCCCTCGGTTTCGTCGATCGCAACACCATGCGGGCGATGGGGCCGGACGGCAGACGCGGAGACGAGAGGATCACCTTCCTGGGATGCAATCGACGCCATCACACGGTGGCGCTGATGAAGCGGCCGGCACCCGCCCAATTGATCCACTTCATGGTGGAGGTCGGTTCGATCGACGACGTCGGCCGCGCCTACGACCGCGCGCTTGCTTCGGGGATACCGCAGCGTCTCACGCTCGGCCGGCACAGCAACGACGGGATGATCTCGTTCTATTCCATGACCCCCGATGGTTTCACCGTCGAGGTGGGTTGCGAAGGGCGGCTGATCGAGCCCGGGACACCGACCTACGAAACCACTGCCACCAGTTATTGGGGGCACAGAAAGGTGAGTGCATGACGCCGTCGCTCGAGTGCGATGTCCTCGTGGTCGGCGGCGGTGCGGGCGCACTGACAGGTGCTCTCACCGCCGCTACCCTCGGTCTCGACGTGATCCTTGCGGAGAAGACCGAGTATCTCGGAGGTACAGCCGCCTACGCCGGAGCAGGACTGTGGTTGCCGCTGAACAAGATCTCCGCCGCCGCCTTCTCCGATTCGCGTGAGGAGGTCGGTGCCTACGTCGCCGCGACGACGGACGACACCGGGTTCGCAGATCTGCGCACGGCATATCTCGATGCCGCGCCGGAGATGATCGACTTCCTGCTCCAGGACCATTCCCTCGACTTCTACTGGCGCGCCTTTCCCGACTACTACCCGGATGCACCGGGTTACAAGCCTCAGGGACGCGCGATCTTCCCGAAGCCGCTGCCCGCCTGGGTGCTTGGCGACCTGATCCACTTGATCCGGCCGGAACTGCCGTTGATCCGCGGCGGCCACGACACGGGCAGCCGGGTCGAGGGTGGTCGTGCGCTGCTGGGACGTCTCATCCAGGCGTGTGTGCGTGCCGGTGTCCGGATCGAACTGGAGTCACCTCTGGTCGAGCTCGAAACCCGCGAAGGCGCCGTCGTCGGAGCCCGACTCGGGGGACCCGAGGGTGACGTGCACGTCCGTGCCCGCGGCGGCGTTCTGCTGGCCGCCGGTGGATTCGACCACGACATCGAGATGCGGAAACAGGAAGGTCACCCCGTCGAATCCGGTTGGCAGATGGGCGCTCCTGGGAGCACCGGTGAAGTGCTGGCGGAGGCCCGCCGCATCGGTGCCGGTGCCGACCTGCTGCACGAAGCCTGGTGGACTCCGGCCTTCCGGACTCCGCTGGGCCCGTCCTTCCGGGTACGTGAGCGGGGCCACCCCGGCTCGATCGTCGTCGATCAGGACGGTCGCCGCTTCTGCAACGAATCGCTTCCCTACGACCGCATCGGCCGGGCATTCCGCACCAGGGTTCTCGACGGCACCCTGACCTTGCCGGCCTGGTTCATCGTCGATCAGGCGTACGTCGATCGCTACGGGCTCAACGGTGAGCCGCCGCGTGCCCCTGTCCCGGAGGAGTGGCTCTCCGGCGGTTTCGCGTACTGTGGCGAGGATTTGGAGAAGCTGGCTGCGGCCCTGGGTATTCCGGGTGACAACCTGGTGGAGACGGTGGAGCGGTTCAACCGGTTCGCCGAGACCGGCGTGGACGAGGATTTCGGTCGGGGTGGCAACGCATTCGACCTGTTCTTCGGCGATCCGGAGGTCGACCCGAATCCGGCGCTCGCGCCGTTGAAGAAGGGGCCCTTCTATGCCCTGCCCATGATCCTCAGCGATCTGGGTACGAAGGGTGGTCTGCGCGCCGACCCGCATGCGCGGGTTCTCGACGAATCCGGTACGCCGATCCCCGGGTTGTACGCGGCCGGGAACATCATGGCCTCGTGGACGGGGTCCTGTTATCCCGGTCCCGGCGCCCCGATCGGTTCGTCGATGGTCTTCGGGTACCTCGCTGCGAGGCACATGGTGGACAGGGCTGCGACGTGAGTGGGACCGGACTGTCGTGCGGCGCGGTGGCGACCGCGACCGGCGAGCCCGATCCCCGTCTCGCGGACTGGGATCGGCTCGCGCAGTGGCTCCGCAGCCGGGAGATCGGACCCGACCCGGGAAGTCCCGTCGACGTGCTCGCCGGGGGTACCCAGAACATCCTCATCCGGTACACGCACGCAGATCGTGATCTGGTGCTTCGACGCCCGCCCTTGCACCTGCGCGCGAGCAGCAATGCGGTGCTCCGTCGAGAGGTCGAGATCCTCGGCGCGCTGGCCGGAAGCGCCGTCCCGCACGCCGGGCTCGTCACGGCTTGCATCGACGAGAGTGTCACGGGGTGGGTCTTCTACGTCATGGAGATGGTCGACGGATTCAACCCCGCCGTCACTCTCCCACGCCGATTCGCCGATGATCGGAATCTGAGGCGCGATATCGCGTTCCATGCGATGGATGTCCTCGCCACGATGGGAAACCTCGACTATCGCAGCATCGGCCTCGGAGAATTCGGAAAGCCCGACGGCTTCCTGGAACGCCAGGTACCTCGATGGTTGCGGGAACTCGAATCGTTCGGCGCCCTGGACGGTTACGAGGGTGTGGAGCTTCCAGGTCTCGAGCGCATCGTGGAATGGCTACGAGCTCGGCGGCCGGCCACCTTCAGGCCCGGCATCATGCACGGCGATTATCATCTCGCCAACCTGATCTTCTCGGAGCGGGATGCCCGTGTCCTCGCGGTGGTGGACTGGGAAATGGCCACTATCGGTGATCCACTTCTCGACCTGGGCCGGTTCCTGGCGACCTGGCCGTCTACCGGCGAACCGATCGGAACGGCCGGTCCTATCTACCTCACCGACGGGCTTCCCCGGGCCGATGAACTGGTGGAAAGGTACGCCGCCACCAGCGAACTCGACGTGAGTGCTGTGGATTGGTACATCGTACTCGCCTGTTTCAAGATCGGCGTCATCCTCGAAGGGACCCACGCGCGTTCGTGCGCGGGACTGGCCGACCCCGTCGTCGGCGCACGGTTGCATCGGATGAGCCAAGCCCTGTTCCACCGCGCAGAAAGAATCGTCTCGTGACCACCACCTCTCCGCACGTCCCCACCGACCCGCTGTTCGACGTCCGCGGCAAGGCGGTGTTGATCACGGGAGGTACGCGCGGCCTCGGCCTGCAGATGGCCCATGCCTTCGCGGCTCGTGGCGCGAACGTGATCGTCGCCAGTCGCAAGTCTGCCGCGTGCGAGGAGGTCGCGGCGGAGTTGCGCGAGAGCTACGGAGTCGACGCAGGTGCGTATGCCTGCAACGTGAGCGACTGGTCGCAGTGCGACGACCTGATGGAGACGGTGCACGAGCGGTTCGGCCAACTCGACGTGCTGGTGAACAACGCGGGACTCTCGCCGTTGTATCCGAGTCTGGACAAGGTCGAGGAAGCCCTGTTCGACAAGGTGATCGGCGTCAATCTGCGGGGTCCTTTCCGCTTGTCGGTGCTGGCCGGTACCAGAATGGCCGAAGGCCGAGGTGGTTCGATCGTCAACATCACCTCGACCCAGTCGATCAAGCCGAGACCACATGCTCTGCCCTATGCGGCCGCGAAAGCCGGATTGAACGCTGTGACAGAGGGTCTCGCCCACGCCTTCGGCCCGACCGTCCGGGTGAACGCGATCCTGTGCGGGCCGTTCCTGACGGAAGTGTCCGAGGCGTGGGACATGGAGGAGTTCGAGGAGCGGGCACAACGGACGATGGCCCTGCAGCGCGGCGGTCGTCCGGAGGAGATTGTCGGTGCAGCACTGTATTACGCCAGTGACGCGTCGAGCTTCGCCACAGGGGCAGTGCTGCGTCTCGACGGTGGTTTCGTCTGAGGCGTCGCGAAATGTTCTGGATCCGTGGTGACGGCAGAATCCGGTCCCATCCCCCGGCACAGAACTCTGTCGGCCGCCCGCCGCGACTTCTAAGTTCGCTCGTATGGGAACGTACAGTTCGGATCTGATCGTCCAGCGGAACATCGAAGTGCCGATGCGAGACGGCACGATCCTGCGGGCCGATCTCTACCGCCCCGCAGCCGAGGGCCCTTTCCCGGCACTGCTCCAGCGCACGCCGTACAGCAAGGACTTCGATCCCGGTCTCTGGGTGGTGCTCGACCCGATCAAGGCGGCCTCCGCCGGCTTCGCGGTCGTCGTCCAGGACGTTCGCGGGCGCGGGCGTTCCGACGGCGACTTCTACCCTTTCACCGCCGAAGCCCAGGACGGCGAGGACTCGGTGGCATGGGTGCGCGAACAGAGTTGGTGCAACGGGGCTGTCGGCATGTACGGCAGCTCGTACATGGCCGCCGCTGCGTGGCAGGCTGCCAAACGCTCACCCGATGGACTGATGGCCCTCGCTCCGTTCCAGGCCAGCAGCGATTACTACGAGGGACGCAGCTATCGTGGCGGCGCCTTCGAACTCGGTGCTCTGCTGGGTGTCTCGCTCAATGCCCTCGGCGGTGGCATCGCACACCGGATGATCAAACGCGGCGAGTTGCGTCCCTCCGCCGCACGCGAGGCACGGGAAGCCGTCAACGATCTGGCTCCCTGGGCGCGCACCGCGCCCGTCGAGAAGCTGCGCGAGACGGTTCTCGGGGACATCGCCCCGTTCTTCTTCGACTGGGCCGCCGCGAACGATCCCGCCTCCGAGATCTGGACCTCCTTGTCGGTGGAGTCCTGCTACCCGGATGTCGAAATGCCGGTTCTGCACCTCAGCTCGTGGTTCGACCAGGCGCACGTGGGCACCCTGCGCAATTTCGAGGGCATGACCACACGTGCCCCCGAATCGGTACGCGACCAGCAGTTCCTGCTCATGGGCCCGTGGGCGCACCGCGTTCCGCGGGGCAGCACCCTGGGCCAGTTGAAGATCGGCGACCTCTACTTCGGTACAGGCGCGATGTTCGACATGGACAACCTCCAGATCCGTTTCTTCCGTAGCGTTCTGGCCGGTGAGCCTGCGGCGTGGCCGTATCCGGAGCGCGTTCGGCTGTTCATGATGGGGGAGAACGTCTGGCGCGACTATCCGCAGTGGCCCCCGGCCGAGGCGCAGGTACGCCGTCTGCACCTGGCCGGCAACGGCACCGCGACCCGGCAGGACGGCAGCCTGTCCTGGGAAGTACCTGCGGTGGAGGTCTCCGACAGCTGGAGGCACGACCCGGAGAATCCCGTGCCCACGCTCGGCGGCGCCCACATGACCCCCGAAGCGGTCTGCCCGGCCGGCCCGGTCGAGCAGACCGAGGTGCAGCGACGGGACGACGTGGTGGTCTTCACCGGTCCCGAACTCACCGAGGATCTGGACGTCATCGGCTGGGTCGAAGCCGAACTGTGGGTGGACGGTAGTGCCGTGGAGGCCGACTATTCGATCACCCTCAGCGACGTCCATCCGGACGGTCGCAGTTACAACGTCTGCGACGGCTACCTGCACGTTCCCGCGGGCACCGCGACACCGGACGCTCCGTTGCGGATCGGCCTCGGAGCTACCGCACAGCGTTTCCGGACGGGTCATCGCATCCGCGTGCACATCGCAGGCAGTTCGTCACCACGCCATCCGATCGTCGGGGGTGTCGATGGCGCGGTGCGCACCCAGACCGTCCGTTCCGGGGGAGTGGCGGCCTCGGCGGTACTGCTTCCGGTCGTCGCCGCGGATTCGACCGCTCCCTGACCCGTTCGTCACCCCGATAGGAGACCAGATGCTGCACACGGTGGATACGACCCGTGAGGGGACACGACGCACGTTCGACGGCGTCACTCCGCTGAGCTACCACATCGCCGGCGAGGGAGAGACTCTCGTCATGCTGCACGGTTCCGGGCCCGGCGTCTCGGGATGGGGCAATTTCGGCGCCAACCTCCCGCTGTTCTCGCAGCACTTCCGCACTGTCATCCCCGACCAGCCCGGTTTCGGCCGAAGTCCGCGCCCGGAGATGGATCGCCCCTATCACCGGATCTCGTCGGACGCGATCGCTGCCCTCCTCGACGACCTGGGCGTGGAGAAGGCGCATGTCCTGGGCAACTCGATGGGCGGCAGCGTTGCGGCCCGCTTCGCACTCGATCATCCCGACCGTCTCGACAAGCTGGTGCTGATGGGGCCAGGCGGCGTCGGCGCCGCGATCTCGGCACCGTCCCCGCCCGAAGGGCTCTCTCGTCTGGTCGAGTTCGCTCACGACCCCACGCGCGAACGGCTGGTCGCATGGATGAAGACGATGGTCAGCGACAAGGCTTTCATCACCGAGGAACTCATCGAGGAACGGTGGCGCAACGCGATGGAGCCCGGAGCCATCGAGTGGCTTCGTCTCTTCTTCTCCCACATCGGCGGCAAGAGCAAGCGCCCCACCGAGGAGATCCCGTTGTGGGCCCAGGTACCCAAGATCGCAGCTCCGACCTTGATCACCTGGGGCCGTGACGACCGGGTGACCCCGCTGGAGATGGCGTGGCTTCCCCTGCGTCAGATGCGCGAGGTCGAGCTCCACGTCTTCTCGGGGTGCGGCCATTGGGCGATGACGGAGAAGCGTGAGCAGTTCGAGCGCGTGGTCATGGAATTCCTGACCCGCCCAGTTGCCACATCCGTGGCGTGAATCGGAGGTACGACATGCAGGTTCGTTCGGGTCAGCGCTACGTCAGCGCGGTGTGCGCGACGTCGATCGTGGTGGTCAAGGGGCCACAGTCCGATATCGATCTGCGGTGCGGCGGAGCGGCGATGCTGGCCGCCGGCAGCGAGGTCGAATCCCGCCCGGGACCCGCTGCGGGCTACGACCAGGGCACGATCATCGGTAAACGCTACTGGGACGAGGAGACCGGCCTCGAGGTCGTGTGCACCTCCGCGGGTCCGGGTTCACTGAGTCTTGGTGACCGCACTCTTCCGGAACGCCCTCCGCAGCCTCTTCCCTCCTCCGACTGATCCGCCGACCGACCAGACCGACCGATCCGTAGACAAGGAGTCCGGTGAACGACTTCGCAGCCCTGAAGGAGTCCGAGATCGTCGCGTGGGACCGACAGGTCGACGTGATCGTCGTCGGGTGCGGTGCCGCCGGCGTCTCGGCAGCGATCGAGGCGCGCACCGACGGCGCCGAGGTACTCGCGCTCGAGGCCGCCGGCGAATCCGGTGGCACCTCGGCGATGTCGGGGGGCCTCATCTACCTCGGGGGCGGAACGGCACTGCAGAAGGCATGCGGATTCGAGGACTCGCCGGAGCAGATGACCCGCTTCCTCCTGGCGGCGTGTGGTCCCCACGCCGACGAGGAGAAGGTGCGGATCTACTGCGAAGGCAGTGTGGCGCACTACGACTGGCTGGTCGAATGCGGTGTGCCGTTCAAGCCGTCCTTCTGGTCGGCTCCTACCGCGGAGCCGTGGAACGACGACGGGTTGATGTTCTCGGGTGGAGAGGATGCGGCGCCCTTCGCCGACCTCGCGAAGCCTGCACCCCGCGGGCACTGCCCCGCCGCACCGACGGCGTCGCGCCACGGAAGTGCCGGTGGGTTCCTCCTCATGCAGGTGCTCGCCCGCCGCGCAGCCGAACTCGGTGTCGAGCAGAGCAACAACACGCGCGTGCGACGCCTCGTCGTCGACGATCATGGTGCGGTGGTCGGAGTGGTCGCCCGCCGGTTCGGACAGGATATGTACCTGGCGGCGCGTCGCGGGGTGGTACTGGCAGCCGGTGGCTTCGTCCATGACGACCGACTGCTCTCCGAGCATGCTCCGGCCCTGGTCGGTACGGACAAACTCGGGGTGGAGGAGAACGACGGATCCGTGCTCCGAGCGGCGATGGCGGTCGGCGCCGCGACAGTGCACATGGATGCCGGCGAAGCTGCGTTCTCGGTTCCTCCCGCTCTGGTCAAGCCGGGCATACTCGTCGATGCCGAAGGCCGGCGGTTCATCAACGAGGATGCCTATCTCGGCCGGGTCGGACAACACGGACTCTTCCATCGTGGCGGGCGGGTCTGGCTCGTCCTCGACGAGAAGATCTTCGACGCCGCAGAAGAATTCCGCGGGCCGGTGCAACCCGATTTCGTCGCCGAAACCGTCGAGGAACTCGCGGAGGAAGCCGGTCTGCCGGTGAGTGCTCTCGTCGAGACCGTGGCGGCCTACAACCGGGCGGCCGAAGCCGGTCGCGACGAACAGTTCGGAAAAGCCGGGCGGTGGCTCGAACCCCTCCGGCCACCGTTCGCGGCCCTCGATGCCCGCGGACGATTCCGTACCTTCACTCTCGGCGGTCTCCGGACCGCCCCGGACGGAGTGGTGCTCGACCGCGAGGGTGTACCCGTGCCCGGCCTCTATGCAGCCGGCCGGATCACCTCCGGCATCCCCGCCACCGGCTACGTGAGTGGTGCCTCACTGGGGGATTGCACGTTCTTCGGCCGGCGTGCCGGGGCGTCGGCGGCCCTCGGGCGCACCGGCAATTCGACGGCAGTGGAGGTCGGCTCGTGCGCAATCAGGTGATCGACGACGCCGCACGGCATCCGTGGCAGGAGGTGTTCGACGTCGTCGTGGTCGGAAGCGGCGCAGCCGGTCTCGTCGCTGCGGTGACCGCCGCCGACGGTGGTGCGTCGGTGTTGTTGCTGGAGAAGAGCGACCGGCTCGGCGGGACGACGGCGCTGTCGGGCGGTGCGGCTTGGATTCCGGCCAACAGTCATTTCGGAGAACTGGGCGGGACCGATTCACGATCCGACGCACTCGCATATATCAGGGCACTGTGCGACGACCACGTTCCCGATCCCGCACTGGTCGACGTCTTCGTGGAGACCGCGCCGCAGATGCTGGCCTATCTGGAGGAGCACACTCCTCTGAAAACGGCCGCGATCCCCGGTTTCCCCGACTACTACCTGCACCTCGAAGATCTACCGGGCCGGACAGCGGGTGGCCGTGCCGTCGAGGCCCTGCCGTTCGCGGTCCGGGACGAACTCCCCGATCACGCCGACGCCCTGCCCATCCGTTCGACGTTGAACATACTGGGCGAAAGAACCACTCACGCCGAGGAACGGGCTCCGCAGGATCCCGACGAATTGGCGGAGTCGATCGCTCGGCGCACGGCCACCGATGTGCGGGTCAAGGGTGTCGCATTGGTGGCGCGATTGCTCCGCGGTCTTGTGGACCGTGGGGTGGCCGTCCGGACATCCAGTCCGGCCGATGGTCTGGTCCTCGCCGACGGAGAAGTGGTCGGTGTACGTACCGGTGGCGGCGCGGTCGCTGCCCGTCGGGCCGTCGTGCTGGCCAGCGGGGGTTTCGAGTGGGATCGCGATTCGGTCCGGGGCTTCATCGGATACGACGTCGTGCCCGTCAGTGCCCCCACGAATACCGGGGACGGACTGCAGATGGCGCTGGAGGCCGGTGCATCGGTGGCGAACATGCGGTCCTACTTCGGTACCGCCGTCGCCTACGACCCGACGGTGACGAACCATGACGTACCGGTCGCGCAGGCGGGCCTGCCGATACGTACTCACGCCGCATCGCTGATCGTCGATGCCCGGGGTGAACGGTTCCTGAACGAACACACCCGCTACAACGACTTTCCGAAGGTATTCGGCAATTTCGACACTCGAGGGCCGGGATTACCCAACCTCGGTCCGGCATGGCTGATCTTCGATGCCACCGCGCGTTCGCAGATGGCCGTCCTGTCGGCAGCTCCGGGCGACCCCGACCCGGACTGGTTGCATCCTTCACCCGACCTCGATCGGCTCGCACAGCGGTTGGACATCGATGCCGTGAGGTTGGCGGTGACGGTGGCGGAGTACAACGACTTCGCGAAGCGCGGGGAGGATCCGAAGTTCGGGCGCCGTGCGATGTCGCCGGTCGAGGTGGCGCCCTATTACGCACTGCGCGTACATCCGGGAATGTTGAGTACCACCGGTGGACCCCGCATCACCCGTCATGGTCAGGTGCTCCGGCGGGACGGTATGCCGCTCCCGGGTCTGTATGCGGCGGGGACCGTCGCTGCCGGTATTTTCGGTGATCTTTATCCTTCGGGCGGATCGCCCATTGCTATGGCGATGACTTTCGGTTTCCTGGCGGGGGGCCATGCTGCCACTGCTCCCGTACGCTCACTTCATGTCGGCACTTCGGCCCTCAGGGGGAGTCGACGTCGAGCACCGTCTTGATCCAGCCCTCTTCGCGAGTGTCGAACCGGCGATAGGCATCGAGGGCGTGGCGTGGGGCAGTTTCCTGAGTGATGAAGGCGGTGGGGTCGAGCGCACCGGAGGCGACCATGCCCAACAGCTTCGGGATATAGCGGCGATGGTTGCAATTGCCGGCCTGCACCGTCAGATTCCGGTTGGTCACCTCACCGAGGGGGAATCGGTCGAAGTTCGGCGGGTATACGCCGATGATGCCGATGCTCCCGGCCTTGGCGACGCACTGGGTCGCCCATCGCAACGCGAGGCTGGGGGCATCGCCGGGTACCCACAGGTTTCCGTCCGGCGAGGACTGTGGTGCGGCGAGTTGTCTTTCGGCATCGAAGGTTTCGGCCGGAACTGGTAAGTCGTCGGCCGCCGGGCCGGTCTCGGGGCGTTGAGCATCGACACCTACGGCGTCGACGACCCGGTCGACGCCGATGCCGCCGGTCAGGTCGAGCACCGTCTGGACGGGATCCTCGATGTTGAAGTTGACAGGTTCTGCGTTCTGGGCGCGGGCCATCTCGAGACGCGAGTCGATTCCGTCGACGACCAGGACGCGTGCGGCACCTTGTCTCTTGGCGGAGGCGATGGCGCATTGGCCTACGACGCCGGCACCGAGCACCAGGACGGTATCGCCTTCGGTGACCTGCGCCAGTCGGGCGCCGAACCAACCGGTGGGCAGGACGTCGGAGACCATGATGGCTTGTTCGTCGATGACCTCGTCGGGAACCTTCACCAAAGTGGTGGTGGCGTAGGGGATGCGAGCGTATTCGGCTTGCAGTCCGTCGACAGAGCCGGTGGCTTCGGGGCCACCGAAGAAGCTCGTGCCGGCCTGGGAGCCGTTGGGGTTGGCGTTATCGCATTGGGCGAAGTATCCGGCGCGGCAGTACGAGCAGTAGCCGCAGGAGATCGTCGAGCACACCACGACGCGGTCGCCGGGGCGGAAGCCGCGTACGTCCTCGCCGACCTCCTCGACCACTCCGACGGCTTCGTGTCCGAGGACGGTGCCGGGTTTCATGCCGGACATGGTGCCGCGGACCAGGTGCAGGTCGGTGCCGCAGATCGCGCTGGAGGTGACGCGGATGATGGCGTCGGTCGGTTCTTGCAGGGTGGGCATGGGGATCTCGTCGAGTCGGATGTCACCGACGTCGTGCCAGACGACAGCTTTCACAACAGGGCCTTTCATCGCAGAGGTATCTCGTGCTCGGGTGCCCGATCGCCTCGGCCTGAAACACTTGTCATGGTCGTAACAACGCGGATGCTCGATACGTACCCGAAGGATGACGGCAGCGTCGACAAGCCTCTGCCGGGAGGTGCTGTCCACTGTTGACGGCGCTCGAATGTTGGACGGTTCCGGTGCTCGAAAAGTGACCGGTTGAGGGCAGTTTAGTCTCCGTTGTTTCCGGTGGTGGTGCGGATGCTGGGAAGACTGTCGACGTTTCTGCCGCGCAGTCGGTAGCTGGCGCCTTTGAGGGTGAGCACATAGGCGTGATGGACGATCCGGTCGATCATTGCTGCGGCGACGGCCTGGTCACCGAAGGCTCCGCCCCGGCCGCTGAAGGGCAGATTGCTGGTCAGGATCAGTGAGGCGTGTTCGTAGCGGGACGAGACGAGTTGGAAGAACAGGTTGGGGCGTCCTGTGTCGGCCCGCGCGCCGACGTGGCGATCGAGCGGTAGATCGAGGAAACCGGAGGTGAGCATGATAAGTGACAAGCGCACATTCCGTCGCGGCAACGACCGGATCGCCCAGTTGACTGCGAAGACCGCCATTGCCGAGCAGGTCGAGCAGGCGGCGGTGTCGAAGATCGAACGCCGCAGCGATCTGTTGTTGTCGACACTGCGGGAGTACCTGGCAGCGACCGGTGTGGAGCATCCGCGGATCGTGGTGGAGAAGGACGGGGTGGAGGTCAGCCTGGAGCTGGATGCCTTCATCAGCTGAACAGTAGTGGCGAATCGGGGACTCATACGTCGGGACGATGGGACGCACCACCGCTCTGCGTGACGCAAGGGCGTCATGCAGAGCTGGGTGTTCCGTTGCCGGGGTAAATGTTTCGGCTTACTGGGTTCGGTCCCGGTGTGCCACGGGTTTGTGCGCAACAGCCCGATCACGTCGGCATGCAGATTGCTGTGAAGATCCGCGCAAGGGCGCGTGTGCCGGGATAGGGCTCATCTCTACCTGGACTGCTCCGAAGCATGTAAGCACCGGTCTGACCTGCCCGATGCCCGCCACGATGTCATTCGGACGATGGACAGGGCGGCGTGTCATCCCCGTCGATTCCGACAATGAGTGCCCTGAGCAAGGACTATGCGTCGGGCGTGTATATGCGCCGAACAGATTCTCGGAGGGACTGCTATGCCAACCAAGCACGCGTTGGGCTTCGGTAACGGAAAGATTTTGGAGTACGAGGACGGCACCGCCGCGTACATCAAGAGCGGGGAGTTCACTCAGGCTTGCCGCGTCAATATCGCCGACGTCAGGGGTTTTTCTGTCACTCGCAACGGCAAGATGCTTACGCGAATGCTTCACTTCCTGGGGAATGGGACGACGCTGGCGTCCGTGGAGGTCGCCCATGGGACATCTGAACTGATCGAGAAGTGGTTCCAGAGTCACCGGCTGTTCAATAGCAAAGCGATACCGACCACGCCTGCATCTGGTCAGGTCGCGCCGCCTGCGCCGCCTGCGCCGCCTGCGCCGCCTGCGCCGGCAGCAATGGCACCGTCCCTGATCGCCGATGAGCTTCGGAAGCTCGCCGAGCTGCGTAGCGAGGGGATTCTGACGTCGGAGGAGTTCGAAGTGCAGAAGGCGAAGCTCTTGGCGCTCTGACCGGCCATGGAGGGAGCGTCCCGCCGTGGTGACCGAGAGGTAGACGGTTACCGGATGACTACTAGTTCGGGTTTTCTCGGACCGGCGCGCGCACCGCGGTAGCGGGAGGGGCCGGCACCATCGGGTGTCGGTCCCTCCCGTCGTGTGAGGTGTGTGGTCTACAGTTCGTTTGGCGAAGTTGCACCGTGACGACTTTCTTGTCGTGGTCACCGCCATTGATGGTCGACCTCCGCCGCCGAAAGTGCGCCCACCGTCTTCGAAAGCTCATTCGCGCTGAGTAATCGGTCGATCTCTTTATATGGTCCCCGTGCCTCGTCGAGGTCGATCGAAGGTGCTCGGGTTCTTCCGGGTGCAGTCTCACAGTGGAGATTTCGCCGTCGACCTTCACGGCGCACGGCCCGTCGTCGGCGGGGCGCCAGTTTCCAGGTGGCTCGTTCGACGCCGCGATAGTCATGGACATACGGTGCCGTGACCGGTCGTCATTGCTTTCGTAGGGTTCACGCGCGTCAGTGTGGCTCGGGCGCTCCGGTGAGACTCCTGTACGGGGCGTGTGATTGTCGCGGGGCGTGGTGGGTGTTGTTGAGTGGTTCACCGGTAGCGTGGATCTGCCGACCAGGCGAAGTCGAATTCCTGCGTGTTGATGTCGGCGGTGAGTGATCAGCCGATATCGGCAGGGACAGGACTGCCGTTGTCGTCGCGTTCGTAGATGGTGACTGTGACCTCGAAACCATTCGAGACGGGGTGGTGGGCGAGCGCTGCGGCGTTGTCCGCACAGATCGACCGCTGGCCTGCGGCGGGATAGCAGGAGTCGATCGCTGCGGGTGGGGTGTAGCGGCCTCCCAGTTCGTCCTGTCGGTGGGTCCATTGCTGGCGGACTGTCCACCAGCGCTGGAGGGCTTGCTCGTGGGCGAGATTGCGTGGCACTTCGACCCCGAGGACGCGCACGCTGGTGTAGTCGGCGGCGGCGAGTTCGGTCAGCAATCGCCGGCCGTGGTCGGGCCAGCGCAGGGTGCCTTCGATGAGCACGTTTTCGTGCCGGTCAGTGCAGATCCGGCGGATCTGATCGATCAGTGCGGTCGATTCGTGGTGGACCAGCGCGGCGAGTTCGCGCGGCGCGATCGGGTGACCGTCGGCAAGACGGTGTTCGAGCAGGTCGTCGTAGATCCCCTCGTCGAGGGCCTGGCGGAGCAGATGGTCCTTGACCTCGTCGGCATCGAGACGTCGATAGTCCTGTAGGTCCGCGATCTGCTGGCTGAGCAGGGTAGATTTGCCGGCCCCGGGTGGCCCGGCGGTGATCAGCGCCGAGCAGCCTTCCCGTGGCGGCATGGGAGCCGAGTCGAGGTACCGGTCGATGACGGTTTTGCGGAACACCCGCCGGCGCACGGAGGTGGCATACAACTGCGTGGTGTTGCGTCGTGAGTCGGTGTTCAGGGGTGCGTCGGGTGCGGACAGGTCGGCGAGTTGCGCGGCGACGGCGTCGCGCAACAACAAGGAATCGTCATTCACACAGAACGCGCCGCCTGTTCGAGCTTGTCCTTGTTCTTGTCCATCAGGCTGGCGAGTTCGGATTCGGTGAGTTGGCCGCGGTAGAAGGCCCGTTCGACATCGTCCCAGCTGCCGGGCTCGTATGCGTCGGTGGCGACACCGCCGACTTTCGGGACGGTGCCGAAGGTGAAGGTCCAGCTCAGCAGCTGCTCCATCATCTTATCGGTGGTGATCTGCCCGGCGGTGCGCTGATCGATGATCTCGGCGGGGGTCGGCTCGAGCACTGTGGGGTTCTCGGCGCTTTGGCGCAGCAAGCGGTGCACGGTGGCCTGGGAGACGTCGAGGTGCTGTTCGATGGCGCGTTGCCGCATGCCGGCCTTGTGGGCGCGGGCTACGACCCGCAGCAGTGCGCGGTTGTTCAGCCGTAGCCGGGCGGCGACCTCGTCGAGTTCGGCGGCTGCCTGGTCGCGGGTGATGTCCATGGTGCTCATCTGTCCCACCTCCTCTGATTCAGAATGAATCACCTTCAGGATAGCAGGACAACTTCTATCCGGATCTTCCACCGCCTCTCGCGAAGAGCCGACTGGTCAACCAGCAGCTGTCCTAGCATGCCCCGCCGTGCCCCACCCTCACCGCACTCGTCTCGCGCTGGAGGAGTGGGTCTTCGACATCGGTCTCGAGCGATCAGGTGTTGCCGGGTTCACCAGCTGCTACTGGCAAGGCGTGCGTCGGCGCGCTCGACGATGGTGGTGATCATGGTGTCGATGTTTTCGTGGGGATGTGTGGCGGGCAGGCCGGGGATGACGGGGTCCGACATGACCTCGAGCAGGACTGCGTAGGGCCCGTTGGACCAGCTCACGCGTGAGATGCCGAGTTCGGTGTTGATGATCTTCGCGCCGCCTCGGAGGGGGCCGAAGGGAACTCGGGTGCCGCCGTCGATCAAGAACCTTTGGTCGTTGCTGGTGTTGTAGTCGGCGGCTTCGCGGGCCGACTCCGGGGTGTTGTGCAGGTCGATTTCGACGATGATGCTGGCGTCGGCGTTGCCGCATGCGTAGGTGGCGAGGACATCACCGCGGGCGGTCGATTCCGGGGCGCTGGGAGCCTGCTCGGTCCGGTCGCTGAATCCGCCGGCGGTCAGGACGCCGGCCTCGAGCAGGGCGCAGGCGTTGTGCACGGGAGTGGCAAGACGGCGGAACGGTCCACGTCGGTGCCGGACTGTGGTGTGGGATCGACTGCGGGCTCGGCCTCACCTACGTCCTCGGGCAGGCCGACGGACGGTGGGCAGTGACCGGAACGACTGGACCAGTCTCAGTTTCGTGACGAAGTGATCACCAAGAAGTGGGATGGGTGGGATGTAGGACCGCGGTTCGAGTCGAGGGATCGTTGTCAGTCGTCGTGGTCGGGCTCGTCAGTTTCCGCTGCCGCTCGACGCTTGTCCTCTCCGAGCCGACTGTTTCCCGAATGTCCGGCTCGGGTAGACCACGAGCATCCACCACCGACAGGAGCCGAGACGCCATGAAGCTCAGCACCGTGCTCGCAACCGCCGCTGCTACGACGACAACGGCCATCGTCGGATCGATCGCCTCCCGAGACTCCGATTCCCGGTGGTTCCGCAAGCTCCGCAAGCCCGGTTTCCAGCCCCCTGCCGAAGTCTTCCCGATCGTATGGACCGCGCTCTACGCGGATATCGCAGTGACCTCGGCTGTCGCGATCGACGAGTACACCGGCGCCGCCGATTACGAGGGCCGGCGTAAGTACATCACTGCGCTCGCCACGAACCTTGTCCTCAATGCGTCGTGGTCGTGGGTGTTCTTCAAGTGGCATCGGCTGATGCCGTCCACTCTGGTGGCCGCTGCGCTCGCGGTCAGCACGGCTGATCTCACCCGGCGGACAGCCGAGGCGAGCCCCGCAGCCGGAGCTGCCCTTGCCCCGTACTCGGCGTGGACCGCCTTCGCCACGGTGCTCACCGGGCGGATCACGAAACTCAATCGCTGATTCGGACCCTCACGGGCGGTAGATCGCTTCGGTGATATATGCGGCGATGTCGGCGTGGCTCATGTGCCGGGCGGGGGAGAGCAGTTGAGTGAAGACCACGCCGACCATGAATTCCACGGCCGCCTCCGGCGTCGGTCCGAGATGTTGCGCCAAGGGTGAATCGGCGATGTGAGTCAGTGCCCGTTCGGTGACGATGTCGACGAGCGTGCTGCCTCCCTCGGAACGGATGAGCCAGGGGGTCAGTGCCGAGCCGTCGATGCGCAGAGCGGCCTGCAGGGCGTCGTTGCCGGCGTTGTAGTCCAGAACCTCGCGCACGAGCATGTGTACGGTCTGCCGCGGTTCGTCCGCGAACCGGAGTCGGCCGAGTACGAGTCGCTCGAGCGTGTCGAGTTCGTGGGCCACGATCACGCCGAGCAGATGCTCTTTCGACGCATAGCGACGGTATATGGTCGCCCGGCTGATTCCGGCTTCCCGGGCGACGGCCGCGAGAGACAGTGCGCCGACGCCGACACGCCGCACCACTGCCCGAGCCGCTGCAATCACGTCATCGCCATTCGTCACCGGCCAAGCCTATCTACCACGGTCACCCCTCCGGAATGAGACTTATCTTCACAATCTGTCTCAGATGTGCGACGGTCGATGCATGATTGTTGCAACCGGAGCGTCCGAGCGGGTTGTCGACGAACTCGGAGGATCGCCGTGGGATTCCCAGCATCGAGAATTCGACTACGAGCTGCGTGATATCGAAGGTGTGATTCCCGAGGAACTGCGGGGCACCCTCTATCGAATCGGGCCTGGCCGCCTCGACCTCGACGGTCATCCCATGAGTCATATCTTCGACGGCGACGGAATGGTCTCCCGGATCCGTATCGGACCGGACGGGCTGCACTACCGGAATCGATATGTGCGCACGAAGGCGTTCGAGCGGACCAACGAGACACGGCGTCCTGCCAAAGGGTTCAGCACACAGCGACTCGGAGGTCCGCTCGCCAACGCGCTGAGGTTCCCGGCGAATCTCGCGAACACCAGCGTGCTGTTGCACGACGACGAGCTCTACGCCCTCTGGGAGGGAGGGCGCCCGCATCGACTCGACGCGGAGACCCTGCAGACTTTCGGTCCCGAATCGTTCGGCGGTGCGTTGAAGCGCCTCGGCGCATTCTCCGCGCATCCGAAGGTCGATCCGAATACCGGAGAGGTCTTCAACTTCGGGCTCGATTTCTTCCCCCGGCCGGTGATCCGCTGCTACCGGCTGGAGCGCGGCGGACGGCTCCATGGGCTCGCGACGATCCCGATCCCCAAGCTCGGGTTCGTTCACGACTTCGCTCTCACCGAGCGGCATATGGTGTTCGTGCTCGGGCCACTGGTGGTCCGCAATCCGGTTCCGGTCGCCCTGGGGCTGCGCCCCTTCGACGACGCGTTGTCGTACCGGCCGGAACTCGGCACCACCATCGTGCTGGTACCGCGGGACGGAAGTGAGTCGACCGTCTTCGAATACGACGCGCTGTTCCACTTCCACGTCACCAACGCCCACGAGTCCGGGGACCGCACGGTCGTCGAACTCGTCGTGCACGATCCCGTCGACGGTTGGGAAGGCTGGAACGGCCACCTGCGCAACTACCACGGAGACGCGGGACCGGCCTTCGGTGGCACGCTCACGCGACTGTCCGTCGACCGCAGGACCGGCCACATCACCGCGACCGCGCTCGACGACCGTGGGTGCGAGTTCCCCCAGCTCGACCCGCGCTTCGCCACCACCGAACACCGCTTCAGCTACCTCGCGTCCGCCTCGGTTCCGGGTGGAGACCCCGACTCGATCACCACGATCGACCACCACACGGGCGCAGCGAGTCGATACACGGCCGGCGCGAACAACACCGTGTGCGAGCCGTTGTTCGCGCCGCGCGGCGGTGCCGAGGGCGACGGCTGGCTGCTGACCTTGGAACACCAGCCCGCACGCAAGAGCAGCAGGCTCGTCGTCCTCCGTGCGGACCGCCCGAGCGACGGTCCCGTCGCTGCGGTACAACTGCGCCACCACGTCCCGATGACCTTCCACGGTGCATTTCGTCCCGATGGTCCTGCCGGACCGGGCTACCGGAAGTAGACCGACGGAAACTCGGGACCGGCATGGGCGATGATGGAGGCATGCTGGAAACACCCGTCGTCATCGGTATCGGATCCATCTGCTTGGGTTTCGTCTTCTTCATGCTCGCCGCGACGGGAACGCGCTCACGCTGGAACAGGAAGGTCACGATCACGCTCTTCGTGATCGCGATCGTGTTCATGACGATCATCCCGGTCATCGGCGCGGTGGGGTTCGCGGCGTGAGGTCCCGAAGATGCGGCCGGGCGGAAGGCGGTCGTTGGCGTCGCACAGGACAACTGGAAACATACGTTTCCTGATTCAGCGGAAGCAGTCCTTTCGGCGAAGGGGGTGGCATGGCGTCTCCGGCGTCACTCGGCGGTGCCACCGAAGATCACGGATACTTCGGCCCCGACTCGCTCGCCTGGCGGATCTTCCTTCATCCGGCGACACAAGTGATGATCGCGCAGATCACGAACGTGCTGGAATCACCGCACATCGCCTTCCAGTACGTGCTTTCCGAGCACGATCCCGTCTTCGGTGCGCATCGACGCAGCAGGCACGTGCCGCCCGGGCGACCGGTGACCTTCCACGATCGGATCGTGCGGACCGTCGGCGTCCCGGCGCCGATCCTGTTCGGTTCGCGTGCGGAGGCCGACACCGCTGCGAGACAACTGTTCGCCTATCACCGCCCCATGCACGGGACGATCGGTGAGACGGGTGAGCCCTACTCCGCGACGAGCACAGCGAACATGCTGTTCGCGGCGGTGACTATCGCACACGCTGCGCTGCTCGCCTACGAGCACTTCGCGTACGTCGGCGGCAGGCGCGTACCTTCGCTCACCGACGACGAGGTGCGCCGCTATCTCGCCGAGACGGCCCAACTCGCGGTGCTGATGGGAGTGCCGCGCGAGGAGTTCCCGCGCACCCCGGACGAATTGGAGAGCTACTACGACTCGGTGTCGGGTTCGTTCTACGACAAGCGTGGCTGGTGGGGCGACCGGATCCGGGCGTTGGGCAATCTCGTCCGACCCGGCGGAGGCCGCCGTGTTCGCGACGTGCTGGCCGACGCCGTGCTGCTGCTGTCGGAACTGATGTCGCTGGCGGTCGTCCCCTCGCGCTTCCGGCGGCACAACGGCCTGCCCGCGGTACTCGACCCGCTACCGAAAGCGGCCTACCTGCTGTCGTTGCCCGTCTTTCGGATCGTCGCCGGACGCGCGCGGATCCGGAAACTGGTCGACGGCGCCTACTGCCGCGGTGACGCCCACATCCACGATCTGCTTGCCGAAGCCCGAGCGGCGATGCGGTAATCGGCGTCTCGTCCCACCGGGTAACTTCTGCGACGGAAGTGCTCACACACCTCGGATCGCCGTGGAAGTATCCCGGCAAGGAAAAAGAACAGGGAGGTCGTTGTGGGTAGCGTCAGTGGTGAGATGAAAGACGCACTGACGATGCGCCTTTCGTCGGTGCTCGGTGGTCGGTGGATGTTGCGGCGCATCGAGCGGCTCACCGGCGGTGCGAGCCGGGAGACGTGGGCGCTCACAGCAGTGTCGGCCGCCGGGGCTGCCCGGGAGCTGATCCTGCGGCGCGACCCGCCGGGGCGCGAGGATGCACACAGGATCGCGATGGAAGCCGCGGCGTTCGAGGAGGCGGCGCGCGTCGGTGTTCCCGTACCCGATGTGATCGACCGCAGCGGAGACGAACCGCACCCCGGAATCGGCGCTTATCTGGTCATGTCCCGGGTGCCAGGTGAGGCACTGCCGCAGAAGCTTTTGCGCGACGACGACCTGGCCGGGGTCCGTGCCGAGCTGCCCTACGAACTCGGGCGCATCCTTGCGAAGATCCACCGTATGGATATCGGGGCCGTCCCGCACCTGCCGGAATACGATCCACTGTCGTTCCTGTTCGACGAGTACGCCGCTACCGGGACACCCGTGCCGGCACTCGAGGCGGCCTTCGCCTGGCTGACGGATAATCGGCCGACGGCGACCGGTAAAACGTTCGTGCACGGAGACTTCCGTAACGGAAATCTGCTCATCGATACCGGTGGGGTACGCGGAGTCCTCGACTGGGAGCTGGCCCACGTCGGTGATCCGATGGAGGATCTCGGGTGGCTGTGCACCCGAACGTGGCGGTTCGGGGCACCGCACGCGGTTGGTGGCTTCGGTTCCCGTGAAGACCTGTTTCGCGGTTACGCGGACGAGTCGGGGCAGACACCCGATCCCGAAGTCGTCCACTGGTGGGAGATCTTCGGATCATTGCGGTGGGCGGTGATCTGCCGGATTCAGGCCGCTGCCGCGCCGTCGGGCGGCGACAACGCACTCGAACTGCTCGCCATCGGGCGCCGTGTCGCCGAGTGCGAACACGACCTGCTGGATCTGCTCGACGTCCCTCCCTACGACGACACGACGACATCCACTCCCGAGCCGGACCTACTCGGAACGCCACCCGTAGAGGAATTGCTCGACGCCGTCCGGGAATTCGTCCTCGAGGTCGGTTCCGCCGCCGATGCGAAGACGCGCTACCGGAGCCGGGTTGCGGCGCACGTACTCGGAATCGCCGCGCGTGAGGCCCTCATTGCTCCGGCAATGCGTGAGACGTACGGAGTGCGGCTCGCCGGGCTCGGCTACCGCTCGGAGACCGAACTTGCCCTCGGCGTGCGTGCAGGACGAGATCGCCTCGACGACGAGCATGTCGCCGAGGTGGTCAGGGGGTTGGCCGCGAACCGGCTGAAGATCGCGAACCCGAAATATCGATGAGGATCAGCGCGGGCCGGCGACCGCCGCACCGCGGGCGCCGGCGAGCGCGAAGGGGTTCTCGTCCCAGCCGTCCTCGAGCCGGGCGATGCGTTCGTCCAGGGACGGCTCGGGGCGGGGGAGGGGACACAGATCCGCCGAGACACGTTTGGCTAACGATCGTTCACGTGATTTGGGCCATATCGCCGCCGTTTCTTTCCGCCGATGGGAATGTTGTTGCTGGTCGGCGGCTCTTGTGCTTACTGTGCAGGGATGAACAACCGGTCGAACGGTGCGTCGTCGTCCATTCGCGAACGGATCCTCGAAACTGCACTCGACGAGTTCTACGAGTGCGGCTTTCATGGCGCGACGATGCGCAAGATTGCCAAAGCCGCAGGTTGTAGCGCTGCCAATGTTTACAACCACTTCGAGAACAAGTCCGAACTCCTGGTGGAGATCCTTCGCCGCGCGAGCGACGAGCAGTTCACCGCGACCCGCAATGCACTTCGGAAGGCCGGCGCCGATCCTGCCGAACAGTGGCGAGCCGCGGTGGCCGCCCACGCTCTCTACACTGCGCGCAACCCGCGTGCCTGTCTCGTGGCGAACTCGGAACTGCGCTATCTCGGCGCGCTCGACCGCAAACGCGTGGTGGGCTCCCGGGACGCACAGGAGCAACTTTTCATTGATATTGCGGAAGATGCTGTGGCCCAAGGTTTGTTCACACTCGAAAGAGTGCGGCAGGGAGTTGCCGCGGTGCTGACGATGTGTGCCGGGATCCCGCTGTGGTTCCGGGAGGACGGTCCGCTCACGGCGCAGGAAGTGGCCGACGATTTCGCCGGGTACGCGCTCAATCTGGTCGGATACTCCCGATGAACCGTTGGCGTGCCCGGAGTGCCGTGCTGCGTCCGGTGAACAATCATTCATGACCTACTCCGGCCCGGGTCGGTCAACGTCTCGGGGCTGCGTCGCGAACTGGGACGTCGCCGGACGTGAATCCGCTCACCTGCCCGGAGAGCGGTACTCCGCATCGCGTCGCGCGGCTTCGTCGACCTGTTCCGGAGTGAGCAGGGCGATCGGCGTGGATCGTGCGGCTCCGGACGCGATGGTGCGGAGTTCGAGAGTCGCGGCCGCGATCTCGTCGGGCACCTCACCGAGGACGTACAGGTCGTGTCCGCCGAGCGCGAAGTACACGGATTCGACCGTGCCGCCTACACTTTCGACCATCTTGACGATGGCATCGCGACGGGACGTGCCACCGTCGGTGAGCAGACCGCGTGCGCCGTCCGCGGTGTAGTTCACCTGCCAGAGATATCGTGGCATGAGCCTCTCCTTCTTCGAGGATGTCGACTTCCATGGTCGGCCCACCCGCCGTCACCGGGGACTGTTTCACCGGTAATCGCAACCTTGTCTCGATACGATTCACCTCACTTCACCGCATCGAAAAAGGAGTGCCGTGCCGAAACGACCCATGCCCGACACCGTCGCCGAATTTCTCGCCCGGCCCAACTACGCCACCATCAGTTCGTTGCGTCCGGATGGCCAGCCCGTCTCCGTTCCGACCTGGTACATCTTCGAGAACGGACGCATCCTCGTGAACATGGACGAGAGTCGCAAGCGTCTCGAATATCTGCGCAACGATCCCCGGGTGAGCCTCTCGGCGATGGATCCGCAGGACTGGGTCACGCATGTCAGCATCCAGGGGCGTGTCGTGGAATTCGCTGACGATCCGTCGCTGGAGGACATCGACCGGATCTCGCGTCACTACACGGGGAATCCGTACTACGTACGGGAGAACAAGCGCGTGAACGCGTGGATCGAAATCGATCGCTGGCACGCGTGGGGTCGCCTTCGCGACGCATGAGAACCGGCGGGTAGGGCCGGGGTCAGAGGACCCCGGCCTTCTTCGCAGTGCTGCGCACCTGGAAGGCGAGGACGATCAGCACCACGCCGAACAGGATCGCATAGATGCCGAGCAGGACGATCAGACTCAGAATGCCCTCGCCGGGGAAGATCAGCAGCACGATTCCGAGCAGAACGGCGAGGACGCCCGCAAGCACCGACCATATCCATCCGGAGTCGTGGACCTTCCTGAATCGGATACCCCCGACGATGCCGGCGATGCCGAACAGGATGGCGTAGAACGCGATCACGTACAGCAGCGCCAACGCGGTGATGCCGGGCCAGAACAAGGCCACGAGACCGGCGATGACCGAGACGACAGCCATCGCGAGCCACCAACCCCAGCCCTCGATCTTGTCGCGGACCGAATGAACGGCGAGCACGATGCCGTCGACGATGACGTAGGCGGCGAAGACGATTACGAGTGCCCACACGGTGATGTTGGGCCAGACGAGGGCGACGATACCGAAGAGGACTGCGAGGATCCCGCGCAGCAGCACCACCCACCAGATCTGCTTGAACAACGATCGGAACGGATCATTGGAAGAAACCGAGCTCGCGGACATGAGGGCTCCTGGCATACGAGTGGTCGTGTAGCCCTGAGAATAGGCGCGATCCGCGGGTGCGCGTGTCGAATTGCCGGGTGAGGTTACGCTCGGGGGATGGCCACGGCGAGGATCGGAATATCCGGTTGGCGTTATCCGAGCTGGCGCGGCGACTTCTACCCCGATGGGCTCGTCCAGCGCCGAGAACTCGAATACGCCGCGCAGCGCTTCGGGTCGATCGAGATCAACGGATCGTTCTACTCGCTGCAACGTCCGAGCAGTTATCTCTCGTGGCGGGACGCGACGCCGGAGGGCTTCGTCTTCGCCGTCAAGGGAGGTCGCTTCGTCACCCACATGAAGCGACTCGCGGGTGTCGAGGATGCGCTGGCAAATTTCTTCGCCTCCGGCGTACTCGCACTCGGGCCGAAACTCGGACCGGTGCTGTGGCAGCTTCCTCCCACTCTCGGGTTCGAGAAGAACCGGCTCGCGGAGTTCTTCGCACAGCTGCCCCGTACGACTGCGGCCGCAACCGAACTCGCACGCCGGCACACCGACAAACTCTCCGAGGACCGGGCATGGGTGGACATCGACGCCGAACGCCCGTTGCGGCATGCCGTCGAAGTGCGGCATCCCGACCTTGCGAGCCCGGAAGCGGTGGAGTTCCTGCGCACCCACGACATCGGGCTCGTCGTCGCCGACGCCGCAGGAAAGTTCCCCTTTCTCACGGATGTTACGAGCGACTTCGTCTACGTGCGGATGCACGGAGACAAGGAGCTGTATGCGAGCGGGTACACACCCGAGGTTCTCGACGTGTGGGCCGAGCGGATCGACGGATGGGTGCACAGCGGAAAGGACGTCTACGTCTATTTCGACAACGACATGAAAGGCTATGCCCCACACGACGCGCTCGCGTTGCAGAAACGTCTGTGACCGAGTTGCCACGAAGGACGAGGAGATCGCTGTGTGGCCCGACCACTGGCCGAGAACGCCCCGTGAGATCGCGGCGGCCACCGCGGATGCGCTGGCCGCTGCACACGACGAGTCGGCACAGGCCTTCGACGACGCGGTCGTGGTTCTGATCGGTCTGCCCTACGAACAGGTCACGGCCGTCCATGCGGGCATGATTCGTGAACTGCTCGAAGAACTGCATCCTGACGGCCTGGCCGGAGAGGATGTCCAGGCGGTGCTCGAACGCTGCGTCCGGTCGGGGCTGCGGTGGTTGCCCTCGCTGGAACTCGACGCCGTCGTGGCCGTGCTGACGGGAGCGCTCGGTGTCTCCGATCCGGATGCCGAAGGCCCGAGGATCCGAGCCGAGCAGTATCTCGCTGCCGGGTTGCTCGTCGTAGCCGATCTGGTAGCGGCGCGCCGCGTGGCACCCGAACCGTATCTGCGTCGCGCCGTGAGCGAGATCGAACGAGCCGAGACGCAGGAAATGCCCTGACCTTCGGCGGGTCAGGACGGGTAGTGGTTCTCGACGTTGCGGACGACTCTGCGCAGGAGATCGGACAGGGTCTGCAGTTCGCCGTCGTCGAGTCCGTCGAGCATCTGCTTCTCGCGAGCCAAGCGACGCGGGAATTCCTTCTCGACCAGCGCGCGACCTTCGTCGGTCAGAGTGAGCAGCACGACACGACCGTCGCGTTCGAGTCGTTTGCGTTCGACGAGACCGAGTTTGGCGAGTCGTTCGGTGTGCTTCGTGGTCGAGGCCCCCGAAATGCCCGTGACGGAAGTGACTTCACTGGCCCGCAACGGATTGTCGCTGCGGGCGAGGGCGCTGAGTACCTCGTATTCGGTGCGGCTGATTCCGCTCGATTCGAGTTCCCGATCGAAGTGGGCGAGCGCGAGCGAGCCGATACGGGTGATACGGCCGATCACGTCTATGGGCCGGGCATCGATGTCCGGGTACCGGGCGGTCCATCCGAGACGTACGCGGTCGACGTAATCGGGCTGGGGCGGCTCGGAGGGCATGTGGCCAGTCTAACTGCATGCGAGGAGTAACTTCATAGATATTTTACTAGTGAAGTAATACGGTGGGCGGATGCTCTCCCTCCGATTCGAAGACCGCGTCCAACTCCGTCACACCCACGGAGCGCTCGCGCATTCACTGTCGGCGACCGCATGGAGGGATGCTCTCGAGCTGCGTCGCGGCGAGCCCACCGTGGCCGTCGCACTGCGCGTGGGGTTCGCGACGATGCTCGCGCTCGTCGTCGGAGGTCTGCTCGGTTACGAACAGGTGGCCGGCTTCGGCGCGCTCGGAGCGCTGACCAGTGCCTTTCTGCGTTACGAGCCGTACCCGCGTCTCGCGGCCCGCCTGCCCTGGGTCGGTCTCGGCATCGTCGGTTACACCGCCTTCGGTGCCGTGCTCGGAGCGGCCGGTGCTTCACTGTGGTTCCAGATCACAGTGCTGTCACTGGGTTCGGCCGTTGCCTACTGGGTGTTCGCGGCCTTCTCGGTCACCGGTCCGGGTCCGGTGATTCTCATCTTCGCAGCGGCTGGTGCTGCGGGTTTCGCCGACGAATGGAGTGATGTGGGCCTGGTCGCCGCAGCGGCGGCCGCCGGAGCAATGATCGGCTTCGCCATCGCACTGATGCCGGTACTGTCCCATCCTCATACGCCTGCCCGGATCGCGGTCGCGCGGGCTCTCGCGGCGGTCTCCGCGCTCGAAACCCGCGGTTCGGAAGCGGTTCCCGCAGCACGAGAAAGTATCCGAAAGGCCCGGGAGATCATCGCACTGAACGCGCCGCGACGACCGTGCCCCCACGTGCACGAATTGGTCGCACTGGTCGAGGCGGCGGAAACAGTCCTCGACAGCGGTTCGCGCGACACCCACCGCGCCGGGCGCGACGACTTCGCCAGGTTCGAGATCGAACTCCGGAAGGCGCGGCGCGACATCGCGATTCCGCGTGTCGATGTCGACGGATATCCGGTACCGCCCACGCCGCCCGGGTTCGTCCGTGAAGGATTCGGTCGGCTGCTCGACCGCCTCGTACTGATCGGAGGAGGCCGGGTCTTCGTCGCTTCGTTGCTCGCGGCGTCGTCGGCAGCACTCGTCGGGCTCGACCATCCCCTGTGGGCGTCGATGGGTGCCATGGCCGCGCTGCAAGGTCTGAACTACCGCAACACGGTTCAGCGCGCCATTCAACGTCTGATCGGAAATGTGGGAGGCGCCGTGATCGCGGCCGTGCTGCTGGCACTCGATCCGGGATACTGGCCGGTGGTCGCCGCTGTCGTGTTGTTCCAGACACTCACCGAACTCTCGATCACCCGGAACTATGCGCTCGCCTCGGTCGGAGTCACCGCCATGGCATTGCTGCTCACGGGACTCGGTCAGCACGCCGGTCCCGACGTCGCGTTGAGCCGGGTCGCCGACACTCTCGTCGGTGTGGTCGTCGGGGTGATCGTCGCTGCGGTCACCATCCGCCGCGACGACCGGCACCATCTCGTCGCCTGACGAGGTGATGCCGGCCGCGGTGATGCTCAGGAGTGGGCAGCCTCGAACTGCTCGAGGATGTGCCGCGGGATGCGGCCGCGCGAGCTGATGTCGTACCCCTCGTTGCGAGCCCAGTGCCGGATCGCCGCGAGTTGCTCAGGTGACCGAGTGGGGGGAATCGCCTTGTGGGTGCCCGATGTCCGGGTGCGCACCTTCGCGGGTGTTTTCTTCGGCGTGATCGTGCGAGCGTTCCGACCACGCTTGGCAGGCGACTTCTCGTGGAGCCACGGGCGGAGTACCGCCAGGAACTTGTCGGCATTGGCAGGCCGAAGATCGAGTTCGTACTCGTCGCCGTCGACCGTGATGCGGAATGACTGGGCCAGGCCGTCCATTATCGGTTGGCCGTCGATATCGTCGAAATATTGGACGCGCACTTTCTGTGCCACGTTTATCTCCTTGTCCCCGAACTGTGCGCCGTCGACGCTAGTTCTTACTCGGGGGTAGGTTCAAGTCGCGAATGTACGATCCCACCCGCTCGACGAAGTGATCGAAGAACTCGGCCGGCCGGGTGCCGGCAACAATATCCGTGTTCAGGGATCTTTTCCACATATCGGACAGATCGGCCACGGTGGTGCCACGGGTCAGCCGACCGTCGAGTTCGACGTCGACCGTCGCCGGGCGTGTCGTGTAGGGCACCGTGCCGAGCGCGACCGCGGCGGCGAAGGGGTCATGCACGTGTGCGAGAAACCCGAGTCCCTGATCGCGATGGAACTCCATGTAGAACCGCAGGGCGTCGGAGATGTGGCGTACGAGTGGGACGCCGGCCGATGACCGCGTGCCGCGCGGGGCGTCGGGTGAGAGCGCTTCCGAGAGAGGCACGCCCACGATATCCGCGATGCGGGAGACATGCTCGGGATACATCTCGATCGACTCGGTGACGTCGAGGGGGCACACGATCGTCCGCCTGTCCGCAGGCATGATCGAGAATGCGTCGAACACGACCTTGGCGGCTTCCGGATCCACCGCGACGTTCCATTCCGAGGTCGGGGTGGTGTTGCCGGGATGGTGGAAGCACCCACCCATGATCACGAGGCGGCGCATCCGCAACGGCAGGCCGGGGTCGAGGCGCAGGGCCAGTGCGAGGTTGGTGAGCGGGCCGGTGACGAGTCCGGTGAGCTCGCCCGGATGCTCGCGGGTGAGTTCGACCCATGCCTGCGCGGCGGACCGTGACGACGGCGCACGGGACGGCGAGGGAAGTTCGGCGTAACCGACACCGTGCGGACCGTGGGTGTCCTCAGTGGTCATCAGCGGCGCGACCAGCGGGACCTGCGATCCCGCAGCCACTTCGATGTCGGCCCGGCCGCACACCTCCAGCCAGGACAGCGTGTTGGTCGTGACCTGATCCACGGGCACGTTTCCCGCCGTGCACAGGGCGGCGACGATGTCGGCCTCGGGACTCGCGACGAGGTAGAGCAGTGCGAGGGCGTCGTCGATTCCGGTATCGACGTCGACGATCAGCCGGGTACGGGCGGGCGGCGCAGCGGGTTCGTGAACGTGCACGATTCCATCTTGGGGTATCCCGGTGAGCACGCCGAGGCCGGCATTGGGAGAATCGGCGAATGCACGAGCGCAAGAACCGCGGGTACTTCACCGAGGACGACGGTGTCTACCTGCCGACCAAGTATGCGACGAGCCCGTGGTCCGACAAGATGCTCAACGGACCGTGTGTGAGCGGTCTGGTGGCGCGTGAACTCGAGATCCACCACGCTGTCGAGGGTTTCGTTCCGGCTCGGTTCACGCTCGATCTCTTCACTCCGGTACGCAACGAGCCGATCACCTTCACCACCACCCGGGTGCGTGACGGCAATCGCATCCGTGTGGCCGACGCGAATCTGATGCAGGGCGGCCAGGTCGCGGCGCGTGCGACGCTGACCTTCCTCCGCAAGTCGGCGCCGCCACCCGGCTCCGTGTGGACGCGCGGTGAATCTCCGACCCCTCCGCCGGGATCGCAGGAAACGCAGCCCCGCCCGCTCGAATACTCCGCGTGGTACGGCAGCGATGGACCGGGATGGACCAGGGTGCGGGCGGAGCATCAGAACGCCGACCGGAAACGTTTGTGGTCACGGCAACTGCCGATCATCGTCGGTGAGGAGTTGTCGCCCTTCGTCAACACCGCCACCGTGGGGGAAGGCACATCTTTCGTGACCAACTGGTCGGACAAGGGTGTCGGTTACATCAATTCCGACGTCACCCTTGCGCTGTCCCGTCTGCCGGAGGGACTCGAGGTGGGTATCGAGGCCGACAACCACATCAGCAGTGAGGGCGTCGCCGTCGGCACCGCCGTATTGTTCGATCGTCTCGGTGCTTTCGGCACCGGAGTGGTGACCGCTCTCGCGAACGCGCACCGGCAGGTGGATTTCGGCTGATCTGTCGCGCTGTCGACTCGGGCTAGCATCGACGGTATGCGTGTGCGTCGAATCGTCGACCTGACCCACGTCGTCTCTCCGGATATCCAGGTCTATCCGGGCGATCCGTCACCGAATTTCACCCGGCACGCCACGGTCGCGAACGACGGTTTCGAGCTGACGCGGATCGACATGGGATCCCAGACCGGCACCCACGTCGACGCTCCGCGGCACGTACACAGCGGCGGCGCCGCAATCGACGCCGTCGCACCCGAGGTCTTCGTCGGGCGCGGTGTCGTGCTCGACGTGCGCGCACAGGTGGGACCGGGTTCGCTCATCACTCCTGACATGTGGGGCGAACCCACCCTCGGTCCAGGTGACATCGCGCTCGTCCGTACCGGATGGTCGCGGTATTTCGGGACCGACCGCTATTTCGAGCATCCCGCCCTGGAAGTCGCCGCCTGCCACTGGTTGCTCGACCGAGGAGTACGCACGATCGGCATCGACGCACCGAGCGTGGATCCGACCGGAGACGAGACGCTTGCGGCGCATCACGTACTCGCCGGCGCGGGCGCGATCATCTGCGAGAATCTGACGGATCTCGACTCGATCGACTTCCCGGACCCGCTCGTGTCGCTGCTGCCGATCCCGTTCGCCGGTGCCGACGGAGCCCCGGTACGGGCCGTGGCGATGGAAATCGAAAACTGACCTCCGGCAACCGACTCCGTCAATCGAGGATGTCGCGGACCTCGATGTCCTCGCGTCCGTCGAGGACGAGTTCACGCGCGGCCGCCATGTGTTTCTGCCAGTGTGTGAAGGCACCCTCACCGTCGCGAGCGCGCAGCAAGCGGATGAGTTTACGTTGCGAGCGGACGAACACCTTGTAGTTGTCCTCGTACTTGCCCGCGTCGCTCTGCATGCTCTCGCGCGTGACGTTCATGGTGTGTCGTTCGTAGATCTCGTGCAGCATGCCGGCGATGAGCGACAGCGTTGCGTTGCCTGCGAGTTGAACCATGCGGAGATGGAACATCGCAGCGGCCTGCCCGAAGGTGCCGTCGGCGAAGGACGACGGAATGGTATCGTCCACCAGGCGCTCGAGTTCGTCGAACGCCTCATCGCTTCCCGTTTCTGCGAGCAGTTGCGCGGCGGCGGGTTCGACGGCTTCTCGCGCGACGTATACATCTGCGACGGTGGCACCGGCGAGTTCGAGCAGCAGGGAGGCCGGGCGCGCCACGACTTCGGGACCCGGGACGCAGATTCGCGCTCCCGACCGGGATCCGCGCCGCACCTCGACGAGCCGTTCGGCCTCGAGTACACGCACCGCCTCGCGCAGCGTCGGCCGGCTCACCGAGAAGTGTTCCATGAGTGACGCCTCGTGAGGCAGGTGGTCGCCGTCCTTCAGTTCGCCGTCGACGATCATCCGGCGGAGCTTCCTGGCGACGAGTTCGGCCGTCTTCGGAGTGCGGATGGCTCGGCCTCCGGCCGCGCGGGTGTCGAATCCGGACACCGACACTTCGTCACTCACGGGACCGCCTCCTGATCAGAGATCACTTCGGATACTTGGTGAAAGTTCTTGGCCAATCGTACTCACAGGTAACCGGTCGATGCGCCGCGAGATGCTGCTTCCGCCACTATTGCTGATGCCCAGATAGTAAACTATGTTACCTATGTATTGCCCGGCTCGCGCGCTCGAACAGGAGCATTCATGCTGAACACGCGGTTCACAGCGGAATTCGGGATCGAACACCCGATCGTCCAGGGCGGCATGATGTGGGTCGGCCGCGCGGAACTTGCGGCGGCGGTCTCCGAAGGAGGCGGACTCGGGATCATCACCGCTCTGACGCAACCCACCCCGGAAGCCCTGGTCGAGGAGATCGACAGGTGCCGTGCGCTGACGGACAACCCGTTCGGTGTCAACCTCACGCTCACCCTGTCTATCAACCAGCCTCCCTATGCCGAATATCGTCGGGCGATCATCGACTCGGGCGTGACGATCGTCGAAACAGCGGGTTCCGACCCGACCGAGCACGTCGCGCACCTGAAAGAGCACGGCATCAAGATCATCCACAAGTGCACGAGCGTGCGGCACGCACTCAAGGCGCAGCGGATCGGCGCAGACGCGGTGAGCATCGACGGCTTCGAGGCGGCCGGACATCCGGGCGAGGACGACGTGCCCGGTCTCGTCCTGATCCCGGCCTGTGCCGACGCCCTCGACATCCCGTTCATCGCGTCGGGTGGATTCGCCGACGGTCGCGGCCTCGCTGCGGCACTCGCCCTCGGTGCCGACGGCATCAACATGGGCACGCGTTTCATGTGCACGCGGGAGAGTCCCATCCACGAACGCATCAAGCAGCAGATCGTCGACGCGAGCGAACGAGACACGCAACTCATCTTCCGGCAACTGCGCAACACCATGCGCACCGCGCGGAACTCGGTGAGCGAGGAAGTCGTGGACATCCTCGCCAAGGGCGGACGGTTCAAGGACGTCAAGGATCTGGTGGCCGGTTCACGGGGGCGCACCGTATACGAGGACGGCGACCCGGAAGCCGGCATCTGGACGGTCGGGCAGTCGCAGGGGCTGATCCGCGACATCCCCCCGGCAGGTGAACTGGTCCGGAGAATCGCCGCCGAAGCCGAGTCGAAACTGCGCGCCCTGGCCGCCGATGTCGTCGACTCCGTCCCCGTCCGGTGAGGAGAAGCCGATGACACGACATGCCGGAAACACGGAGGAGACCCGGGAGGACAGTGTGCCGCTGCGGGTCGAACACGATGGTGGCGTCACGATCCTCACGCTCGACCGCCCGGAGCGCCGCAACGCGATCGACCGCGCTATGCGGAAGGCGCTGAAGAGGGAATTGTGGCGTGCCGACGCCGACGACGAGGTGAACGTCGTCGTTCTCACAGGGGCCGGTACGTCCTTCTGTGCGGGCGTCGACCTGCCCGAAGCGTTGTCGGGGCCCCCACCCGCCGCGGAGGGGGCGACCCCCACACACGTACTGCGCGGCATCTCCAAACCCGTCATCGCGGCGGTCAACGGACCCTGCTACACCGGGGGTTACGAACTCGCCGTGAACTGTTCGTTCATCATCGCGTCCGAACGCGCCGAGTTCGCCGACACCCACGCGCAGATCGGCCTGCTCAACGGCTGGGGCGGCAGCGCGATGCTGCCGCGGATGATCGGTCTGCCCGCCGCAATCCAGTTCATCCTCTCCGGAGAACCGATCGACGGTGCCACTGCCGCGCGCATCGGACTCGCGAACGAGGTCGTCCCGCACGACGAACTGATGACTCGCAGCCTGGCCGTCGCCCAGCGGATCGCCGCCGGACATCCCGGGGCGATCCGAAGGATGCTGCGACTTCTCAAAGAAGGCGCGGGCACGTCGCTCGCGCACGCCCTCGCACTCGAATCCGAAGCGGCCGCGACCTATCGGGCGGACGGTGCCGACATCGGGGCGCGCTACGCGCGGCGCCGCGCGCAAACCGACTGAGTCGCCGTCGTTCTCCGGCCGAACCGCAACATCCACCCGGGAGGTGACGTGGAGGAAGACAAGCCCACGGTGACGCTCGAATCCGGAAGACGCAGCGACTGGCGTCCCCGTCTGTCCGCTCTGCTCGACGATTTCCGGCAACGTCCACGCCCCGAGACCTCCCGCGCACGTTTCGAGGCCGCAATCGCGTGGCAGTCCGAACTCGTCGACCACTCGCTCGCGGCCCCCGGATGGCCCGAAGAGGTCGGTGGCATGGCACTGTCGCTCGAAGATCAGCTCGACTACTACCGGGCGATCACCGAAGCCGGTGCGCCGAAACATCCGTGTCCGTTGTCGTTCATCGTCGCGCCGACGATCATCGTCCACGGCACCGCCGAGCAGAAGAATCGATTTCTCGAGCCGCTGCTCCGTGCAGACGAGTTCTGGTGCCAGGGCTTCTCCGAACCCGGCGCCGGTAGCGACTTGGCGTCGCTGTCCACGCGCGCCGTGCGGGACGGTGAGCTGTACCGCGTGACCGGCAGCAAGATCTGGACGACCATGGCCGACCGCGCCGACTGGATCTTCACCCTCGTACGGACCGGCCCGCCCGGGCGAGGCACAACGGGCATCACCTACCTGCTCATCCCGATGAACTCACCCGGCATCGAGGTGCGGCCCCTGCGTGATGCCGCCGGTGGACATCATTTCGCGCAGGTCTTCTTCGACGATGTCGAGGTGCCGATCGACAACCTCGTGGGAGAGGAGGGGCAAGGCTGGTCGATCATGCGAACCTCGCTCGGCCACGAGCGTGCGACCGCCTTCCTCGCGGACGAGTTCCGTTACCGCTCCACCGTCGACAAGGTCTTCCGTCTGGCCGTGGAACGCGGATATGCAGACGATCCGTCGATCCGGCAGGAGCTGGCCACCGTCGAGACCGGCGTACGCGAGATCGCCGCGAACAGCGCTCGCGCGCTGGATGCCGTTCTCGCCGGCCGTGATCCGGGTGGGATAGCGTCGATCAACCGATTGGTGAAGGCAGAGTTCGAGCAACACATGCACCGGCTCGCGTTGCGCCTGACGGGCTCGGCGGCTGTCCTCGGTACCCGCTCGGAAGGGGTCGTGGAGAAGGGGCGCTGGACTTTCGGATATCTCATGTCGCGAGCCGCGACTATCGGCGCCGGAACCTCGGAGATACAACGTAATACGATCGCCGAGAACGTTCTCGGGCTGCCCTCGCACAGAGGCGAAGGCACCCGCGCTCCGGCCGTGGTGCCGGGTCGTCCGCTCTCGCCACCCGAAGAAGACGAAGCAAACCTTCGGGAAGCGCTGCGCGACATGCTGTCGGATCGGGTGGACACCGCGTCGCTGCTCGAAGGTGCCGACTCCCCGGGTGAATACGATTCCGAATTGTGGTCTTTGCTGGTGGCATTCGGTCTGCCAGGTCTGTCGTCTCCCGGCCGTCTCGGTGGAGACGATCAGTCGCTGCGCATGTTGTGTGCGGCCGTGGAAGAGGTGGCCTTCCATCTCGGTCCGGTTCCGCTCGTTCCTACCGCGATCGCGCTCGAGGTGCTCGTCGAGACCGGAGCCGAAGACCAGGCGCGTCGGGTCGTGGGGGGTTGCCCTGCAGCATTCGTCGCACCCGTCGGGGATCGTGGTTGGGAGACCACCGGCCTTCCTGTGCTGCGGGACGGCCGGCTCACCGGTCGAGTGGAGAGGGTCGCGGGTGCGCCCGTGGCCGAGGTATTCGTCGTCCTTGCGACGGACGATGCCACCGGAGAACATCTCCTGCTCGCGGTCGACCGCGTCGATGTTGCCGTCACGGTCCAGACTTCGGTCGACCCGACGGCGACTGTAGGGATCGTCTCGATCGATGACGCTGCCGCGACCGTGCTCGCGTCCGGAGCCGATACAGACGCCGCACTCGAATCGGCTTTCCGGGTTGCCGAACTGCTCGTTGCCGCCGATGCGGTGGGTGTGGCGAACCGAGCGCTGGCGATGGCGGTGGACTGGGCGGGACAGCGCGAGCAGTTCGGCAGGCCGATCGGTTCGTACCAAGCGATCTCGCATCGCTGCGCCGACATGCTCGTCGCGGCGGAGGGAGCACGTGCACTGGTGCTGGCGGCAGCCGATCGTGCTCCTCGAAGTCCGGAGGAGGCCGCGGCGGTACATCTGGCGACCGCGGCAGCGTTGCGCTCCGCCGTAGCGAACGCCGAAGGTTGCATCCAGATCCACGGCGGCATCGGCTTCACCTGGGAGCACCCCGCGCACCTGCTGCTCCGCCGCGCAATCGCCGATGAGGCCCGGATCGCGCGCCCGGAGGTGCTACGGGATCGAGCCGTGAGCGAGGTTCTCGAGCGACCTGCCCGAACCCGCGGAATTACGTAGCCTCCCACCTGTGAGCGAATTCGGAATCCGGGTCGACGGCGACAGATCGGTGATGATTCGGGACACCGGCGGCGCGGAGGACGATCCCGTCGTGTACTTCCACGGGACACCGGGATCGCGACTCGAGGCCGCTTTCGGGGACGAGATCGCGCGCCGGATGGGTGTCCGGGTGATCAGCTTCGACCGCCCGGGTTACGGGCGGTCCGATGCGACAGCGATCGACCTCGGCTCGGTGGCGCGGGACATCGAGAGCGTCGTCGACAGTCTCGACGTGGACCGCTTCGCCGTGTTCGGATGGTCGGGAGGCGGACCGTTCGCTCTGGCGGCTGCGGCCACCATGGGTGAGCGCGTGACCAGGTTGGGGATATCCGGTGGACCTGCGCCCGCACTACAGGTACCAGGGGGCCGGGAAGCACTCACGGAGAACGATCTCGAGGCTCTGTCGTTCCTGCCCGAGGATCCGGCCCGGGCGGCCGAGCAGTTCTCGACGGGTAACAAGGATCTCCTCGACGCCATGATGTCGGTGAGAGACGACGAGGCCGCGCCGTGGATCGACTGGATGTGGGGCCGGAGCGATCCCGAGGTTGTGGCCGATGGTGTGATGCGCCGGGTGCTCGTCGTCTCCTTCGGAGAAGCGCTTCGGCAGGGCCCCACGGCGATCGCCTGGGACAACGTCGCATTCGTCGGCCCGTGGGAATCGATCTCGACGCAATCTCCGCCGCGGTGCATCTCTGGTACGGCAGTCGAGACGAGATGACACCTACGGCGCACGGAGAGTGGCTTGCACAGCGGCTGCCGAACGCCGAGTTGGTCATCCACGAGGGCGAAGGGCACCTGTTGCCGCTTCGGCACTGGGAGGAGATGCTGCGGGCCGTGACCGCTCGTCGGTGAGGATGACCACTCGGCGTTCGGCCTTCCTCAGTTCGCGATGTGCTCGCGCGGCAGCCCCAGCAACCTTTCGGCAATGACGTTGCGATTGATCTCCGACGTGCCGCCGGCGATGGTCATCGCACGGCACAGCAAGTAGTAGTTGGTCCACACCGGTTCGTCTCCCAGCAGCACCGCAGGACCGGCGATCTGCATCGCGAGTTCACCCACGTGCTGCGTGTGTTCGGCGAGGAGCATCTTCGTGACACTGCCCTCCGGGCCGAAGTCACCACCGGCGACCGCCCGCACGACCTGCCGGAGGTTGAGGATCGCGAAGGCCTGCTCGCGGGCGATGAGCGTCGCGATCCGGCGCGTGACGGAGACATCGCCGGGTGCGTACTTCGCCGCGAGACCGAGCAGCGCGTAGGCCGAGTAGGTCTCGTCGGTCTTGCCCCCACCGATCGAGACACGTTCGTTGCCCAGCGTCGCGCGGGCAACCGTCCAGCCGTTGTCGACTGCTCCGACCACATCCTCGTCCGGGACGAAGACGTCCTCGAAGAACACTTCGTTGAAAGCGGCGTCGCCGCTGATCTCCCGCAGCGGACGGACCGTCACCCCGGGCGCCTTCAGGTCGATGACCATCGTGGTGATGCCTTTGTGTTTCGGAACGTCGCGGTTGGTGCGAATGGTGGCGAGACCACGTGTCGAGTTCTGAGCGTTCGACGTCCACACCTTCTGGCCGGTGACGCGCCACCCGCCGTCGACCTTCACACCGCGTGTCGAGACGGCGGCCGCGTCGGAACCCGCGCCGGGTTCGGAGAACAATTGACACCAGACCTGCTCGCCGATCAGTCCCGGGCGAATCCAGCGTTCGATCTGTTCCGGAGTGCCGTGCTGGGTGAGGGTGAGCAGGATCCACGCGCCGATGCCGAGTCCGTGCGGCTCGACCTCGGTGAACTCCTCGTCGATCACGAGTTGTTCGACCGGAGATGCGCCGCGGCCGAAGGGGGCGGGCCAGTGCGGCATGAGGTAGCCGGAGTCGACGAGCAGGGCACGACGCTCGGATTCGGGTGTCGAGGCGTGCGTCGCGACGAATTCGCGCGCTGCAGTGCGGAATTCCTCGGCCTCGGCGGGGAGGTCGACGGCGTAATGACGGCGCAGCCCGGCGGTTCCCGACTCGGTGAGGGAGTCGAGCGCAGAGGTCGTTTCGCCGAACAGGATTCGCAGGGCCTGGGCGCGCCGCAGATACAGATGGCAGCTGTGTTCCCACGTGAATCCGATGCCGCCGTGGATCTGGATGCTCTTCTGTGCGTTGGTGACATAGGAGTCGAAGGCGATGACGCGGGCGACGTCGAGGGCGAGTCGTGACTGTTCGCCGTCGACACCTGCGCGTGTGGCGTCCCATGCGACGCCGGTCGCCAGTTCGCTCGTCGCGAGCATGTCGGCGAGATGGTGCTTGATCGCCTGGAAGGAACCGATCGGGCGGCCGAACTGTTCGCGCACCTTCGCATAGGCCAAGGCTGCCTCCAGGGTCGCCCGGGCTCCGCCGGACGCTTCTGCGGCTGCGAGTGCGCGGGCGACATGGCTCGCGTGGCGCCCGGCGCCCGGCACGACGGCCACTGTGGGCGTCTCGCGGACGAGAACCCTGGCGGCTCTCGAAGTCGGATCGAAATCCCCGGTGGGGACCACCGTGACGGAGGCGTGGTCGGGATCGACGAGTACAAGATCGTCGCCTGTGACGAGGGCGAGAAGCGTGGCGCCGACGCCACCTATCACGAGGCCTGTTTCACCACTGACCACATCACCGGACAAGGTCGGAGAACCCGACAACCCGAGTCCGGGGGTCACCGAGCCGTCCGCGAACTTCGGGAGCCAGGTCGACCGGAGGTCGTCGTCCCCCTTAGCGTCGAGCGCCGCGGAGATCGCCACGCTCGCGATATAGGAGACGGGGACGACAAGACGCCCGAGTTCCTCGACCACCACCGCGACCTCGGGCAAACCGGCATCGGAACCCCCGAACTCGCCGGGGAGGTGCAGGCCGAGCCATCCGAGGTCGGCCAGTTGCTTCCACAGCTTCCCGGTATCGGCGGACCCGTCGTCGATCATCTGCCGGGCGAGTGCGCCGGCGTCGAGGCCCTCGAGGAAGGATCGGACGGCCTCCGCGACGGCGCGGTGATCGTCGGTGAGCGGAAGTGGCATGAAGTTCTCCTCGGCCGTGCACGGATCGGGTCACTTGTAGCACTATCTAAACTATGTGACGCACGCTACTTTGGGAAGGCGCAGGGGCAATACTGCACGATCGGAGGAACCGTGAAACTCGAAGTAGGCCGATCCTGGGCCAGCACCGTCGACCGCACCGCTGTGGTCGTTGTACGTGCGCCGGAACGCGAGGTCGCACTCACCTGTGGAGGAGCCGGCATGGTGCCGGGAAAGAAGGGCACCGGAGAGGGCGCGGCGATCACGAACGCACATCTCGGCCCGACTGCGCTCGGCAAGCGATACACCGACGCCGACGGCACCGTGGAGCTGCTGTGCACCACGCCCGGCACCGGCGTGCTGGCTGTCGACGGCGTCCCTCTGTCGCTGAAGGCCGCCAAACCGCTTCCCGCCTCCGACTGATCCCCGAACCCGACCTCCCAGGGGCCTCCATGAACATCACGATGTTGCTCGACATGGCCGCGGACGGCCTCGAGGAGCGTTTGGTGGTGGGTCGCCGAGACAATGGGATCACCGCCCGCCGTCTTCGGGATCTGTCCGTTGCCGGTGCCGCCGTCATCCGCGAGGCCGGCGCCGACGCTCTCGTCTATCGGGCCGTCAACGGCGACGCCTTCCCCGTCGCCCTGTTCGCCGCAGCACGAGCGGGCGTTCCGCTCGTGCCGATCAACTACCGGCTCGGACGCGAACAGAGCGAGGCACTGCTGTCCCACCATCCCGAGGCCCTGGTGATCGCGGACGATACCGGCGACGAACCCGGCGTCCTGTCGCCGTCCGCCTGGATCGACCGGCTCGAGCGGTCGGAAGTCGCGGCGGAGGACGATCTCGACTCGGATGCGCCCGCCTTGGTCATCTACACATCCGGTACCACTTCGGCGCCGAAAGGTGTGTTGCTGCATCACCACAATCTGGTCTCGTACGTGCTCGGGTCCGTCGAGTTCGCGTCGGCCGACGACGCCGATGCAGCACTGGTGAGCGTGCCTCCTTATCACATCGCCGCAGTGGCGAACGTGCTCACGAACCTCTATGCGGGCCGGCGGACGGTGGTGCTCGAGCGCTTCACTCCGGTCGAATGGCTCGACACCGTCCGGAGCGAGGGCATCACCAACGCGCTCGTGGTCCCGACGATGCTCGCGCGCATCCTCGATTCGGGTGCCGACACTTCGGTACCGTCCATGCGTTCCCTCGCGAGCGGCGGAGCGCCGATGCCACGCCGGGTCGTCGAAAGCGCCCTCGGCACCTGGCCGCACGTCGATTTCGTCAACGCCTACGGACTGACCGAGACCAGTTCGACGATCACGGTTCTGGGCCCCGACGACCATCGGGCTGCGATGACGAGCACCGAGGAGCGGGTCCGAGCCCGCCTCGGATCGGTGGGCAGGACCGTCCCCGGAATCGACCTCGAGATCCGCGACGCGGACGATCGCGTCGTCGAGCCCGGGTCGGTCGGGCGTATCTGGGTTCGGGGAGATCAGGTGTCGGGGGAGTACGCGGGTGTGGGAAGGCTTGTCGACGAACGGGGATTCTTCGACACCCGCGATACCGGCTTCGTCGACGAAGACGGCTATCTGTTTCTCGGCGGGCGCAGCGACGACACCATCATCCGTGGAGCGGAGAACATCGCTCCGGCCGAGGTCGAGGATGTGATCCTGCGCCATCCCGCCGTTACCGATGCGGCCGTCGTGGGCGTTCCCGACGAGGAGTGGGGCCAGCGCATCGAAGCGGTGGTGGTGCTGGGGCCGGGGGAGTCGGTCGAGGCGGAAGAACTCCGCTCCTTCGTCCGTGACACGCTCCGCGGCTCCAAGACGCCGGATCGCATCGTGTACTGGGACGAACTACCGCGCACCGAGACCGGAAAGCTGGTGCGCCGGCACGTCGTCGAGCGCCTGGTCGACGACGAGTTGCTCGGCCGAACATGACGGCGAAAGCCTTTACATATATAACTAGGTTGCCCTACTGTGGGGAAGGCGGGCCGCTCGCGTCGGGCGTAGTCCCTATACGGAGGTAGTCGATGACCACGTCGGAGAAGACCGAGAAGCCTTCGGAGATCTACACTTTCCGCGACGAAGACATTGTGCGGGCAAGAGATCTCGTCGGCGTCTACCACGCGATGACCCAACGGGAGCAGTACACACGTGCCTCTCCCGACATCATGCGCAACTTCGCGCGCAGCTACGGAGACGACAATCCGCTCTTCACCGACGACGAGTACGGTGCCGAGAGCCGCTGGGGCGGCCAGATCGCACCACCGATGATCAACATCGCGGTACGCAAGGAACTGCTCGCTGATCCCGTCCCTCGCGAACAGCGTCGCCCCTCCTTCCGGGGCATCCACGTGTTCGTCTCCGGCACCACCACCCACTGGTACCGGCCGGTCCTCGACGGCGATACGCTGTACGCCTTCCACGGCACCGAGAAAGTCGAGGAGAAGCAGTCCGAATTCGCCGGGCGCTCGCTCATCATCACCGGACTCCAGGTGCAGTTCAACCAGCGCGCCGAGGTCGTGCAGACCCAACGGGTCATCACCATCCACACCGAACGCCACGAATCGAAGAAGCGTAAGAAGTACGACGCGATCGAACCGGCCTCCTACACTGCCGACGACATCTCGGAGATCGACGCGATCTACGCGCAGGAACAGGTACGCGGTGCGGCCACCCGCTATTGGGAGGACGTGACCGTGGGCGAGAGTCTCGGAACGATGGCCAAGGGTCCGCTCACGACCACCGACATGGTCGTCTTCCATTCCGGCGGATACGGTTTCGCACCGTACACGCCCTGCGCGAGCCGCCTCGCCTACAAGAACCGCCAGCGCATCGCGCCGTTCTACATTCCGAACGAGCAGGGTGTCCCCGACGTGGCCCAGCGGATCCACTGGGACAGCGGCTATGCGCGCTCCATTGGTCTGCCGGCCGCCTACGACTACGGCATGATGCGCGACTGCTGGCTGAGCCACTACCTCACCGACTGGATGGGCGACGACGCGTGGCTCGAGTCGATGTCCAGCCAGATGCGCAAGTTCAACTACCTCGGAGACACCCACACCTTCACCGGAGAGGTCGTCGGTAAGAGGGTCGAAGGCGGGCGCCACCTCGTCGACGTCGAACTGCGGGGCACCAGCCAGCGCGACGAGATCACGTGCCCCGCCACCGCGACGATCGCACTGCCCTCGAGTGCCGGTGGTTCGGTCGATCTGCCCGATGCGCCCGCCGAGTTCGAACGGCTCGCGGCGCAGATGCTCGAGCGCGACGCCGAACTGCGCGAGGAGCGTCGGCGCTCGGCGCGAAACCGGGAAGCATCGTGAAACAGCACATACGCCCGCGGGAGGCGGGCGAGGATGATTGCGATGCGGTGCGAACGCCTCGAGGAGGACTTGTGGACCTGAGCAGCACGACCACGGTGGTCGCCGAGTCCGCGGACCATGTCCTGACCATCACCCTCGATCGCCCCGACCGGCTCAACTCGTTCACCGACACGATGCGTGCCGAGTTCCGGCAATTGTGGCACTACGCCTCCGAGACTGACGATATCCACGTCGTGGTCTTGCGAGCCAACGGCGAACGGGCATTCAGCACGGGAGTCGACGTTCACGAGGGCACTTACCTGTCCGACAACGTCTTCAGTCGTCGCGATCCCGGCGTCGACCTGTCCCCGAAGCAGAACAACTGCTGGAAACCACTCGTGTGCGCGGTCCACGGGATGGTCGCCGGAGGTGCGCTCTACTGGTTGAACGAGGCCGACATCATCGTCGCGAGCGAGGATGCTCAGTTCTTCGATCCGCACGTCTCCTACGGCATGGTCGCCGCACTCGAACCGATCGGCCTCGCGCACCGCATCCCGATCGGTGAGGTGCTGCGCATGGTGCTGCTCGGCCTAGACGAACGAATGTCGGCGAAAAGGGCCTACGAGATCGGGTTCGTCAGCGAGATCGTCGCGCGCGAGGATCTGTGGGACCGCGCACAACGCCTTGCCGAGCGTATCGCCGCGAAGCCGCCCGCCGCGATCCAGGGCAGCATCCGTGCAATCTGGGAATCCAAGGACCGCACTCGATCTCATGCCCTCGCCACCGGGATGATGTACACGGATCTGGGAAATCCCATCGGTCTGGCACAGGTCGATCGCGAGCAGGTCCTCACGCGCGACTACGAGGTGCGCTGACATGGACTACGGGCTGACTCCGGAACTCGAGCAGTTCCGCAAGGAAGTAAGGGATTTCGTCGAGACCCACAAGCCGGATGTCCCGGTGAAGGCAGGCGTGCGCAGTGCTGACGACGCAGACGAACTGGCTGTCCTGAAGGAGTGGACCCGCAAGCTCTTCGACGCCGGTTACATCGGGTCCGACTGGCCGGAGCGATACGGCGGTGCCGGACGGGCGCATTCACCCGAGAAGGACGTCGTCGTCGGTGAGGAACTCGCGCGCGGTCGAGCACCGGCGGCTGTTCAGGGCGCCGGACTGCTTGTCGCACACGCTCTGATCGATTTCGGTACCGAAGAGCAATGTGAGAGGTATCTTCCGGGTATCCGCTCGGGTGAACTCGTCTTCTGTCAGCTGTTCAGCGAGCCGGGTTCCGGCAGTGATCTGGCCTCCTTGCGCACGAAGGCCGTACCGGTCGAAGGGGGTGGGTTCACCGTCACGGGGCAGAAGGTGTGGACCACCAACGGGCACTGGGCCGACTACGGTTACCTCCTGGCGCGAACGAATCCGGAGGCGCCGAAGCACCGAGGAATCAGCGCCTTTCTCCTCGACATGCGGGCGCCGGGCGTCGACGTGCGACCGCTTCGCGAGATGACCGGAACCTCGGATTTCAACGAGATCTTCCTCGACGAGGTGCCCGTCGGAACCGATTCGCTGATCGGCGATCTCGACAACGGATGGCTGGTCGCGAACTCGAGTCTTGCTCACGAGCGCAGCGCGGTGGCATCGGCCGCGGTACGTCTGCAGCAGGACGTCGAGGCGCTGAAGGGTCTCGCACGCACGACGATCCGATACGGACGTCCTGCGATCGAGGACGGTGCCGTGCAGGAACGAATCGGCGAGCTCGAAGCGTCGGTCGAAGCGTTGTCGGCATTGGTGTATGCAAACATCGGCCGCTGGTCGCGGGGTGCCGAGCGGCCCCACGACGCAGCCATGGCCAAACTGATGTTCAGTGAAATAGGAGTCGAGACAGCACGTTTTGCTCTGGAACTCTCGGGAGAGGCCGGCATCCTCGTCGAGGGTGACCCACAGGCCGTGGGCGGGGGACGATGGCAGGACGAGTTTCTGTACGCCCGCGCTTACACCATCGCCGGCGGTACCTCCGAGATCATGCGCAACATGATCGCCGAGAGAGGCCTCGGTCTTCCGCGCTGATGCGCGCTTCCCGGCCGGATCGCCGGCCGGTACTACGAACACCTTCGGGTCGACCGAAGAGGAGGCTCCGTGATGACGGGCATCAGAGAGGCGTTGACCATGCTGTGGTCGACCCCCGATAGCGCGAAGATGGTGCAGGAGAGCAAGACCTGGCACACGTGGGCGGAGGTGCGCGAGACTGCCGAACGGATCGACGCGGAGCTCGGCAGGCTGGGGTGCGGTCCGCGCAGCCGGATCGGTGTCGTGCTGACGAACCGAACGGAATCCGTGGCGGCACTGATCGCGATCCTGGCACACGACCGCATCCTGCTCACGCTCAATCCGGCTCAGCCGGCGCGGAGAATCGTCGAGGATGCGGTCGGTGCACATCCGGATGTGATCCTCGCACCTCGCGAGTACTGGGCCGACGAGGAGTTCGCCGCACCCCTCGCCGAAGCCGGGATCATCGGTCTCGCCTTCGACGGACAGGCCGTAACGTGTGTCTTCGGTAGCGGCCCGGTTTCTCGACACCCGGAGCAGCAGGATCCGGTCGCGGTCGAGATGTTCACCTCCGGCACGACAGGTCCACCCAAGCGTGTACCGCTCACCTGGCGGCAACTCGAAGCGGCACTCGCTGCGGTGCACGGTCACACAGGTAAGGGGAGAGGAGATCATGAGCCTTTCACCGGCCCCGTGGCGTTGATCTCCCTGTCGATGGTGCACATCGGCGGACTGTGGGGTGTGATCCAGGCGTTGTCGGAGGCACGCCCGATCGTGTTGATGCCCCGATTCACGGTCGATGGCTGGGCCGACGCGGTCTACGAGCACCGGATGATCCTGGCAGGCCTTCCTCCCGCTGCGATGCGTTCGGTCCTCAACGCCGACGTGCCGAAGGAGAAGCTCGCGAGCCTGCGGGCGATCACCGCCGGCACCACTTTCGTCAGCCCCGAACTGGCCGACGAGTTCACGGCCCGCTACGGCATCCCCATCATGATCATGTACGGGGCAACGGAATTCGGTGGTGCCGTAGCAGGATGGACCAAGCCTTTGATTGCGCGATGGTGGGAGAGCAAACGCGGCAGCGTCGGCCGGCCCTTTCCCGGAGTCCGGATGCGGACGGTCGACGAGAGCGGCACCGTGTTGCCCGAGGGAAGTACGGGCCGCCTCGAGGTGAGTTCGCCGCAGACCGGCAACGGTGTCGGTGACTGGGTGCGGACCAGCGACCTCGCGCACCTCGACGAGGACGGCTTCCTCTACATCGACGGCCGGGCCGACGACGCGATCGTTCGGGGTGGCTTCAAGATCCAGCCCGAAACGGTCTGCAACGCACTCCGAGCACACGAGTCGGTTCTCGATGCGTCCGTATTCGGCCGACCCGATGAGCGACTCGGTCATGTGCCGGTCGCCGTGATCGAAACGGTCGAAGATGCAGGCGAGGTCGACGTCGACGACCTGAAGACTTTTCTACGTACACGGTTGGCGGCGTACGAGATTCCTGTGGAGATACACACCGTCGAGGCCCTGCCGCGCAGCGTCTCCCTCAAGGTCGACCGTCGTCGGTTGCTGGAGATGGTGGACGAGATCGAGTCGTCCCGCGCTCGCTGACACGCCGAGGGAAAGGGTGCGGGATCTCTACGGATCCGGCACCCTTCCTCGGCCTCTCAGGCCGTGGCGAGCCGACGGCGGTGGTAGGAGACGGAACCGTCGAGGAGTTCGTCCACCTTGATGCGACGCAGTAGCAGGTGCACGTCGTGCTCCCAGGTGAAACCGATCCCGCCGTGGACCTGCAAGGCCGTCTGTGCGGTGGTGGACGCCCCGGTGCACGCGTAGGCGACCGCGCCGGAGACCGCCCGGGTCCGTGCCGCGGGATCATCGCCGTCCAGGGCGACCGCGGCGGCCCAGAGTGTGGCGCGGGAGGTTTCGGTCGTCGTCGCCATGTTCGCGCAGTGGTGCTTCACGGCCTGGAAACTGCCGATCGTCTTGCCGAACTGGGTTCTGCTAGAGGCATATTCGACACTCAGATCGACGAGGCGGGCAGCAGCGCCGAGGGCATCCACCGCTCGGAAGGTAGCGAGGCGGTCGTGAATGGCGGCCACGGTGCCCGGCGGTAGGTGCGACCAGGCGCCCTCCGGAAGTGCGACATCGACACCGGCGACGGCCCACGAACGGGTGAGATCGAGCGTCTCGAGCGACCGCACGTCGAGCGTCTCCACTGGCAGGAGGGCCGCGACCTCGGTGCCGCTGTCGGTGACGGCGGCCAGCACGATGCTGTGCGCGTCGATCAGACCGGTGACGGGTGCGGTGGTACCACTCAGATGCAGGATGTCCCCGTCGATTCCCGCACGCAGCGCGAGTGTCTCGGGGGAGCCGACGGCGGGCAACACGATGTGCTCACCGGTCTGCGCCGAGGCTGCGGTGGGATGGCCGACCGCGTCGAGCAGGCTCGCCGCGATTGCGAGGTCCGCGACGGGGAGCGCGCTGCCGGCACGGCCGTGCTCCTCGGTGAGGACCAGGAGATCGACGTGGGTGCCGCCCGTCTCCGCAGTGAGCAGTCCGATCAGTCCGGACTGGGCGAGATGGCGGAGTCCGCTCGCGGGCAGGCGGGCCGGGCCGTCGTCGATGGCCGGTCTGCGTGCGGCGATCGGGTCGTTCTTGGCGAGCCACGCGCGTTCGGTCTCGCCGAGATTCACCTGTTCGTCGCTCAGCGCGAAGTCCATGACTCTCCTTCGGTTGGTCGTCAACGTAGTTAACCATGTCGGATTCCCCTTCGGGAGACTCCAGTGCTTTTCGAGCCCTGGGCAATATTCTCCGAATCCTGGCGCTCACATAGTTGAACAGGTAATACTTGTCGCCGACGTCCACGAGGGAGTGCCGATGACGATGCCGTCGATGAATCCGACCGATCTCGCCGCCACCTTCGGTGACAAACCGGCGATCGTCATGGTTGAGGACGGCGCGACCCTCACCTACCGCGAACTCGAATCGTCGTCCAACCGCATCGCCCACCTGTTCCGGCAGCGCGGGCTCCGTGCGGGTGACCACATCGCGATCCTCATGGAAAACTGCCTCGGCGTATTCCCGGTGGTGTGGGCCGCACAGCGCACCGGCTTGCTCTACACACCCGTCAACTGGCACCTGTCCGACGACGAGGCCGCATATGTGGTCGAGAACTGCGGGGCCCGAATTCTCGTGCACTCGGCGCGCCTCGATCGTCTCGGCGCGGTCGTCGCTGAGGGGAACACGGTGCTGGAAGCGCGTTTCACCACCGGAGACCATTCCCCGAGCGGCGCCGAGATCCTCGCCGACCGTGTTGCGGCGCTGCCTGCTACGCCCGTCGACGACGAACTCGAGGGCTACTACATGCTGTACTCGTCGGGCACCACCGGTCATCCGAAAGGGATTCTGCCGGCACTCACAGGCGCACCGTTCGGCACCGGGCTGCCCATCGACTCGACGATGCGCGACGCCTTCGGTTTCGGTCCGCACTCGGTCTATCTCAGCCCCGGCCCGCTCTATCACGCCGCGCCACTCGGCTGGACGATGGGCACGGTCCGAAACGGAGGCACCGCCTTCGTGATGGAGACTTTCGACGCCGAGCGCGCACTCGACGCCATCGACCGCCATGCTGTCACCCACGTCCAGTTCGTGCCGACCATGTTCGTGCGGATGCTGAAACTTCCCGAGAAGACCCGAGCGAGCTACGACACGTCGAGCCTGCGCGTCGTGATCCATGCTGCGGCGCCGTGTCCGATCGAGGTCAAGGAACGCATGATCGATTGGTTCGGTCCGAAGATCCTGGAGTTCTACGCCGGCAGCGAGGGCAACGGGTTCTTCATGATCACCACCCCGGAGTGGCTCGAACATCGAGGTTCCGTAGGCCGGCCCACTCTGGGACAGGTCCACATCTGCGACGAGTCCGGTCGCGAACTGGGGCCGGGCGAGGTGGGCACGGTGTGGATCGGCGAGGGCCTGCAGTTCGAGTACCACGGGGATCCGGAGAAGACCGCCGCCGCCTACAACGACAGGGGGTGGAGCACGCTCGGCGATCTCGGCCACGTCGACGACGACGGTTACCTGTACCTCTCTGCGCGCCGCACCGATCTGATCCTCTCCGGCGGCGTCAACATCTATCCGGCCGAGGTCGAGGACGTGTTGATCATGCACCCCGCGGTCCTGGACGTCGCTGTCATCGGTGTGCCCGACGAGGAGATGGGACAGCGCGTCCATGCCCTGGTCACCTCCGCGGACGGGGTACGGGCCGACGCCGCTCTCGCGAACGAACTTCTCGAATACACCCGCGACCGCCTCGCACACTTCAAGGTGCCGCGCACGGTCGAGTTCGGCGAGGTTCCGCGACTGCCCAGCGGGAAGATCCTGCGCAGGGCCCTTCTGGACCGATACGGCGAGATGTCACCGGCGCCCTGAGCGTTCAGGCGAGTTGTGTGACCACGATGCGCGCTGTGCCGTAGAGCGCGGTACCTGCCGTGACCATCGCGAACAGCACGATCCACACCGCGGCCGGGATGCGGGTCAGTCCGCGCAACTGGTCGGCATCCGAACCCCGGCCGCGACCCCTCGAGTGGGTACGGGCGAGTTCGAGAACCGGGCGGGTTGCGCCGAGGAGCAGGATCCACGTGATCAGGTAAGCCGCCGTATACCGGACGACCGGATCACCGAGATAGGCGGCCGTGCCGACGAGGGCACCTGCGATCACGACCGAGACGAAACCGTACAGATTGCGGATCAACAGCAGCAGCACGGCGAGAGCAGCGAGGATCGACCACAACACCGCGGCGGGTCGGTCGAGGGTTAGCAGCGTCGCCGCCGCGAAACCGAGTACGGCGGGGCCGGTGTATCCGGCGAAGGTGGTCGCGACCATGCCGGGCCCGCGCGGGTTGCCGGACGACACCATCACCCCCGACGTGTCGCTGTGCAGGCGGATACCCGACAGCTTGCGACCCACGAGTGCCGCGACGAGCGCGTGCGATCCCTCGTGCGCCTGAGTGATGACATGGCGGGTCTTCAACCACAGCGGACGCACGGTGACGAGCACGAGCGCGACGATCGCCGTTCCGAGGACGACCGCCGTCGGAGCAGGTTCGTCGACCGTGGATACTGCCTGCCACGCGGAGGACACGGCCTCCGTGAACGAATTGGACACAGATCACCTTTCTTCGGGCCGGGCGCAGGGCCCTCGGGCCCGGCGATAGCCTGATGAGCATGCCCGACCGCCGTACTCTCGAGATCCGCGCGGGCATCACGGACTCGTGGGCCGTCGGCCTCGGGCTGATCCCGCTGGGTCTCGCGTTCGGTGTGGTTCTCACCCAGGGCGGGTTCGAATGGTGGTGGGCACCGATCTTCTCGACGGTCATCTACGCCGGTTCGATGGAGTTTCTCGCAATCGGCCTGATCGCGGCGGTCACCCCGCTCGCGTCGGTTGCGGCGGCGACGCTGCTCGTGAACTTCCGGCACGTCTTCTACGGACTGTCGTTTCCTCTGCACCGGATCCGCAGCCGGCTCGGGCGTCTCTACGGTGTGTACGCGCTCACCGACGAGTCGTATGCGATCGTCGCCCCGAAGGCCCGTGAGGCCCTCTCGGGCACTCGCATCCTCACGGTCCAGGTGCTCTGCCAGCTGATCTGGGTCGCCTCGGGGACCCTCGGCGCGCTGATCGGGGCGGCGCTTCCCGCAGGGCTGGCGGGCCTCGAGTTCGCGCTCACCGCGTTGTTCGCGGTACTCGCGCTCGATGCCTTCCGTGCCAACCGGGACGTGCCCGCACCGGTGATCGCTCTGATCTGCGGTCTCGTCGCTCTGCTGGTCGCGAGGGAGCAGATGCTCGTCGTAGGGCTCGGCCTGTTCGTGGTGTGCCTGTTCGTGCGGTTCGTCTACCGGAACAAGGTGGCACGTGCCTGAGTCGGTGCCCGGCGCCGGATACGTTCTCGGTGCTCTGTTGGTGATGTTCGTCGTGACGGTGGCGCTGCGTGCGGCCCCGTTCCTCGCCTTGTCGGCGTTGAAGGACTCCGCCTTCGTCGACTTCCTCGGCCGCACGATGCCCGCAGGCGTCATGGTGATCCTCGTGATGTACACGCTGCGCGATGTAGGTGGGTCGACCTGGTTGCCCGCGGCGGTCGGTCTCGCGGGCACGATCGGCGTGCACCTGTGGCGACACAATGCCGCGTTGAGCACCGTCGCCGGGACGGTCCTCTACCTCGTCGCGTCGGCCTTCTGGACCTGAGCGGCCTCGGGGGCCGTCTCCTCGCGCTCGACGGCACCGCTGTGGACACCGGGCCGGCGGCTGCGCGCGGCGATCATCGCGGCTACGAAGACCGCGATCGCGGCCAGGCACTGCGAGGTACCGAGCACTTCGAGGACGAGTTGCTCGACCCAACCGCCGGAGGCCGCTTCACGCAACAGGTGGTTGGGTCCGATGAGGAAGACTGCGGTGGCCGGGACCAGCACAGGCCACCAGCGGCGGTACGCCGGCGCGAGCAGAAGGGGCACGAGGAACAGCGCGTACACCCAGTGGTGAGTGACGGCGATCGGAGCGGCGAGCAGCGACGCCAGGCCCACCAGAGCCACGGCGACCACTGGTTCGTCGGCTCGGAGGAAGCGATACGCGGCCCACGCCGTACCCGCGACGATCAGTGCGGCACCGACCACCCAGAGGACCTTCGCGACGCCGTCCGACAAGTCGAATCGGGCGATCAAGCCGGTGAGGGCCTGGTTGCGGAAGAAGGACGGATCGCCGGCGCGGTCGGTCGCGAAGAACTCGGTGGTCCAGAAGTAGACGGTCGAGTCGGGGCGCAACCAGTATCCGAACGCGACGGTTGCAATGAAGGCGCCGAACGCTCGAACCACCGACGGCAGGTCGCGGCGGAGAAGGAAGATCAGTCCGAAGGCTGCGGGTGTCACCTTGATCGCGGCCGCAAGTGCGACACCCACGCCGCGGAACCGTTTCGGGATCACGCCGAGCAGGTCGGCGACCACCAGGGCCATGAGCACGATGTTGATCTGACCGAATGCGAAGTTCGAGCGGAAGGGCTCGAGCCACAGCACCGCGCCGAGGGAAGCGGCGGCGATCAGACTCGGCTGGGACACGTCGAGACGCCGGTAGACGACCTTCAGTACCCACCACACCAGAGCGATGAGTCCTGCTGTCCACAACACCTGCAGTGCGGTGCTGCCGACGAGCGCCATCGGTGCGAACAGGAAGGCCGCGAACGGTGGGTAGATGAATCGGAAGCCGGAGTGGCTGAAGAACCCTTCGGTGTACAGCGGCGTGTGGTGCAGGAAGGCCCATCCGGCGTCACGGAAGACGTCGAGATCCATCAGGTACTCGTTCACCGCATCGCGCATGTAACCCGCGACTGCCAGGGCCGAAACCGTCAGACCGATGGCGATCAGGAGAGATCGGATGGGTCGGGAACGGACTTCGGTCAACAGCACGGGCGTTACCTCCCGGTCGGAAACAGATGCCTCGCTACGTTACACAATCGTTGTCTTTCAGGAGGGGGGACGAGAAGAGTGTCTCCGCAACCGCTTTGGATAGAAGTCCGCTTTGACCGTTTTTTCGGGTGACCGAGATCACCCTTCTGGTTGGGTATGTCGCGCCTCGACAGCAGTATTCGGCTTTCTAGCTTTCGAACTAGAAAGCCGAATACGCCTACATATGTCTTACGCGACGCTGCTGATCTCGTTCGGTGTGTAAGGCAGTTCGGCCGAGCGGATCTCACCGGAGACGACATCCACGGCGTGCAAGGAGTTGGTGGCGGGATCGATGACGAATGCCGTTGTGTCGTGTACTTCGAGTGCCGGTCGGGGCGACTGCCAGTCGTCGGGCTCGATCCACGGCTCGGTCACCGGGATTCGCCGGACGAGCTCGCCGGTCTCGGGATCGATGATCCGAAGGTCGCCGTCGGTGCCGAGAACGAGCGCTTCGCCGTGCGGTCCGCGACCGAGTGAGCGGAAGGTGTAACTGGTGCCGAGATCCACGAGGCGCACCGATGCTGTGCGAGTGTCGACGAGTGCGATGCGCTCCGGGCGCTCGAGTTCGGCATCCGGGTCGGTCTTGTAGTCGCCGAGTACGACCGGTGAATTCACGGTGCCGGACTGATTTCCTATCCGGCCGTACGGATCCGGTGCCGAGGCCTTCTCGAACGAACCCTTGCGGAAGATCACGGTTCCGTCTTCACAGCCGAAGACGACGACCCCGTCGGCTGCGACCGTTGCTCCGTGGATTCCGGGGCAGTCCTCGGTGCGAACGATCTCGGCGCCGGACTTGTCGAGGAGCGCCACCCCGGTCCGCTTGTCGGAATCGCCCAGGGTGACGAGCATTCCGCCGCCGGGCACCGGAACGGCGAGTCCATGGTGGGCCTCGGCGAGTGTGTAGCTGTCGAGTGGTGGGAGTTCGGTCGCGGATTCGAGCCCGGCGGGATCGAACACGTCGATGCGGCCGGTGCCGTCGTCGAACAAGGCGGTGACACCGGCGTGCGCAACGGCGTGGCCGGGCTTCTCGGCGTCGAACTTCAGGGCCGTGAGCGTCGGCGAGCCGGCGTAGTGGTGATCGTGGTCGCCGTGGGCCTCCGTCCAGCTGCCCGTGTCGAGGACACGGAAACCCCCGTCGGTGGAGATCAGCACGTGGCGTCCGTCCCCGGCAGGGGAGAGGCGGTTGAAGCCGTCCAGTTCGAATTCGTCGACGACGGCGAGGTCGCCTTCGTCGGCGACGAGGACGCCCCCGTCGTAGGTGAGGGTGAGGCGTGGCTGAGCGCTCGACACCTCGGTGGCGGGGACGGGCGTTGCCGGGTAGGTGGACTCTTCGGCTCCGGTCGTGCCGGCGCATGCGGTGGCGAGTGTTGCGAAGGCGGCTGTGAGGGCGGTGCCGCCGTAGCGGAAGAACGTGGTCATAGATCAAGGAATAGCCTTTAATGAAAATGATTGTCAAAGCCATCGATGCGCATATGTGCATGTCGACTCCGTGGGTCCGGGGTCTGTGCCGGGGAATACGGCCATCTACGACACGGTCTAGATGAACGCAGAAATCGCTGAAGTGCTCGTTAGCATCGACCGATGGATCCGGTCCGCAACCCGTACGCCCCGGGCGCGGGACAGCGCCCACCCGAGCTCGCCGGCCGCGAGAAGCAACTCGACGCATTCGAGGTCGTGCTCGAACGTGTCGCGCGGGCACGGCCCGAACGCAGCGTCGTCCTCACCGGCTTGCGCGGCGTCGGCAAGACCGTCCTTCTCAACCATCTGCGTTCGGCCGCCATAGCGAAGAGCTGGGGAACCGGCAAGATCGAGGCCCGACCCGACCAGGGTCTGCGGCGACCACTGTCGTCGGCGCTGCATATGGCCATTCGCGAAATCGCTGCCGCGCATCCGAATCCGGAATCGGTCGACTATCTCCTCGGCGTGCTCAAGTCGTTCGCATTGCGGGCGACCGCCGACAAGGGCATGCGCGAACGCTGGCAACCCGGTATCGACGCTCCGGCGGTGAAAGGGCGGGCCGACTCGGGTGACATCGAGATCGACCTCGTCGAACTGCTCGTCGACGCAGCCGGACTCGCGCGCGATGTGGGCGTGGGCATCGCTCTGTTCATCGACGAGATGCAGGATCTCGGTGCGGAGGACGTCTCGGCGATCTGCGGTGCGTGTCACGAATTGAGCCAGGACGCCGCGCCGCTCATCGTCGTCGGGGCCGGGCTGCCACATCTGCCCGCCGTGCTCTCGGCGTCGAAGTCGTACTCCGAGCGCTTGTTCACCTATCACCGAATCGACCGGCTCGACCGCGCAGCGGCGGACCTTGCCCTCATCGCACCCGCAGAACGTGAGGATGTCGAGTTCACACAGCAAGCCCTCGACCTGCTGTACGAAACCGCCGACGGGTACCCGTATTTCGTGCAGGCCTATGGGAAGGCGACCTGGGATGTCGCTGCGGATTCACCGATCACCGACGAGGATGTGCGGGTCGCGGCACCTGCTGCGGAGGAGGAACTTGCTGTCGGTTTCTTCGGATCGCGCTACGAACGGGCGACACCGGCCGAACGCGAGTACATGCGGGCCATGGCAGACCTGGCCGGGGACGACGGACCGGTCGCGACGTCGAAGATCGCAGTCGAACTCGGGCGCAAACCGGCCTCGCTCTCACCTGCACGCGACGGATTGATCAAGAAGGGATTGATCTACTCCGCCGAGCGCGGGTTCATCGGGTTCACTGTCCCCCACTTCGGGCGTTATCTGCGCGCACAGAACGACTGAACGGTCGATCGACCCACTCGACCGTCTCGTCGAGCGACGCACGCTCCGTGCGACAGGCATTGGCCGGATGCGTTTCGTCGGCGTAGCCGAACGAGACGGCGCAGACGATGTCGCGGTCGTCACCAATGTCCAGTTCGCGTCGCAACGCAGTAGCTGTCATCGCGACGGCAGCCTGAGGGACGGCGGCGATTCCGAGCGATTCGGCTGCGAGCAGCAGCGTCGAGACGTACCGCCGCAGTCGACCGCCCCGTACACGCCGAGGGACTTGTCGGTGGTGATGATCGCGACGTGCGGCGCACCGAAGAACCGGTAGTTCTCGAGCATCTGCTCGGTACGGCGCCGGTAATCGTCGCGGGCGATACCCAGCGCGTTGTACAGAGCGTATCCGGCGCGGCGTCGGCGTTCGGCATACGCACCGCGGTATTCGGACGGCCCTGGGATATCCGGATCCAGAGCGCCCGCGGTCGCCTGCGCGTAGACGGCGTCACGCAGGCGGTCGGTGGCCTCGCCGCTGACGATGTGGATCTGCCACGGTTGTGAATTGCACCAGGACGCGGTGCGCGCGCCCATGCGCAGCATGCGTTCGATGTCCTCGCGCGGAACCGGCTTCGACAGGAAGGCGCGGCAGCTGAAGCGGGTGTCGAGAAGGGACGACAGCGCGTCGGCGGCAGAAGTCATGGCACCACGATGGCACAGCACTTCGGCCGGTGCTCGTTCCACCTGCCCAGGGCGTCGGCAGGGAACTATTCGTCTTTCTCGGATCTATCCGAGAAAGACGAATAGAAGGTCAGACGATGTCCCCCTCGTGGCCCGGCGCGACGCGCGTCAACCCTCGATAGGCGTCCTTGGGCGTGCTCTTGCCGGTCACCACCGACGCGACCTCTGCTGCGATGGGCATCTCCACCGCGTACTCGTGTGCCAGTTCGACGACCGTTGGTGCGGTCTTCACCCCTTCGGCGACCTGCCCCAGAGCCTCGACAGCCTCGTCGATAGTGAGTCCACGCGCAAGCGCCTCCCCGACCCTGCGGTTCCGCGACGAGGGACTCGTGCACGTGGCGATCAGATCACCCATTCCGGTGAGGCCTGCGAACGTGCGGGGATTCGCACCCATGGCCTCCCCAAGACGCGTCATCTCCGCCAGTCCGCGGGAGAGGACCATCGCTCGCGTGTTGTCGCCGACGCTGAGTCCTTCCGCCATTCCCGCCGCGATCGCCACGATGTTCTTGAGGATCCCGCCCAGTTCGCAGCCCAGGACATCGGTGTTGCGATAGACGCGGAAAAGCGACGTGGCGAACAGGGGTTGCAGTGCGGCGCCCACCGATTCGTCCTGCATGGCGACGACGGCCGCAGCCGCCATTCCGTCGGCGATCTCCCCGGCGATGTTCGGTCCCGCCAGCAATCCGACGGGGTGCCCCGGCATGCATTCGGCGATCACCTGGGTGGGCCGGAGGCGCGTGCCCGGTTCGAGACCCTTGACGAGCGAGACGACCGGCACCCAGGCGCGTACCTCGTCCGCGACCTGCTCGAGCGTCTTGCGCATCGCGTGCGAGGGGAGGCCGACCACCAGGACGTCGGCTTCTCGTGCGGCTTCCGCGAGATCCGAGGTTGCGTGCAGACTCTGCGGCAGAGGGCGTTCGCCGAGATAGCGGCGGTTGCGGTGCTCGGTGTCGATCTCGCGGGCGATGTCGTCGTTGCGCGCCCACAGCGTCGTGGGAGTGTTCCGTGCGGCCAGTGATGCGAGGGTGGTGCCCCACGATCCCGAGCCGAGAACAACGACGCGAACTCCACGAGCCATCGGTGACCTTCCGTTCGTACGTGAGCAGGTACCGACAGGTTGGCAGGTCGCCGCCGCTGACGGGTGATGATTCCCAGCGTTTCGTCGTGGGGGGTCACGCCGACCGGAAACGTGGCACGATCGGATCGTGCCCGGTCGAACCGTCGCCGATCAGCGCCTGCGCGAGCTTGCGCTGCTGCGTCGCGTGCGCGACCGCATCGACCGCGAGTATGCACAACCCCTCGATGTGGAGGCACTCGCTCGGGGGGTCAACATGTCGGCTGGGCACCTCAGCCGCCGGTTCCGCGCCGCGTACGGCGAGTCGCCCTATTCGTACCTCATGACCCGCCGCATCGAGCGGGCCATGGCGCTGCTGCGGCGCGGCGACCTCACCGTGACCGAGGTATGTTTCGAAGTGGGGTGCTCGTCGCTCGGCACCTTCAGTACCCGCTTCACCGAACTCGTCGGTGTGCCCCCGAGTGTCTACCGAAAGCAGACGGCCGAGGAGACCGCGGGGATCCCGTCGTGCATGGCGAAGAATGTCACCAGACCGATCAGGAATCGAGAAGCACGGACGAGCCCGCCGGTCCTACCGTGATCGGCATGGACCTCACAATTCACCTGACATTCCTTCCCCACACCGATCCCGAGGCATCCCTCGCCTTCTACCGGGACAAGCTCGGCTTCGAAGTTCTCAACGACGTAGGCTACGACGGCAAGCGCTGGATCACCGTCGGCCGCAAAGACTCTCCTGGACCCTCAGTCGTGTTGTACCCACCGGACGCCGACCCGGGTATCACCGACGCCGAGAGTGCGACGATCGCCGAAATGATGGCCAAGGGAACCTTCGCGTCGATCATTCTCGCGACGAAGGATCTCGACGCGACATTCGAGAAGCTACAGGCCGGAGACACCGAAATCGTCCAGGAACCGACCGACCAACCCTATGGTGTCCGTGACTGCGCACTCCGTGATCCTGCCGGAAACATGGTGCGTATCCAGGAGCTTCGCTGACCGATCGCTGAGGGCGACCACCCTGATGGCAGGAGGTAGTGATGGTATCGAAGGACGGCGAACGTAGACGCGACAGAGTCCCCGGAACGCCGGGTCGCGTGTCGCGATGGTTCCAGCGCAAGTCGAACGAGAGAATCAACCGCAAGATCCGGCGAGGGCGGGAGAAGGTCATGGGTATGCGCCTTCTCGTCCTTCACACAGTCGGACGGCGCAGTGGACGGCCTCACGCCACCCCTCTGATGTGGCTGGAGGATGGCGACGGACTTCTGGTCGTCGCATCCGGGGGCGGGAGCAGGAATCCCGACTGGCACGCCAACCTCTCCGCTCGTCCCGAACGGGTGGCAGTGGAACTTCCGGGCATGGAACCCGTGCCGGCCGCAGTCGCGTGTTTGACGGGTGCCGACCGGGAGCAGGCGTGGCAGCTCATCGCCGCCGAGCAACCCCGCGTCGCGAAATATCAGAGCAGATCCGAGCGTGAATACCCGGTGATCCGGCTTACCCTCCGAAACGCCACCACTGGCCAATAGACCCCGGGAGTACCTGCATGACCTCGAAGAAGGACACCGTATCGCCCGACGTGCACGTCGCGGACAGCCACGACGTGATCAGCGTGCACGGTGCGCGGGTGAACAACCTCCGCGACATCGCTGTGGAGATTCCGAAACGCCGGCTCACAGTCTTCACCGGTGTCTCGGGCTCGGGGAAGAGTTCGCTGGTCTTCAGCACCATCGCGGCCGAATCGCAGCGGCTCATCAACGAGACGTACAGCGCGTTCGTCCAAGGTTTCATGCCGACCCTCGCCCGACCTGACGTGGACGTACTCGACGGAATCACGGCGGCGATCATCGTCGGGCAGGAGCGGATGGGATCGAACCCCCGCTCCACCGTCGGCACTGCCACCGACGCCAATGCGATGCTGCGCATCCTGTTCAGCCGGGTCGCGCAGCCGCACATCGGCCCGCCCAACGCGTACTCGTTCAACGTGCCGTCGGTGCGGGCCAGTGGCGCGGTCACCGTCGACAAGGGTGAGGGGAGAACGCAGGCGGAGAAGGTCACCTTCAACCGGCTCGGCGGCATGTGCCCTCGGTGCGAAGGCAAGGGTTCGGTATCCGATTTCGACCTGACGGTGCTCTACGACGACAGTCTCTCACTCAACGAGGGCGCGCTGAAGATTCCCGGCTACAGCATGGACGGCTGGTACGGCCGGATCTATCGCGGGTGCGGCTTCTTCGATCCCGACAAGCCGATTGCGAAGTTCACCAAGCGGCAACTCCACGACCTGCTCTACAAGGAACCCACCAAGGTCAAGGTCGAGGGCATCAACGTCACCTTCGAAGGCTTGATCCCCAAGATCCAGAAGTCGTTCCTTTCGAAGGATCTCGACGCGATGCAACCGCACATCCGCGCATTCGTCGAGAAGGCGGTCGTCTTCTCGACATGCCCGGAGTGTGACGGCACGCGCCTCGCTCCGGAAGCCCGGTCGTCGAAGATCGACGGCAAGAGCATCGCGGATGTGTGCGCGATGCAGATCAGTGATCTTGCCGAATGGGTTCGCGGACTGGACTATCCGCAGGTGTCACCGCTGCTGACCGGCCTCCGGCATCTGCTCGACTCCTTCACCGAGATCGGTCTGGGGTATCTGTCGCTCGACCGCTCCACCGGAACGCTGTCCGGAGGAGAATCACAGCGCACCAAGATGATCCGCCATCTCGGGTCGTCACTGACCGACGTGACCTATGTGTTCGACGAACCGACGATCGGTCTGCATCCACACGACATCGCCCGCATGAACAACCTGCTGCTGCAATTGCGCGACAAGGGCAACACGGTGCTCGTCGTCGAGCACAAACCGGAATCCATCGAGATTGCCGATCACATTGTCGATCTCGGCCCGCGTGCGGGTACCGAAGGCGGGCAGGTGGTCTTCGAGGGCACGGTGGACGAACTGAGGAGTGCCGACACGCTCACCGGCAGGCACCTCGACGACCGGGCGTCGCTCAAATCTGCGGTGCGTACTCCTACCGGAGCGCTCGAGATCCGCGGTGCCGACACCCACAATCTGCAGAACGTCGATGTGGACATCCCGCTCGGTGTGCTCGTCGTGCTGACCGGCGTGGCCGGTTCGGGCAAGAGTTCGCTGATCGACGGATCGGTGGTCGGCCGCGACGGAGTGGTGTCGATCGACCAGAGTCCGATCAAGGGTTCGCGCCGCAGCAACCCCGCGACCTACACGGGCCTGCTCGAACCCATCCGAAAGGCGTTCGCGAAGGCGAACGGCGTCAAGGCGGCACTGTTCAGTTCCAATTCCGAGGGTGCCTGCCAGACTTGCAAGGGTGCCGGAGTGGTCTACACCGAACTCGGTGTGATGGCCACGGTCGAGTCGGTCTGCGAGGACTGCGAGGGCAAACGCTTCCAGGCTGCGGTCCTCGAGTACACCCTCGCCGAACGGAACATCGCGGACGTGCTCGGCATGTCCGTCGCGCAGGCCCAGGAGTTCTTCGCCGACGGTGAAGCGCGCACACCGGCCGCGTCGAAGATCCTGCAGCGACTGGCCGACGTCGGTCTCGGATATTTACGGCTCGGGCAGCCCCTGACCACTCTGTCCGGCGGCGAGCGGCAGCGTCTCAAGCTGGCCACGGCGATGGCCGAGAAGGGTGATGTCTACATCCTCGACGAACCCACCACCGGTCTGCATCTCGCCGATGTCGAGCAATTGCTCGGACTGCTCGACCGGCTCGTCGAGTCCGGAAAGTCGGTGATCGTCATCGAGCATCACCAGGCGGTGATGGCTCACGCCGACTGGATCATCGATCTCGGCCCCGGGGCCGGCCACGACGGTGGACGTGTCGTCTTCGAGGGCACCCCGGCCGAACTCGTGGACAAGCGATCGACCCTCACCGGCGAGCATCTTGCAGAATATGTCGGGGTTGGGGTCAGCGGCTGAAGTCCGGACGTTCCATCAGCCACGACACGGCGACCCCGGCGACGAGCCCCCAGAAGGCCGCGCCGATGTTCCACACGGTGATGCTCGAGGCGGTGACGACGAAGGCGACGAGCGCGCCCATCGTGTGCTTGTGCGCGAATCCGGCCACGAAGGCACCCTGCAATGCTTTGAGCATCGCCAGGCCACCGAGTGTCGCGACGAACGCGGCGGGCGCGGCGATCATCCACCGGACGAACAGGGGCGCGAACAGGCCGAAACCGATCGCCAGTGTGCCGCACGTGATCGCTGCGGTGTATTGACGGGCGCGATCACCGGAGGCGACGAGCAACGCGTTGGTCGGCCCGGTGAGGCAGGTCGACACCGCGCCCACACAGGCGGCGGGGAAGGACCACAGACCGCACGCTATCGCGGACACGTTGACCGGCGGGTTGTGGCCGGCCGATCGCAGGACCGCGATGCCCTGGCCGTTCTGCACCACGAGCACCGTGATGGCGAGCGGTACGACGAGTTCGAGAATCGCCGACCACGTGAACTGCGGCGCAGTGAAGACCGGAGCCGCGAACACCGCACTGTCGGACCCCGTGGGCGAGAATCGGCCGGACAGAGCCACCGCGGCCACGCCGGCGAGGAGCGCACCGAGGATCGGAGGCATCCACTTGCCCATGACTGCAACGGAACTGAGCAGAAGGAAGACGATCACCATCGGCGCTGCGATCGCTACGTCGGAGCCGAGTGCAACCACCAGGTCGATGCCGAACTTCAGGAACACTCCCGCAACCATCGCCATGACGATCGGCATCGGCAGCGCTTCCATGACGCGGCGTACCATCCCCGACGCTCCCAGCACCGTCACGAGGGCAGCGGTCACGAAGAATGCGCCGACCACTTCCGCCCAACTCAGATGCGTCAGTGAACCGCCGACGAGCACGGTGCCGGGGATCGTCCAGAAGAACCCGAGGGGCTGCCGGTAGGCGACACTCATCGCGATCGTGAGCAACCCGTTGAGCACGAACACACCGAAAATCCACGACGCCAGTTGCGGGGCGCTCAAGCCACCGGCCGCCCCGGCCGCGAGGATCACCGCAACCGGCCCGGTGCACGAGAATACGAGCCCGATCAGACCGTTCGCAGCGTATCGCGGGCCCAGGTCCCGAAGTATGTCGCGTGGTCCGGCGACCGGGCGCGCGGGGCGCTCGAGCAGGCCGACCTCGGCGGTGGGGCGATCGTCCACGGCGGTCATCAATCGTCAACCTCGATCCTGTTGTCGGAACTTGGCAGCGAGTTCGCTGCGCGAGCGGATACCGAATTTCGAGTACACGCGGGTCAGGTGGTACTGCACCGTCTTGACCGACAGAAACAGCTCGCCGGCGACCTCCTTGTTGGTGCGGCCCGACGCCACGAGGTTGGCGACGGCGCGTTCCTGTGGTGTGAGCGTCGAGAGATCCGCACGAGGAACCTCCGTCTCCTCCCCGGTGCGCAGCCCACCGGCCTTGAGTTCGCGGTCGCAACGTTCGACGTACGTGACAGCACCGAGAGACGAGTACAGTTCGCGCGCGGTACGGATCACGGCATCGGCGTCCCGTCGGCGTCCTGCACGTCGCAACGTCTGACCGTACGCGAAATTCACGCGTGCGCGGTCGTAAGGCAGTGGAAGCGTGTCGATCTCGGCGAGTGAGTTCTCGAAGACGTCTCGGGCGGCGTCGATGTCCCCGCGAGCACCGAGTATCCGCCCGCGCACGTAACCGAGACGTGCCTTCGCGGATCGGTGTCCGCGTTCGGCAGCGAGTTCTTCGTGTGGCAGCAGGAATTCGTCGGCTTCGTTCACCCGTCCGGTGATCACGAGAGCGTTGCCGTACAGATCCGGCCAAGGCCAGTGCCCGGGCTCGTCGATCGCCCCCCGATCGCGCATGGCGACGATCGGCTGCAGATAACGCAGAACGCTCGCGTAGTCGGACACGACCTCGGCGCACTGCGCGAGACACAGGCAGGCCGGTACGAGCATCAACGGGTAGTCGTTGTTCCCCGCGCGCGCCCGATGTGTGTGTTGCCTTGCCGCATCCCAATTTCCGCGCAGAGCATTGATCTGGGCCCCGGTCCAGTGGACGAGCGGTCCGAGCAGGTCGAGTTGCGTCGCGTCGAGTTGTGCCGCGGCGCGGTCCACAGTACGGAGAGCGTCGGACCATGCGCCCAATGCGAACTGTGTTCGTGCGAGCCACGCCTGCGCCCACAATGAGATACGCAGTGAACCGCCGCGGAAGGTGGTCGGTTCTGCGGCTTCGAGTTCGGTTCGCGCGAGGTCGGGCCGATCGAGCGTCAGGGCGAGCCATCCCTCGGCCATGCGGATACGCTGACTCTGCGCACCGAGGCGGATGGATTCGGACAGCGCGGAGTACGACTCCGTCGCGTCGTCCACCCGGCCGGTCATCGCCAGTCCGAGCCCGCGGATGGCCTGAGACTCGACAACGGGAGGAGCAGTATCGGGCAGGGCGTCGGAGGCACGATCGGCCCACAGTACGAGATCGTCGCCGCGCAGACGTGCCAGCGAATGCAGTACCAGACGCTGTGAGATCGTCGCCGCGAGTTCGGGCCGGGAACTCGGATCGTCGATCATCGACCACGCTTCGGTGAGCAGGTGATGGGCTTCGGCGGCTCGCCCCTTCTGAATCGCGAGATATCCCAGTACGGCGTTGCGCATCGGTCCGCTGGGCACGCTTTCGATCTCGGGAACGAACGTCTGGGCCTGGGGAAGGTCTGCGGCGCCGGTCAGCGCGTCGACCCCGCGGATCATTCTCAGCGTGCGCAGATCTCGGTCGAGACTGATGCGGCTCGCAGTGATCAATGCTTCGGCGGCCAGCGACCACGCACCGTCGGCGGCGCAGCGACGGGCGTAAGCGTCGAGACGCGTTGCGAGTTCCTCGTTTCCGGTCGGCGTGGCGGAGACGAGATGGAACAGCCTCGCGCCCTCGTCGTCGACGAGCGACGCGGCCCGGGCATGAAGGCTGTGCCAGCGTGCCGGGCCGATCTCGTCGGCAACTGCCGCACGGGTCATGGGATCAGGAAACGACAGCGACACCACCCCGCGTTGTTCCCGCATCGTGAGCAACCCGAGGTGGTGGGCTTCGTCGAGTGCTTGCGTGGTATCGGTGAGCTCGGCGAGTTCGGCTACCAGTGCGAGCGATTCGGTGGAGCTCTGCACGGCCGCGGTGCCCAGCACGGCGACGGCTTCGACGAGGGCACGCGTGTTCGGGGAGCAGCGGTCGAGGATGCGGCTCACGCGGCCTGAGTGTTGCCGGGGTGCCGGAAATCGTGCCTGCCACCGGTGCCATTCGTTGCGGGGGATCTCATCGAGGAGTTGCAGGATCGAGCGTGGGTTTCCGAGGGTGTGTTCCTGCAGGCGGCGTGCCGTCCACGCGGACAGGTCGACGCCGATGCGATGAAGGGCGAGTTGCGTGATGTCGGGCGGTGTCAGAGGTCCTACGTGGACGGTATCCGTGCGGTGGCAGTTCGAGAGAAGGTCGGCGGTCGCCTGGGCGACATCGTCGGGAAGCACATCGGGCAGGATCCAGATCATGAGGAGGGAGCGGCCGTTCGCTCGCCGGATCGACGAGGAGAGGGCCTGCAGCGACTCGATGTCCGCATAGTGTGCGTCATCGACAACGATCATGGTGGCGTCGCCGACGCGACCGAGAAAGCCGTGGGCCGCCTCCACCGGGTCGTCCGCGACGACGGACTCACCGAGAAGTTGCTCGAGCACGGACCACCGATGGTCGGCCTCCCAGTGTGCGCCGGACGCCTCGTGAACGATCAGATCACCGTGACGTTCGACGAAATGCGAAACGAGTGAGGACTTTCCGGTGCCGGAGGCCCCCTCGACGAGGACGAGCAAGGGGACCCCCGTGCGCGATTCGTCGAGGAGGCGTTCGAGTTGCGTCAACTCGGAGTTCCTGCCGATGAGCACTGCGGTGTCCGTCACACATCCACGGTAGTCGGCAGGGGCCGGTCGGAACTGCGGACCGGCGAGACGGTGTGGACCGGCCGGGGTACGAAGTAGGTGACCAGACCGCCGGCGAGTGCGATACCCGCGAAGATGTAGAAGTTCACGTTGTTCGCGAATCCTGCGCCGATGAGCAGGCCACCGATGACAGGGCCGACGATGCCGCCCAGGCGGCCGAATCCGGCACACCATGCGACACCCGCAGCGCGTGCGGGAGTGTCGTAGTAGTTGGACACGAATCCGTAGATGAGCACCTGGGTGCCGATCGTGCCGACACCGGCGATCGCAACCGCGGTGAGCAGCACCGGGAGCGGGAAGCCGAGCGTGAGCAGCACCAGCGCGACGGCCGCGAGGAAGAAGGTGGTGACGATGACGGATTGCGGTCCGCGGCCGTCGGCGATCTTCGAGGCGAGCAATCCTCCGAGGATGGCGCCCCCGTTGAGGACGAGCAGGAAGCCGAGTGATCCGTTGGCGTTGTAGCCGGCGTCTGCCATGATCTTCGGCAGCCAGGTGTTGAGGCCGTAGGTGAGCAGCAGTCCGGCGAAGCTCATCATGCCGAGCAGTCCCGTGCCGACCGCGTATCTGCGGGTGGCGAGGGCAGCGAAGCCGATCTTTTCGCTCGGGGCGACCGGGGCGGCGGCCGGCACCGGGAAGCCGAATTTCGCGCATACGGCCTGCGCCTCGTCGGAGCGTCCCCGCGACTGGAGCCAGGCCGGTGACTCGGGAAGCTTGAACAGGGCCAGCGGAAGCAGGATGACGAGAGGTAGCGCGCCGATCAGGAACAGCCCGCGCCAGCCGATGGCGTCGCGCAGCAGGATGGCGAGCAGCGAGGCCATGACACCGCCTGCGGGAACACCGCTGTAGACAATGGCATTGAAGAGATTGCGCTTGCCGGGAGGTGCGAACTCTGCGACCACGGCGCCGGCGGTGGCTACCAGACCGCCGACGCCGATACCGGTGAAGAAGCGGAGTACACCGAACATCGGGATGCTCGCGGCGAAGGCTGCTGCGCCCATGCCGACCGAGAACCAGACGATATTGATCAACATCATCCTTCGCCGTCCGACGCGGTCACCGAAGGCCCCGGTCAGCAGCGCACCGACCATGACACCGATGAGGGCGTACGAACCCAGGGCGCCGCCCTGCTGGGCGGAGATTTCGCCGAGTTGCGTCGGGTCGGCCATCAGTGTGGGGAGGACGGTGCCGTAGACGACGAGATCGTAGCCGTCGAAGATGATCGCGAGTGTGGCGAGCGAGACGATCCAGATGACGCTGCGCCGATGTTGCGGGTTGGCCCAGGTCTGCGTGGCATGGGTCATGAGGGCTCCGGTCTGTGAGGGGAGTCACTTCTGATTCCGGCTGAAAAAAATGGCCTCACCGGCGTATGAGTATGAAAAGCCTCCGGTGAGGCCCGACGACAGGGGCGTCAGCCCAGATCGCCGCCGGCCACGGGAAGGACTGTGCCGGTGATGTACGAGGCCTCCTCGGAGGCCAGGAAACAGATCGCGGCGGCCTGCTCCGCGAGCGTGCCGTACCGCTTGAGCAGGGACGAATCGACGGTCTGGTCCACGATCTGCTGGTACCAGGCCTTCTCCTGCTCCGACTGTGGGGACGGGCCGCGCGCGACCCGTCGTTCCGGTGCGACGGTGCCTCCCGGTGCCGTCGCCACTACGCGGACCCCGTAGGGCGCCAGCTCGAGCGCCAGCGACGCGGTGATCGCGTTGACGCCTCCCTTCGCTGCTGAGTACGGGACGCGGTTGATGCCGCGGGTTGCAACGGAGGAGACGTTCACGATCGTCCCGGCGCATCGTTCGATGAGGTGCGGAACGGCGGCGCGACACATCCACAGGGTGGGAAACAGCGAGCGCCGGATCTCCTTCTCGATCTCCTCGGGCGCGTAGTACTCGTAGGGTTTCGCCCAGATCGTCCCGCCCACGACGTTGACGAGTACGTCGATACGACCGGTGGCCTGAATCGCATACGAGACAGCACCTTCTGCGCCCTCGAAGGTCTCGAGATCCGCCGTCACCGAGTGTGCCTTGCTTCCGGATTCGCGCAATTGCCGGGCCACCTCGTGCACGAGTTCTGCGCGGTCGACGAGCACGACCTCACCGCCCTCGGCGGCGATCCGCGTCGCGACTTCGAGGCCGATGCCCTGCGCGGCGCCGGTGATCGTCAGGCAGCGCCCATCGAAACGGCCGGGGAAGATCTTCGTGTCGGTCATGAGGAAGTACCCGCTGTGGTGCCGCTTGCGATCGCCCGGCGCATGGTCTCCTTGGCATGCTGGGAGTGGACGACGATCAGATCGCGGGCAGCGGCCTTGTCGCCCCTCTCGAACGCCTCGACGATCTTCATGTGCTCGTCGACGATGTGCTCCTCGATCCACTGCGTGTCGCGCAGGACCTGCTTCATCAGCCGGGTCACCTCGAGCTTCTCGTAAGCCTCGAGCAGGACCGGGTTGGTGCAGCACCGGAAGAGAAACTCGTGGAAGGCTGCGTTGGTGTCGGTGAACGCAGCGGCGTCGGTGAAGCGATCGCCTTCGACCGAGGCGCCGGAGGCCTCGGCGAGAATCCGGAACTCGACGAGCTGCTCCGGGGTGAGCCGGCCGATCGTGAGTTCGACGACGCCGAGCTCGAGGGCCATGCGGGCGTCGAACTGCTCATCGGACTCGGCGACGGGCGGATGCTCTTCACCGATCTCGTAGTTACCGGGTTCGGGGTTCTCGAGCACCGCCGGACGACCGGTCTCCTCGGCAGCCTTCTCGGCCGCTGCTTTCTCCGCGTCCGTCGCCACCGAGGTGGTCGCCCCGCCCGGGGTCGCGGACGTGTTGAACTTCTCGAAGTAGAAGTTGGTCGGTGTGATGTCGTTGTCCGACAGGTGGTTACGCACTGATTCCACCATGGGTGGGGGGCCGCACAGGTAGATGTCCACGTCCCCGCCGTTGAGGTGCGACGGCTCGAACAGGCTGGTCACGTATCCCTTGTTGGGTGCGGCCGACGACTTGTCGGAAACGCAGTAGTCGAACGTGAAGTTCGGGAGCTTCTTCGCGTACTCCTCGAGTTTGTCGAGTTCGACGAGATCGTGATCGAAGGTGACACCGTAGATCAGATGCACTGGATGGTCGGCACCGTCGGACTCGATCGTCGACAGGATCGACAGCAGTGGCGCCAGTCCCGTGCCGCCGGCGAGCAGCAGCGACGGGCGCTTGCGCTCGCGGAGGAAGAAGCTGCCGAAGGGGCCGGTGAACTCGAGGGGGTCGCCGACCTTTGCGCGGTCACGCAGGTACTCCGACATCAGACCACCCTCGGTGATCTTCACCAGAAAGGCGAGCGAGTTCTCCTTCGGACCGGTGCTGAACGAGTACGAGCGGGTCGCAGGCTTGCCGGTGCCGTCGTCGCTGCCGGGCACGCCGATGTTGACGTACTGGCCGGGCAGGAAGACCAGATCGTCGCGATTGTCGATCTCGACGGTGAACCCGACGACGCTCTCGGAGTAGCGACGCAGGTCCGTGATGGTCGCGGTGTACGAGGCCGCCGCGGTCTTCGCGACGTCGGAGGTGCTCGCGATCCGAACCACCAGGTCCGACTCGGGCATCATCTGGCACGGCAGGCAGTAACCCTGCTCGGCCTCTTCGTCGGTGAGAGCGTCCTCGATGTAGTCGCCGCCGTCGTAGCTGCCCGATTCGCAGAAGGCCTTGCAGGTTCCGCAGGCACCGTCACGACAGTCGAGCGGGATGTTGATCCGGGCCTTGTACGAGGCGTCGGCGACTGTCTCGTTCGGGTTGACCTTGATGAAGCGGGTGACCCCGTCCTCGAAGCCCAATGCCACCTGATATGCCATGGCACATGCCTCCTTTCGTGATCGGGATCGGACTCAGACGACGTAGATGTCGACGATGTGGTGGATGTAGTCGTTCTTGAGGACGACCTTCTTCTTCCTGATCACCGGTTGCTCGCCCGAGACGTCCAGGGTGATGAAGGTGGTCCCGAAGTAGGTGTCGGTGGTGTTGTACCGGAAGTACAGTGAGAACCAGTTGTGGCGCAGGTCGATCTCGGTGCCGCGGCGCTCGAGGATCTCGACGTTGGTGATGTTGTGGCCCGTGCGAGGTTCGGGCAGCGACGTCGCCGACGAGCGGTCGGTGCGGATGCGGAACACGCGGTCCTCCAGGCCACCGCGGTTCGGATAGTAGATCAGCGAGATCTCGGTCTGCGGGTTCTCGGTGAGCTCACCGGCGTCGTCCCATGCCGGCATCCAGTATTCGGCGTCGGGGTGGTAGCACTCGAGCCACTTCTCGAACTCGCGGTCGTCGAGCAGCCGGGCCTCGCGGTAGAGAAACTGTTCGATGTCGGTCTGCGTGAATTCGCGTACAGCAGTCATGATCCGAAGTCCTCTCAGAGCGCGGCGGTGTCGGCGGCGGAGCACTCGGATGCGATGGCGTCACGCATCGCTTCGAGCCAGTAGCCGTGCTGGATCGGGTACAGACCTTCGTCCTCGGTCTTGACGCCGCTCGACAAGACCTTCGTCATGCCCAGATCCTTCGCGACCTCGTCCGGTCCGTTGAGGATGTGGGTCGCTCCGCGGCTCATGTCGTTCCAGGGCGCAGCCGTTGCGAGATAGGTCTTCTGGCAGGAGCGGAACTCCTCGAGATCGTCCGGGGTGGCCATGCCGGTCGCATTGAAGAAATCCTCGTACTGACGGATCCGGTTGGTGCGGGATTCCGGGCTCTCACCCTTCGGTGCGATGCAGTAGATCGTGACCTCGGTCTTGTCCACCGAGATCGGGCGGAAATGCCGGATCTGCGAAGAGAACTGGTCCATGATGTAGACGTTCGGGTACAGGCACAGGTTGCGCGATGCTCCGACCATGAATTCGGCCTTCTTCTCTCCGAACTCCTTCGCCAGCTCGTCCTTGCGCGGGTACAGCGGGCGATCCTCCGGGTTTCCCCACCACATCCACAACAGAAGGTGGCCGTGATCGAAGGAGTAGTAGCCACCGCCCTGCTTGCCCCACGTGCCGGCGTCCATCGCCTTGGTTTCGTTGGCCGACTCACCGGCCGTGCGACGTGCGGTGGTCGCGGCGTAGTTCCAGTGGGTGGCCGAGACGTGGTAGCCGTCGGCGCCGTTCTCCGCCTGCAACTTCCAGTTGCCGTCGTAAGTGTAGGTGGACGAACCACGCAGTACCTCTAGGCCCTCGGGGGACTGGTCGACGAGCATGTCGATCATCTTCGTGGTGTCACCGAGGTGCTCCTCGAGCGACTTGACGTCCGGGTTGAGGCTGCCGAACAGGAAACCGCGGTAACTTTCGAAACGGGCGACCTTGCGCAGGTCGTGGCTGCCGTCCGTGTTGAACTGCTCGGGGTAACCGGCGTCGCGAGGATCCTTGACCTTCAGCAGCTTTCCGTTGTTTCGGAAAGTCCAACCGTGGAACGGGCAGGTGAAAGTGGTGCGGTTGTCGGTCTTGCGACGGCACAGCATCGCACCGCGGTGACTGCATGCATTGATCAGGCAGTGCAGTTCACCTTCCTTGTCACGGCTGATGACGATCGGCTGCCGCCCGATGTAGGTGGTGAAGTAGTCACCGACGTTCGGGATCTGGCTCTCGTGTGCGAGGTACACCCAATTGCCCTCGAAGATGTATTTCATCTCGAGTTCGAAGATCTCTTCGTCCGTGAAGACGTCACGGCGGATCTGGTACCGCCCGGTGCTCGGGTTCTCGACAAGAGCGCCGTCCAGTCGAGCGCGGATGTGTTCCACGGTGTCGGTCATGAGATCCTCCAGGTATCGGGCTTCGTTCCGGTGCGGACGGGGCAGGATTCGAACCGTCCGGCGCGGGCAGAAGGCGCGGTGGATGGGTGCCATCCGGTCCTGTCCGGCCGCGGTGTCCGGCAATACATCCACCATGACATCCTGTGTCCGCAGTCACACCAGGCAAATGCCTAGGGATACCTAGGACCCCTGGGAAGGGGTCGGAAGCCTCTCGACGCAGAGCGCCGCCTGTGAAAACACAGGCGGCGGTGGTGCAAGGTCGGCGTAGGGCGATGTCGGATACTGCGTGCATGACGCGTGCGAGCGGGTGACGACGTCGTTGCCGTAACCCACTCGGTGTCTCGTCAGGACGGCGACGGGGCGTCCACGACTTTGCGTGGGTGAACACCCTCAGCGGTGGCGGTAGCCCAGTTCGCTGCTGAGCCGTTCCGCGCAGTCCACTATCCGCTTCGCGGTGAGGCCGCGGAAGGAGGCGAGAGTATGCCGGCCGGTCGATGTCGAACATGCGAGCACGCCGACCGCGTAACCCGAGGGGTCGAAAACGGGTGCGGCGATCGTGATGAGCCCTTCTTCGAGTTCTGCGGCGGTGACGGCGTAACCCCGGCTGCGCACCTGGGTCAGTTCGGCCCGCAGATCATCCGGGTTGTCGATGGTTGCGCTCGTGAGCCGCTCGAACCGCGTCTCGTCGAGCACTCGATCGACCAGCTCACGCGGTGACCAGGCGAGGAGCGCGCGGCCCATCGATGTGGCATAGGCGGGGACACGGGTACCGACCGAGACGTTGATGCTCATGATCCGGCGGACGGGAACACGCGCGGCGTAGACGACCTCCGTGCCGTCGAGCACACCGAGTGAGGCGGATTCGTTTGCATGCTCGGCGATCTCGACGAGTTTCGGCAGCGCCGAGTCCACGAGTGTATGCGACGCGGTGTAGTGCTGGCCGATACTGAGCACCCGCGGAGTGAGCGACCATCGCGTTCCGCGTGAGGTGACGTACCCGAGCTTCTGCAGCGTCAGGAGGATGCGGCGAACGGCGGGTCGGGACAGTTCGGTCTTGGCTGCGAGTTCGGCCAGGGTGGGGTTCGGGTCCTTGTTGTCGAACGCGTGCAATACCGCAAAACCGCGCTCGATGCTCTGAATGAAGTCCCGATCGTTACTAGGACCATTGCCTAGGTCGATGCCCGACATCTCGCCTCCTACCTGCTTACTCGTCGATGTTGCCTGATCCGGTGTTGACAACCTGTGTGACACCACGCACAGTATGTGGTGTACGCACTGCGATCGGCAAGTACGCATAGCGTACAGACTGGTGATTACCGCAGTGCCCGCGTCGCACCGGCCCACCTTCCGACAGTTCCGCCCTTCAGAGGAGAGCCATGACCACCATGGAGAACCCCACCGCCCACGGGTCCGGCAACGCTGCGACCGACAAGTTCAAGACCGAGCGGGTCTCGTCCGACACCTCGGTCGAGCGCGCATCCGCGATCTACAAGGACCTCCTGGAAGCTCTCGCCGGCATCGTCGAGAAGCATCAGGTCACCTACGACGAGTACCGCGTCCTCAAGCAGTGGCTCATCGACGTGGGTGAATACGGCGAGTGGCCGCTCTGGCTCGACGTCTTCCTCGAGCACGAGATCGAGAAGGTGCATTACAGCCGCAAGGGCTTCGCCGGCACCAAGGGCTCCATCGAAGGCCCCTACTACGTCCCGGACAGCCCCAAGCTGCCCTCGAAGTGCACTATGCCGATGCGGGAGAAGGACAAGGTCGCCCCGCCGCTGATCTTCAAGGGCCAGGTAACCGACCTCGACGGCAACGGACTTCCCGGCGCCACCGTCGAGCTGTGGCACGCGGACGAAGAGGGCTACTACTCGCAGTTCGCCCCCGGCATCCCCGAGTGGAACCTGCGCGGCACCGTCGAAGTGGACGAGGGCGGCAACTTCGAGATCACCACGCTCAAGCCGGCCCCGTACCAGATCCCGTCCGACGGCCCGACCGGCTGGTTCATCGAGTCCTACGGCGGACACCCCTGGCGACCCGCTCACCTGCACCTGATGGTGAAGGCGCCGGGCAAGCGGGCCGTCACCACCCAGCTGTACTTCAAGGGCGGCGATTGGGTCGAGGACGACGTCGCCACGGCGGTCAAGCCCGAGCTCATCCTCGATCCGCAGCCGAACGCCGACGGCATCCACGAAGTCACCTACGACTTCGTGCTCGATCCGGAAGCGTGATCCCGCATCGCGGATGCGGCGTGAATGCCGGTGTTCCCCTGGGGCACCGGCATTCACGCTGAATGTGCCGGCGGCGTCCCCACGCCGCACCCCGAACCGATTGTGAGTTGTTCCGATGTCCGATCCCGATCTGAAGATCGCATCCGTCACCACGACGATCATCGATGTGCCGTTGATCCGGCCGCACAAGTTCGCCACCACTACCTCGGAAGTGCAACCGATCCTGCTCGTTGCGGTGACCACCGAAGGTGGGGTCACCGGCTACGGTGAAGGCGTCGTGCCGGGAGGGCCGTGGTGGGGAGGCGAGTCGGTCGAGACGATGCAGCAGATCGTCGACCGCTACATCGGTCCGTACATCATCGGGCGCGGAGTCGACGAGATCAGCGGCGTCATGGTCGATATCGAACGCATTGTCGCCAACGCGCGATTCGCGAAGGCTGCCGTGGACGTCGCCATGCACGACGCGTGGGGTCGCGCACTGGGCGTGCCGGTCGCGTCGTTGCTCGGCGGTGCCTTCCGCACGGGTGTCGACGTGCGCTGGGCGCTCGGCGCGGCACCGCTCGAGGAGATCGTGGAAGAGGTCACCCACAAACGCGAACAGCGCCTGAACTTCTCCTTCAAACTCAAGATGGGTGCGCTCGACCCGGTGGTCGACACCGATCGTGTCGTCAAGATCGTGGAAGCGTTCGACGGCAAGGTCGGCTTCAGCATCGACGTCAATGCCCGCTGGGACCGCTTCACCGCCCTGCGCCACGTCCCGCAACTCGTCGACGGCGGTATCGAACTCATCGAACAGCCCACGCCCGCAGAGCAACTCGACGTACTTGCCGAGATCAATCGCCGGGTCGCGGCGCCTGTCATGGCCGACGAATCCGTCCAGACCCCGCACGACGCGTACGAAGTGGCCAAGCTGGGGGCCGCCGACGTGATCGCACTGAAGACCACCAAGTGTGGTGGGCTGCAGCGCAGCAAGCAGGTGGTCGCCGTTGCGCGCGCGGCCGGACTGCGCTGCCACGGCGCGACTTCGATCGAGGGCCCGATCGGCACGGCCGCCTCCGTTCACTTCGCCTGCGCCGAGCCAGGGATCGACTACGGCACCGAATTGTTCGGTCCCCAGCTGTTCGCCGTCGAGCTACTGCAGAAGCCGCTCGACTACTCCGAAGGCCAGGTGCATCTGCCCGAGGGGCCGGGACTCGGGGTCGAACTCGACATGGACGTCGTGAAGAAGTACGCGCGTTCCTGATCCGCGCGTGCAGGCAGAACAGAAGAAGGAGAAACGTCATGGCACTGTTCCACGTTCGGATGGATGTCGACATTCCGCGCGATCTCGACCCGGTGGTGCGGGCCGAGACCGTGGCCGAGGAGAAGGCGTACAGCCAGGATCTGCAGCGTCAGGGCAAGTGGCGTGAGATCTGGCGCATCGTCGGCCAGTACAGCAACATCTCGATCTTCGACGTCGAGTCGGCGGACGAGCTGCACGAGATCCTGTGGAACCTGCCGTTGTTCCCATACATGAACATCGAGGTCACGGCGCTGACCAAGCACGGGTCCGACATCAAGTAACAACCCTGCGCCGCGCGGTGGCCCATACTCTGGATATGAGCCTGCCGTTGCGCGACGTCTACGCTGAGCCGACCCTCGCCGACCTGATGCCGTCGGTGCTCTCGTCCGCCGGGGTTGCCGGTGAGGAGAATCGACTCGGTCTCGCCCCCTCCGATCACACCGTCGTACTGCTCGTCGACGGCATGGGATGGGAACTGCTGCAGCGCAACGCGAAAGCAGCGCCATTTCTGACCCAGGCCCAGGGGAATGCGATGCGGGCCGGTTTTCCCACTACTACTGCGGTCAGCCTCGCGTCCCTCGGGACTGGACTTCCCTCCGGTCTCCACGGCATCACCGGCTATCAGTCGTACGTCGACGAGATCGATGCTCCGGTCAACTGGCTCCGATGGACGGTCGCCGGCACTGCGATCGACCAGCGTGAAGATCTCGTCCCGGAAACCGTTCAACCCCACCCGACGGTGTTCGAACGTGGCCGCAAGGATGGTCTGACCGTCACCACCGTCGTGCCCAAGGCATTCGACGGAAGCGGGCTCACACGCGCAGTACTGCGCGGCGGCAACTTCGTCGGAGTCTCCGCCTACGGCGATCTGCTTGCGCAGGTGGTCGCTGCAGTACACGCCGGCGACCGCAGTCTCGTCTACTGCTATATCGGCGAGGTCGACACGCTCGGGCACGTCTACGGCCCGGAATCCGCGGCGTGGCTCGCGCAACTCACGGTCGTCGACCGTTTCGTCGAACAACTCGCCGCGGCGCTCCCGGAGGGCACCCGGCTGCTCGTCACCGCCGATCACGGCATGATCGACGCTTCACGCGGACGCCGCGTCGATTTCGACCGACTCCCCGGGCTCGCAGAGGACGTGACCGTCATCGCCGGCGAACCGCGGTGCCGCCACATCTACACCGAGCATGTCGACCGGGTCCTCGAGCGGTGGCGCAACGAACTCGGCGACGACGCGTGGGTCGGCAGTCGTGACGAGGTGATCGCGGCGGGACTCTTCGGTCCGGACCCCGAACCGGCTCTGCGTGTGCGTATCGGCGACATCGTGGTGGTGGGGGACGGCGAGGCGTCGGTGATCCGGAGCGACGGCGAACAGGTGATGTCGAAGCTGCCGGGGCAGCACGGCGCCCTCACCGATGAGGAGCTGCTCGTCCCGCTGTTGCGGATCGGGTGAACGGATCGGCAGTCGAGGTACTCGGTGTCGGACTCGCGCTGTTGCGAGCGCACCGGTCAGATGATGCACATAGTGTGTTCACATGCGAACAAATGCGGTGATCTGGCACGACCGCAGCAGCAAGATCGCGTTGATCATCCTCTGGGTGGCCCGGATCCTGTTCAAACCGCTGCTGAGCCTGTGGCCGAGCAACGACTTCGGAATCGCCCTGCTCGGCCGGCTGTCCTGGCTGGTCGACAAGCTCACCCGCCCCCCGCGCGCCGTGCATGTCACGCAGACCGAACTCGGTGGGGTACCGGGCGAAAGGATCATCTCGCCCAAACCTGTGGACGACCCGCTCGAGGCCGCGACGATCCTGTACTTCCACGGGGGCGGCTTCATCTTCTGCGGCCCGTCCACCCACCGTCAGTTGTGTGTGCAGCTCGCGCTGGACTCCGGGGCGCCGGTGTACTCGATGGATTACCGCCAGGTGCCTGCGGTGCCGATCGCAGGTTCGGTGCAGGACGCGATGAACGCCTACGTCGCGTTGCTCGAGGTGGCCGAGGACCCCACCCGCATCGTCGTCGGGGGCGATTCCGCCGGTGGCTATCTTGCGGCGAAGGTCGCCGAGATCGCTGCGCGTCGGGGCATCCAGCGACCGGCAGCGGTGATCGGTTACTCGCCGTTGCTCAACCTCGACCTCGAAACGCACGACCCGGCATACATGGCGAAGGACGCATACTTGCCGATCAAGGCGCTCGGAAAGATCCGTCCCCGCTGGTTCGCCGGTGAGGAAGCGATCGAGGGAGAGATGAATCCCGTCGACGCGGATCCGTCCCTGTTCCCTCCGATGTTCATGTGCGCCGCCGAATACGAGCTGACCCGGCCGGACGTGGAGATCATGACCGAACGACTCGCATCGGCCGGACGGTCGGTGGAGACGCATCTGTGGCGCGGGCAGATCCACGCGTGGCCGGTCCTCGCACGAGCGATTCCCGAGGCGATGGAGTTGATCGGATCGAGCACCCGGTTCGCGCGACGCGTCGTGACGGCCGTCGACGACGACAAGAGCGCCTGAGTCCTCACAGATTGGTGTCGGACGGTTCCGGAGTGGCGGGCAGCCCGGCGCCGTGTCCGTCGCCATCGGAGGACGGACACTTCTCTCCGGCGACATAGGACGTCATCGACAACGAGCCGTATTCGACACCGTTTACGAGTGTCGTCGGCTGTTCTCCGGCTTCGGCGAGGAGTCCGGCGACGTACAGCAGCGGCAGGAAATGGTCCGGGGTGGGCACGGCCTTGCGGTAATCGGCGTGCTCCTGCAGCGCCGCCGCATCTTCGGGACGGTCCTGCAGGACGGTGAGGATGTCCTCGTCGAATCGATGAGCCCAGTCGAAACCCGCACCCGGTCGTTGCGGATCCATCGCACCGAGATTGTGGACTGCATTGCCGCTTGCGACGATCAGCACTCCGCGATCGCGCAGCCCGGCGAGGCGCGCGCCGAGGTCTACGTGATAGTCGAGCGGCTTGTACGCGTTGAGACTGAGTTGCACCACCGGCACATCCGCATCCGGGAAGGCGTGGGTGAGCACAGACCACGTGCCGTGGTCGATTCCCCACGAATCGACATCGGCGCCTATCCACGTCGGGTGGACGAGGTCGGCGATCTCCTCGGCCAGTTCCGGAGCACCGGGAGCCGGATATTCGACGTCGAACAGCTCCTGCGGGAACCCGAAGAAGTCGTGGATGGTGCGCGGAGATCGCATGGCGGTCACCGCAGTGGCGTTGATGTACCAGTGTGCTGAGACGGCCAGGATCGCGCGGGGAGTGGGCACGGAGCGTCCGAAGGCTGCCCACGCCCGCGTGTACCGGTTCGATTCGACCGCGTTGAGCGGACTGCCGTGGCCGAGGAACGCGAGCGGCATGCGTGCCGGCACGAGATCTCCTATCGGTTGGGGAGCCGAGCCTTCAGCCAGTCCGTGAGGTCGTCGAGCACGCGGTCCTTCTCCGGCTCGTTGAACACCTCGTGGAACAACCCGTCGTACAGCTTCAGCGTCAGGTCCTTCGAACCGGCACGGTCGGCGATGAGCCGGGCCCCCGCCGGATCGGCGAGCGTGTCCTCGGTCCCGTGCATGACGAGCAGCGGCAAGGTCAGATCCGGCAGGCGCTGTTCGAGGCTCTGCTCGTTGAGTACCAGCACACGTGCGAGTCCGGCGGGCACGAGACCGTGGTGCACGAGCGGATCGGCGTCGTACGCCGCGACCACCGCAGGATCGCGTGATACCGCCTTGCTGTCGAGCTTCTGCACCGGCACACCGGGGAGGAAACGCCCGAGCAGCTTCCCTATCTCGACCACGGGTTTCGGCGTTCCCGACGTGACGATCACGGCCGGTCCGGACAACACGAGTGCGGCGAGTCCGTCCTGATGGTCGAGCGCGTAGGCGAGAGCGATCGCACCACCCATCGAATGCCCGAGCATGAACACCGGGAGCCCGGGATGCTCATGGGTCGCCAGACCGATCAGGGTGTCGAGGTCGTCGGTGAACTCGCGCATCTCGCGTGCGTGCACGCGCTTGCCGCCCGACCGCCCGTGACCACGGTGGTCGGGCGAGTACACGACCAGCCCGAGCTCGGTGAGTCGTTCGGCGACATGGTCGTAGCGACGCGCGTGTTCGCCCAGTCCGTGGCTGAGGATCAATACACCTGTGGGGGACTCGGGTGACCATACGTCGTACACGATCGGGATCGCCCCGCCCCCGCTGAACGACGATTCGGTGTGCTGCATCGGCATCTCCTGCGGCCCGGTCGACTGCTGCTCCTCGCATCCTCGCACGAGTGCCGACCGAAGGCCCGAGTCCTGTCGGAGGAGCAGGATCGTCTCGGCGCGGAGATTCGACGAGAAGAAATTCGATTGACGGTGGCCGAACGCTCGGTACCCTGGGAATCGTGATTCAGGCGCTCAACTTCTACTGACGACACCCGCACCGCGACCTCGTGACGTGACCGAGGGCGCGGCGCGCGGCGTACAGCATCCGGCCGACTGTCGGCCGTTCGTCAGCGAGCGCATCGTCCCACCCGTATTTCGGGACGAGTGTGCCTCCGATCGGAGGAATCCATATGGCCATCGGCATCACCCTGCCCCGGCGCTCCGGAGCGCAGCTCGGCGCCGTCGACGTGCATCTCGCACGAGGCGGCCACCCGGTGCTGCGCGGAGTCGACCTCGCGGTCACGCCGGGTTCCCGAATCGGCGTCGTGGGAGAGAACGGTCGCGGAAAGTCCACACTGCTGCACGTGCTCGCCGGCCGTCTCGAACCGGACTCGGGGACCGTGCGCCGCTTCGGATCGCTCGGCATCGCCGAACAGGAGATGACCGTGGCCGAGGGGCGCACCGTCGGCGATCTCATCGACATCGAACTCGTTCACGTTCGTGCTGCCCTGCGCGCGCTCGACGAGAGCATCGAAGCACTCGCCGACGACCGACCGGGTGCGGCCGATGCGTACGCCGACGCGCTCGAGATCGCCGAACAACTCGACGCCTGGGACGCGGACCGCCGCGTCGACACTGCTCTCGAGGCGCTCGGAGCGGTCACCGACCGTTCTCGGTTGCTGGAGAAGATGTCCGTCGGGCATCGCTACCGTGTGCGGTTGGCCGCACTGCTCGGGGCCGAGCACGATTTCCTGCTGCTCGACGAGCCGACGAACCATCTCGATGCGTCGGGACTCGACTATCTCACCGAACGTCTGAAGCAGACGCGCAGTGGCGTGGTCCTCGTCAGCCACGACCGTGCACTTCTGACCGACGTCGCCACGTCGATCCTCGACCTCAATCCCAGCCGTGACGGGCGTCCGCGCCTGTACGGGGGTGGATACGCCGGATTCCGGACGGGACGTGAAGCCGAATATGCGCGCTGGGTCAGTGAATACGCCCGCGATCAGGCAGAACGTGCCCGACTGGAGTCGGATCTCGAGACCGCGCAGGATCGGCTCGTCGCGGGGTGGCGTCCGGACAAGGGCACCGGTAAGCACCAACGTGCCACTCGCGCGCCGGCACTCGTGCAATCGGTACACCGTCGTCAGGAAGCGTTGGACGAACGTGCCGTGGCCGTACCCCTACCGCCACTGCAGTTCTCGATGCCTGCGCTGGGGGCGGATGCCGACGGGCTCGATCCGGACACTCCGCTCGTGCGCGTCGAGGACGCCGAGGTGCGTGGCCGGCTCGACCGTCCGGTCACGATGTCCGTCCTCGCCGGTTCGCGACTTGTGATCACCGGACCCAACGGCGCCGGTAAGTCGACGCTGCTCGCGGTGCTGGCCGGTGAGGTCGAGCCGACGACGGGCAGCCGTGAGAGCGACCCCGTGGTCCGGATCGGGCGTCTCGCGCAGGAGTCGCCGGCACCGTCGGCTGCCCGAGTGCGAGAGGCCTACGACGCCCACGTGGGCGCACTGGTCGTCGCCGGTCACATCCCCGACCAGGGGGCGGTCGACCTCGACGAACTCGGGCTGTTCACGGAACGCGATCTCGGCAAGCGTGTGCGCGACCTGTCGATGGGACAACAGCGACGCCTCGACCTGGCGATGGTGCTGGCTGCGCGACCACACGTGCTGCTGCTCGACGAGCCGACCAACCACCTGTCGATCACGCTGGTGGACGAACTGACCGATGCCCTGGGAGCAACCGACGCGGCGGTCGCCGTGGCCACCCACGACCGTCAGATGCGCCGCGACATCGCCGACTGGCCGCATCTGGCATTGGGTCTCGAGCCACAGGAATGCGCGAACGAAGGATCGGGAGAATGACCGTCCGGGTCCGGGTCCGGGCCTTGGCGCCTCTGCGGCACCGCGACTACCGCCTGCTGATCGGAACCGGGTTAGATTCTCTCCGTGGTGGCTGCTGATGCCGGAGCCGTGCCGGCATCAGCAGCCACCGGCCGTGCCGGCCGCAATGCGACCAGGGCCACGGCCGCCAGGACGACGACTCCTGCAACGGCGAAGTACAGTTGCTCCGGGGTCCATCCGGCATCGAGGAGCATCCCGGCCGCAGTTGGTGCAAGGATCGCTCCCGCTCGGCCGATCCCGATGGCAGAACCCACGCCGGTCGCCCGCACCTGAGGTCCGTACAGGGACGGGGCCAGGGTGTACAGGCCGGCAATGCAGCCGTTGATGAGACCGCCGATGACGATGCCGAGCGCGAACGCCAGCGTGAGTGTCGAGATCGATATGATGAACACGGTCATCATCACGGCAGACGCCACGGTGAAGGTGATCAGGACCGACCGGGTGGTCCAGCGACTTGCCAGCACCCCGAAGAGCACGGATCCGACGGTACCGCCGAGGGTGAGCATCATTCCTGCCGTGGCACTTTGATCCTTCGTGAGACCGGCAGTCTCCAGCAGGGAGGGTGTCCAAGAATTGACGAAGTAGAAGCCGAACATGGTGGCGAAGAAGGCTGCCCAGAGCAAGACGGTCGGGCGGGTGTTGGCTCCCGAGAACAGATCCGAGATGCGGCCTGCCCGAGTTGCAGACTTGTCCGTGGAAGCGACGAGAGCCGGCACGGGGCTCTGGCCGATGCGTCGCGCGATTGCATTGACCCGGTCGAGATCGCCTGCGCGTCCTCGACCGGCAAGGAAGTCGAGAGATTCGGGCAGGAGAACGGTAAGGATCGCAAGGGTCAGGCCGGTGAGCACTGCGCCTGTGACGAAGACTGAACGCCAACCATATTCGCTCTGCAGACTCACGGCGGCGATGCCTCCGATCGTCGCGCCCACACCGTATCCGGCGGTATAGATGCTGATCGCCAGTCCACGCCAGCGAGCCGAGGAATATTCGCTTGCGATCACCGTGGTACAGGCGAGGACACCGCCGATGCCCAGCCCGGTGAGGACCCGCCAGATACCGAGTTCCCAAACGGATCCGGCGCTCGCGGACAGGCCCATGCCTGCGGTGGCGAGCGTGACGGACATGAGGATCAGCGGTCGGCGGCCGATCCGGTCGGCCATGGGGGCGAGAGCGAGAGCTCCGACGGCCATACCGATCAGTCCTGCACTGAGCAGTACTCCGAGTTCGGATCCGCCGAGACCGAAGTCGCTACCGATGCTCTTGGCGGTGAATGCCAGGGCCATGACGTCGAAGCCGTCGAGGATGTTCAGTACGACGCACAGGGCGACGATCATCCATTGATAAGGATGCATCGGCGAGGCATCGATGCGGGCGCGAAGGTCCATCGGGATTCCTTGTGGTGTGAAATGCGCTGCGGTCAAGGAAGGTCGAGCGTGACGGCGCCTGTCGTGGATCGGGGAGACGCCGAGTCGCGCGCTACGCGTGAGACGCATGCGCACATGCGGCTTGCAGAGTTCTTCTGCTGCTCACTGAAGAAGACATCGCGGTGGTCGACCCGTCCGTCGACCGAGGCGACGGAGACCTGGCACAGGCCGCATTCGCCTTTGAGGCAGTCGAACATCATGTCGACGCCGGCGCGGCGGAGCGCGTCGAGCATGGATTCGTCGGCACCGACGGTGGTGGTGACGTCGAGTTCGGGGACGGCCACGGTGAACTCCTCGGCTTCGAACCAGCCACTGTTGCCGAAGGTCTCGTATCGGAGGTTCGGCATCGGGAGATTGCGGTCGTGCCACTGGCGCCGCACGGCGTCCATGAGCCGGATCGGCCCGCACATGTACAGCTCGGTGTGGTGATCAACTCCGTCAACGAGCGTCACGACGTCCAATCCGGATCCCTCGTCGTCGATGTGGACGTCGAGGTGGTCGCCGTGAAGGGCCTCGAGTTCGGAGAGGAAGGCCATCGCCGAGCGGCTGCGGCCGACGTAGACGAAACGGTAGTCGGCGCTGAGACGACGGAGCACCGCTCCCATCGCGCAGATCGCGGTGATGCCCACACCACCGGCGAGCAGCACGTATCGCGATGCCCCGACCCGCAGTGGGAAGTTCTGCAGCGGTTCGGTGATGTCGATTTCGTCGCCCGGCCGCAGGGAGTGCATGTATTCGGATCCGCCTCGGGAGGTGGACGAGCGGTGGACGCCGAGCGTGAGGCGTCGACCGTCCGCACTGCCGGCGACGACGGAGTACGAGCGTGTGTCGCCTGAGGGAAGACGCACGTCGATGTGCGCACCGGGTTCGATGCGATGGGCGATGTCGATGGCCAGGACGATCTCGGCGATCGAGTCTGCGGCATGCTCGACTCCGACGACTCGGCCGCGTTGCCAACGGATCTGGTTGGTACTCATCTCAGCGCACTCCCTCGGTAGCGACAGCGCCCGGTGCCGGATTTCGTTCTGCTTCGACCATGCGCTGGATCAGGCGACGGACCCACATGCCGCCGGCATCGATGTTCAGGTTGTAGAACTCGTGATCCGGGTTGGCTTCGATCGCCTTCTGCTGCGCGGTGAGCATCGCTTCGTCCTCACCGAACACACCGTGCACACCGTCGCGTAGTTGTGTGGTGATGAGCTGGCTGTCGAGGCGGTAGTTGCGCATGAACGCCCAGAAGTAGAGCGCGGTGCGTTCGTCGACCGGAGAGATGGTGTTCATGACGAAGCCGTTGACGCCCTGGCTGCGGTCCCCTTCGTACGCCCCGGTACCGGCCTTCGCCACTCCGACGTCGATTCGGATCGTCGACGGCGCTTGGAACTCGATGATCTGCCAGCGATCGACCTTGCCTTCGAAGCCTGGGAACTTGTCGCGCATGTTCTTCAGCCAGAACGGGGGTGCGTCGATGTCGTGCATCCAGCGGGTGACCGTGACGGTGCGATCGTCATGGATGACGACGAAATCGGATTCGCTCAGTTCGTCCTGACCGATCGACGAGGAGTGCACGAATTCCTCGTGGGTGAGATCCATGAGGTTGTCGAGTACGAGTTGGTAATTCGCCTGCACGTCGATCGTGCGTCCGTCTCCCGCCCAGGCAGGGGAGTCCATCTGGAACATGTCGGGGATGAGGTCCGGGTCTGCTTGTGTCGGATCTCCCGGCCAGACCCACACGAATCGGTGGCGTTGGATCACTGGATACGACGCCACCATCGCGGATGGGTTGATCGTCTGCTGGGCGGGCATGTGAGTGCAGCGACCGGCGGAGTTGTACTGCAGTCCGTGATACGGGCACCGGACTCCGTCACTACCGACGAGTGTGCCCATCGACAGGGGCGCCAGTCGGTGCCAGCAGGCGTCGGCCAGCGCGACAGCACGTCCGTCCTCGGTGCGGTACATGGCCATCGGTTTTCCAGCGATGGTGCGGGCGAGGATCTCTCGGCGATCCACCTCGTGGTCCCACGCGGCGACGTACCAGGCATCAAGCGGGTAGGCCATGTTCTTCGCGGTCGCCCCGGTAGGGCCCAGGTCGGTCATGTCGGATCCTCCGAACTGATGAAGGGCTGAATATCTATCTACATAGATATTTGGTGAGCTGGAGCACACAATATCTATTGAGATAGTTATTCGCAAGGGTGGAATACTCGCCAGGGAAAGGTGGTGGTTCATGAGCCTGCGGTATGCGCTGCTCGCGCTGCTCACCGCCGAGCCTCTGACCGGCTACGATGCGGCAAAACGGTTCGGTGGATCGGTCGGGCACGTATGGCACGCCCCCGATTCGCAGATCTATCCCGAACTACGCCGGATGGAGCGGGAAGGCCTGGTCGAGGGCGAACAGGTGCGCTGGGGTCCAAACAGCACCAAAACCCGGTACTCGATCACCGAGGCCGGCATCCGGGCCTTCCGGGACTGGATGGCCACTCCGCTGGACTACGCGCCGGTCCGCGACGCGGTGCATATGCGCGCCGCCTACTTCGAGTGGGCCGACCCGGACAGTGCGCGCGAGTGTCTGCGCCGGCACATCGATCACTACACCGACCAGATAGCTCAGTGGACCGCCGTGCGCGACGCGATACTCGACCTCAGTAACGACACCATTGCGACGCGCGTGCGGAAGTATCCTGCCGAGGACCACGAACGGATCATCGCGTTCAAGGCCTTCGCCTACGACGGGTTGATCGGCCGAGGAGAAGCCGAGATCACCTGGGCACGTCAGGGACTCGATCTGCTGGACAAGCTGTCGTCCGTATGAGGCGTTCGAGGGCTCACGGCGCGCTGTCGGTCGGCGGCACGATCGACCGCGCCAGCGCCCGCATGAGGAATTCGAGTTCGGGGTTCGGGGTCGCGTTGCTCCGCACCACCCCGCACACCGGCACCTGCAGTCGATGGTGGATCTCGCGCATGAACTTCAATCCCTTCCGCGGTGTGTCGGCTGCCGTTCCGGCGTAGAGCACCGTCCACGCACGCGGATTGGTGATGACCTCGAGGGTCGCCGTGTGGTCGCTGGCGATCGGTGGGCCGAGGGTCACGCGGCGACCCGCCTCGACGAAGGCGTCCTCGACGACACGGTGCAGCAGGACTTGGTTGCCGCGTGGTGGCAGCAACAGCGGGTAGTGGGCGAGGTCGCCGAGATCCACGGTCGAGAACGCCGACAGTGGATGCTGACTCGAGGTGACGATCACCAGTTCCTCGATGCCGAGCCGTACCGCTTCCAGGCCGGGCCGATCGACCTCGCCGCGGATGAGGGCGAGATCGGCTTCTCCCGAGGCCACGGCGTTGACTCGGTCGGTGAAGTCCTTGATGACGAACTCCACGTCGAGCTGGGGATGACGTTCCCGGACGTGCGAGATCGCATCGAGGCTCTGCGACGCGAAACTCATGTTCGCGGTGATCCGGATGCTTTCCCGCGGCTCGTGGGCGACTTCGAGTGCCTTCGCTTCCAGGCTGAGCACTTCCGCGGCGATCGGCATCAGGCGTCGGCCGGCGGAGGTGAGCTTGACCGAACGGGTAGTGCGGTCGAACAGCGTCGTGCCCAGCTCGTGCTCGAGCTTCGCGATCTGGTGACTGATCGCGGACTGCGAGATGAAGCAGCGCTGCGCGGCGCGGGAGAAGCTCCCCTCCTCGCCGACTGCGAAGAAGTAGCGCAGCTGACGGAAATCCATTGCTCCTCCCGGTCGACGTGCCACCCGTATTTATGAGCAGAACAGATAACAGTATTTCGAATATCCCAGGTTACTGGATAACAAGAGTCGTTCGTACCTACGTTGGACGTCATACATCAGCGGGGACAGCTATGGCATGGAGGTTTACGACAGCATGGACGGTGCGGACACAGAGACGAATCAGGTCGATCGAACGGACGTAGTGATCGTCGGCTCCGGCTTCGGAGCATTGGCCACCGCGAAGAAGCTCGCCAAGGCGGGCACCCCCTTCGTCCTCATCTCGGAAACCACCGAACACCTGTTCCAGCCCCTTCTCTATCAGGTCGCGACCGGTGTCCTGTCGCCCGGCGAGATCGCACCCTCGGTGCGCGCGATTCTCGCCGAATACCCCAACGCCGACGTCCGCCTCGGACGGGTGGTCGACGTGCTGCCCGATGAGAACACCGTCGTCTACGAGGCCGGCGGCGCGCGTCTCCGCCTCGGTTACAAGTATCTCGTCGCCGCGACCGGCGCTCGCCAGGCGTATTTCGGGCGCGACGAGTTCGCCGACCTGACGTTCGCGCTGAAGACGGTCGAGGACGCCGAGCGACTGCGTCGCCAGATCGTCCGGTGCTTCGAAGAAGCGCACGTCACCACCGATCCGGAGCGGCGGAAGAATCTGCTCAGCTTCATCGTCGTGGGAGCCGGCCCCACCGGCGTCGAGCTCGCGGGTCAGATCAAGGAACTCGCGCAGCGGTACTTCGCCGAGTCCATCGGCAACATCCGCGCGGAGGACGTCACCGTCACCCTCGTGGAGGGCGCCGACAAGGTGCTGCCTCCCTTCGGCGGCAAGCTCAGCGAGTACTCGAAGGCATCGCTCGAGAAGAGCGGTGTCGACGTCGTCCTCGGAACGATGGTCACCGACATCGACGAGCACGGTGCCACGCTCACCACGCCCACGACCGAGGAGACCCGTCGGCTCACCGCGGAGACGATCATCTGGTCGGCCGGCATCCAGGCCAACGACTTCGCCGACGTCCTCGCCGAGCGAACCGGTTGCGAGACGGTTCGCGGCGGCCGCCTGCTCGTCGACCCGGATTTCACCGTCGGACGTAGCGACAACATCTTCGCGATCGGCGACATGGTCACGCTCGACAATCTGCCGGCGCAGTCGCCGTTCGCGATGCAGGGTGGCCGTCACGTCGCGAAGATGATCACCGGGAAGACCGCCATGGGCACCCCGTTCCAGTACAAGGACAAGGGCAGCATGGCGATCATCAACCGCTTCCGCGCGATCACGCGGGTGGGGAAGATCGAACTCACCGGGTTCATCGCATGGGTGCTGTGGCTCGCCGTCCACCTCGTCTACCTGGTCGGTTTCCGCAACCGGTACATCGCGGTCCTGTCGTGGTGCGGTTCCTTCCTCGGACATCGTCGCCCGCACTTCTATTACGCGCAGGAATCGACACCGGTCGCGGTGATCGAACCCGATGCGGAGAAGAGCGAACCTGCACCGCAGGCGGAGGACGCTCCGGAGAAGAGCGACAAGCAACCCGTGCGGACGTCTGCGTAAGCACCTCCTCCGATGAAAGGCTCCGACCGTCTCGGTCGGAGCCTTTCGTCGAAGTTGACGCGGTGAAGCGGGATGGACGCCGGCTGTAGTGGTGGCGAACCGCATTTCACCGCGCGAACGGTGGGCTGGCTCGAGCGCGGTCCTCATGGTCCGCGCTCCGACTGCGTGTGCCCTGATCCGGCGGCTCGGCCGGGTGAAACTCGAGGTGAATTGCGGGCTGTCGCCCGGGCCGGAAATGTCCCAGTAGTGTAGATCGGCCGTCCGGTCGGTTACCGTGTGCATCGCATCCCGAGGAGTGACCCATGAACGTCGATGGCAACGGCCCCCGCGCGGTGATGACGACTCGCGTCGGTTGCGACGTCGTCACCGTCCGCGACGTCGCGCGCAGCATCGACCGATTCGGCGACCGCTATCTGCAGCGCATGTTCACGCCGCACGAACTGGCGGTGTGCACCGGTCCGGGTCGCGCACAACGGCTCGCGGCGCGCTTCGCCGCGAAGGAAGCAGTGATGAAGGTCCTGCGCCCGCGTGATCAGGCCGTGCCGTGGCAGGCTATCGAGATCCGCCGTGAGACGTGGGGTGGATGCGCCGTCGTGCTGGCAGGTAACGCGGCTGCCCTGGCGCGAGATCAACAGTTGACCGACATCCAGGTCTCGATTTCCCACGAGCCTGAATACGCCATCGCGACGGTCGTGGCGACCCGCGTCGGAGAAACAGAAGGTGGAGTACATCCATGACGGAGCAGGTGATCCGCAAGGTCCTCGGCGAGCACGCGAAGCTGTCTGTCGACAGCGCCGGACTCGATCCCGCGGCCGATCTCTACGAACTCGGTCTGACCTCCCATGCCAGCGTCAACGTGATGCTCGCCCTCGAGGACGCCTTCGACGTCGAGTTCCCCGACGAGTTGCTCCGCAAGAGCACGTTCGCGAGCGTCGGGGCCATTCGCTCGGCATTGACAGAACTGGGCGTCGGGTGACCTCGGCGTCCGCGCCACTCGCCGTGGCGGAGGCCGGGCCGTCGCTGCTCGAGCGCGCCGAGATCGTCGGACGCGAGAGCGCCGGACCTGCCGCTGCGGAGGTGGATCGCCTGGCACGATTTCCACACGAGGCCGTCGATGCTCTACGCACCCACAAGCTGCTGAACTGCGCAGTTCCCGTCGAACTGGGCGGTGAGGGAGCCTCGCTGGGTGAGTTGTGCTCCGTCGCGCGCATTCTCGGCCGCTACTGTGCCTCGACGGCGATGATCTTCGCGATGCACCAGACCCAGATCCTGTCGTTGGTCCGTCACTCCACTCCCGGTGTGGCGGCTTTCGTCGCCGAAGCGGCGGCGAACGACTACCTGATCGCCTCGGCGACCACCGAACTCGGTACTGGTGGCGACGTGCGCAGCAGCGTCTGTTCGATCACGCGGGACGGTGAGGTGGTATCGCTGACCAAGAATGCACCGGTCATCTCGTACGGCGAGTACGCCGACGCGATTCTGGCGACGGCGCGCCGCACCGTCGACAGCCCGCCCAGTGACCAGGTGCTCGTCGTGTGCCGTCGCGAGGACGTGACTCTCGAGCCGACCGGAGAGTGGGACACACTCGGGCTGCGAGGAACGTGCAGCCCCGGATTCGTCCTCACCGCTACGACGTCCAGCGACCTCGTGGTCGGCACAGCCTATGCCGAGATCTCCTCGCGCACCATGCTTCCCGTCTCACACTGCGTGTGGTCGGCAGTATGGCTCGGAATCGCCGACGCAGCGATGGAGAAGGCGCGATCGTACGTGCGGTCGGCAGCTCGGAGGAGCCCCGGGGTCACACCTCCCGGTGCGCTGCGCCTCGCCGAGGCGGCTGCTGTGCACCAGCAGTTCTCCGATCTTGTGACCTCCTCCGCCGCCCGGTTCGACGCCGCTGTCTCGGCGCAGGAGGGGACGGACCGCTTCGAAGCGACGTCGGGCATGGGATTCTCCCTCGCGATGAACAACCTCAAGGTCACCGCCTCCACGCTGGTCGTGGATCTGGTCACCCGCGCGATGCTCATCTGTGGAATCGCCGGCTATCGCGAGGATTCTCCGTTCTCGCTCGGCCGGCACCTGCGCGACGCGCACGGTGCCGCCGTCATGGTCAACAACGACCGCATCATGAACAACTCGGCCCAGTTGTCGATCGCCTACCGGGGGACGCTGTGACCCGCACCGTCACGACGAGCACTGCCACGACCGGTGCCGCAACCGAAGAACTCTCCGAACTCGAACGTGCCCGCCTCGCCTTTCGGCAGGAGTTGCTCGACGCCGAAATACTCGTCGAGACAGGCGTTCCCGGACTCTACGGACGTTCGGGTCTCTTCGAGGACCTCGTGGACGGTGTCGACCGTGTGGTGGTCGCAGCAGGTCCGGGACGGTCGGCGACGCGACTTCGGTTCCCTCCGGTCTTTCCGAGGACGAGCTTCGAGCGCACCGATTACATCGCGTCGTTCCCGCATTTGACGGGAGCTGTGAACACGTTCGCGGGCAGCAACGTCGAGCATGCCGAACTGCTTGCTGCTCGTTCCCGGGGTGAAGCCTGGGATCCGTGGCTCGCACCCACCGACACCGTGCTCGTCTCCGCAGCATGCCATCCTGCCTATTCGCGCTACACCGGAACTCTCCGCGAGGGCGGTGAACTGCTCGACGTCTACGGATACTGCTTCCGGCACGAACCTGCCGTGGATCCCGCCCGCATGCAGGCCTTCCGGATGCACGAGTTCGTGCGGATCGGCACCGAGAGCGACGCTGTGCAGCATCGTGACTCATGGGTGCAGCGCGGCCTCGAGGTGCTCGACTTGCTCGGGCTCGATGCAACCGCCGTGCCGGCCAACGATCCTTTCTTCGGCCGGGCGGGGCGCATGCTGGCCGTCAATCAGCGTACCGAGAACCTCAAGACCGAACTGGTCGTCCGACTCTACGGCGACCTCGACGACGGCACCGCCGTGGTCTCCTGCAACTGCCATCGCGGCCACTTCGGGGAGACCTTCGAGATCAGCACGGCCGACGGCGCGGTCGCACACAGTGCGTGCGTCGGCTTCGGCATGGAGCGCATCGCGCTCGCCATGCTGCGGACCCACGGACTCGATGTCGACCGCTGGCCTGCTCCGTTGCGCGACAGGCTGTTCCCGTGAGCACACCGCTCATCGACGTCCGCGTCGACGGGTACTCACCGCACTTCGTGCACGCCGCAGACCGGATCTGGACCGAGACGAACTGCTACGTCGACCTGTGGGTCGAGGTGCTGCACGCGCTCGGCCACGACCCGGTCCCCGCGGCGGCATGTGCGTTCTCGACCCGGTTCGACGGCGCGCAGTGGACCTTTCTCAAGTTCCGGCCTGAAGACCTGTTGTCGCTCTATGGGATCGACGTCGCAGAGATGAACGTGTGGCGCCGTCCGGTGGAGCATATCCAGGACAACACCGACGCCGGATTGCTGTCCACCGTCGAGGTGGATGCGTTCTGGCTGCCCGACACCGCCGGAACCGGATATCGGGAAAGCCGCTCCAAGACGACGATCGTGCCGAATCTTCTCGATCGCGACGCCGAGATACTCGAGTACTTCCACAACAGTGGCTATCACGTCCTCTCCGGTGAGGATTTCCGTGGAGTGTTCGGTCTGGACCTACCGGTTCCCACTTGGCCGCCCTATCTCGAACAAGTACGACTCGATGCGGCACTGCCGCAGTGCGACGCCTTCGACATCCTCGTGCTCCGGCACCTGCGAATGCGTGCCCGGTCCAACCCGGTGCGAGAGCTTGGCGTCCGAGTGCTCGCCGACGTCGAGCGGATCCGCTCCGGTGGCATGGACGTCTTCCATCCGTGGACGTTCGGAGTGCTCCGGCAGTGTGGTGCCACCGCCGAACTGGCCGCGGACGTGAGTCTTTACATGGACGGGCACGGATATCCCGGTGCAGGCGGCGCCGCCGAGGGATTCCGCGCTGTCGCCGAGGGAGCGAAGAGTGTGCAGTTCCGTATGGCGCGCGCCGCACGGGGACGCAGCGTAGACCCGGGCGACCAACTCGCGGCGATGGCCGACGCGTGGGGGGATGCCATGGGGACCGTCGTTCGCGCTGCCGGCGTGCGTTGACGGGTTCGGCGCACATGGATCTGCTCGGTGAAGCTCGATGGCGTTGTCTGCGTGTCGAACCCGGGTCGGTGAATCACCCCGGAGAACTGTCCGACGAGGGCCCCTGGTTGCCGGTTCGCATACCCGGTACGGTGGCCGGCGCGATCCGCGATGCGGACGGCGCTGCTGCGGCCCGCGCATCGTCACCCGACGCAGACGATTGGTGGTTCGTCACCGACGTCGCGGTTTCCGGGCACGGGCCGTGGCGCCTGAGTTTCGACGGACTCGCGACTCTCGCGGATGTGTGGGTCGACGGCATCCACGTCGCATCGTCGGAATCCATGTTCGTGCCGCTCACCGTCGTCCTCGACCGCCTGCCGCCGACGGTGCGGATCGCGGTCCGGTGTGCCTCGCTGGACGCTGCGCTCCGGAGGCGGCGCCCACGTGGCCGGTGGCGCTCGTCGCTCGTTCCGGCGCAAGGATTGCGGTGGTTCCGTACCACGATGCTCGGCCGCGCTCCCGTCTTCGGGGGAGCGCCCGCGCCGGTGGGTCCGTGGCGCCCGGTCCGGCTCGTCGACGCGAACAGTCCTGTGCTGCTGGAACGTTCGGTTCGTTCGAGTCTGCGGGGATCCGACGGGGTGGTCGAAGTCGACCTCGTTCTGTCCGGCGCCACCGTCGCCGAAGCCGTGCTCGACATCGGCGGTGTGACGACCCGCGTGCAACCCGGATACGGAGCGGACGGGACGGCGCGAATCAGTCTCCGACTGACTCTCCCCGACGTTCGGACATGGTGGCCTCATACCTACGGTGCGCCGAATCTGTATGCGGTGCAATTGTTTCTGGATGGTCTCCGGATGGAATTGGGGAACATCGGTTTCCGGTCGGTGGAAAAGTCCCCGGGTGACGGATTCGGTCTGCGGATCAACGGTGTCGACGTCTTCTGCCGTGGCCTCGTGTGGACGCCGAGTGACTCGATCTCCCTCGATGATCCGGCGAGGACCCGGCGGACGCTCGAGATGTGTGTGGCCGCCGGCGTGGACACGATTCGGATCCCGGGCACGATGGTCTACGAAAGCGACGAATTCTACTCGGCATGTGCAGAATTGGGCATCATGGTGTGGCAGGACGTCATGCTTGCCACAACCGACCCACCCGACGATCCGCACTTCCGCTCGTTGCTCGAGGACGAGGTTCGAGCACTGCTCCGCCGGTGGGGTGGCAACCCGGCTCCGGTGGTGCTGTGCGGGGGAAGCGAGACCGAACAGCAGCCTGCCATGCTGGGGCTGACCGACGTGTCCATCGCGGCACTCGACGAATGGTTGCCCGCGATCGTGGCCCGAGAACTGCCGGGAACGGTCTGGGTGTCGTCGTCCCCGTCGGCGCCACCGGGCAGCGACGCGCTGCCGATCGCGGTGAGATCGGGCATTGCGCACTATTTCGGTGTCGGAGGCTATCGCCGCCCGATCGGCGACGTGCGTGCGGCGGGCGTGCGCTTCGCCGCCGAGTCGCTTGCGTTCTCGATTCCGCCGTCCGACACCGCGATCGAAGCTGCCTTCGGAAGCGTGAATGTCGCCGGCCATCATCCGAGGTGGAAGGCGGCCGTGCCACGGGACAACGGGGCGTCGTGGGATTTCGAGGACGTGCGAGACCACTATGTGCGCACGATCTTCGGTGTCGACCCCTCCGAGGTGCGATGGTCCGACCCTGCTCGATATCTCGTTCTCGGGCGTGCCGCGATCTGCGAGGCGTACTCCGAGGTGCTGCAGTACTGGCGCCGGTCCGGGTCGGGGTGCCGCGGCGCCCTGATCCTGTCGGCCCGCGACCTGCAACCGGGAGCCGGATGGGGTGTGCTCGATGCCGACGGTAACCCCAAGGCACCGTGGTGGGTGGCGGCTCGGATATTCGCACCCATCACCGTGCTGCTCACCGACGACGGTCTCGACGGTCTGCGAGTGGACGCGATCAACGACACCTCGGATGTCCTCGACGTCACCCTCAGGTTGCAGGCCCACACGCCGTCGGGTGCCGTGCCGGTGGATGTCTCGGTACCGCTTCGTCTCGGCCCGCACGAGACGAAGGTGTTCTCGTGGGCGGCGGTGACGGGCGGTTTCACCGACATCAATTCTGTGTATCGGTTCGGCCCGCCCGCGTTCGAGACGGCGACGGCTCGACTCCTCGATCATGCCGCCGGGATCCTGGCGGAATCGGTGCGTTTCGTCGGTGGCCCGGCGCGGGCCGTCGAACGCGGAATCGGCTTGAGCGCGACCGCGCGACCCGTCGAGGGCGGGTGGAGTGTATGCGTCGGGACCGAGACCGCAGCACAGTACGTGCACCTCGATGTCACCGGGGGTGACCTGCAGGATTCGTGGTTTCACCTGCCTCCCGGAGGTTCTCGGACGGTCGCCGTTCGGGCGTGGGATCCGACCTCGGTCCTGACCGGTCGCGTGAGCGCACTGAACTCGGCTACGAGCACTCCGATCCGCGTCGTTGTCGACTCCGGCGACGGGTCCGTGAGCGTTTAGGCACTCGCACGTACGGGGCGAACCGGAACACGCCGCGCCGAAATCGACAGGTGCATATCGGGCACCGACGGGGTATATGTATCTTCCAAGGGGTCGATCACCCGATTTGCACCTTCTGCACGGTGCCGGTGACCACCTCTTCCCGCCTTCCGAGAGGAGATCGACATGGCGATCCGCTCCACGTCCCAGATCGGTGCCGCGCGCGCCACTACGTCCACCCGCCGTCCTGCCCGCGTCGAGCAGGACGGACCGTCCTATACCGAGCAGATCCACTCGCAGTTGTTCTCGAACTACCAGCTTCCGCGCGGTGAGGTGCAGCGCAGCGCCTGAGTGAGCAGTCTCCGCCACGAAGGCTCCGTTGTGGCATCGCCACGCCATCTTCTCGACGCGGCGTTTAGGGCATTGCCGTGTGCGGCACACTGTCGGCATGAGTGAGTCCACGACGAGTCAGAGCACGCGCATAGTCCTCGCGTCGCGTCCGGAGGGAGCGCCCACCGCCGACAACTTCCAGTTCGAGAGTGTGGATCTTCCCGAGGTCGGCGACGGGCAAATTCTGCTGCGGGTCGTCTACCTGTCCCTCGATCCGTACATGCGGGGCCGGATGAGCACCGCGAAGTCGTACGCCGCGCACGTCGAGCTGGGGGACGTGATGGTCGGCGGCACGGTGGGACAGGTCGTCGAGTCCCGGCACCAGGGCCTCGAACCGGGCGACTACGTCCTCGCAGGGGCCGGCTGGCAGACGCACGCCGTCGTCGACGGTTCTGCGGTGCGCAAGCTCGATCCGCAGGCCGCGCCGATCTCCACCGCTCTGGGCGTACTCGGAATGCCTGGATTCACAGCCTATTCCGGATTGCTGAAGATCGGGCAGCCGAAGCAGGGCGAAACCGTCGTTGTGGCAGCCGCTACCGGTCCGGTCGGATCGGCGGTGGGGCAGATCGCGAAACTGAAGGGAGCGCGCGCGGTCGGTATCGCCGGTGGGCCCGAGAAGTGCCGGGCGTTGCTCGACGAGTTCGGTTTCGACGCGGCACTCGACCACCGCGATCCGAACTTCGCCGACCGCCTGGCCGAAGCAGTTCCCGAGGGCATCGACGTGTACTTCGAAAATGTCGGCGGTCCGGTCCAGGAAGCGGTATGGCCGCTGCTCAACACCTACGCGCGAATTCCCGTGTGCGGTCTGGTCGCGCAGTACAACGGCGCCGATCTCGATCGCAAGGATCGCCTGCCCGGATTGTTCAGCTCGATCCTGACCAAGAGCCTGACGATCCGCGGCTTCATCCAGACCGAGTTCGTCAAGGAGCTGTACGGCGACTTCCTGCGCGACGTCTCGGCATGGGTACGCGACGGGCGGATCAAGTACCGCGAGGACATCGTCGACGGCCTCGACAACGCCCCCGAGGCGTTCATCGGCATGCTCGAGGGGAAGAACTTCGGCAAGATGCTCGTACGGGTGGCGCCGGAGTAACGGATATCGGTCCGCTGCTCCGGCACCGGTCGCGTCAGCGGCGGGGAATTCCGGTCGACCACAGCGCCCACAGGATGAGCACCGGCTGGAAGAACAAGCGGATCAAGCGCTTACGGTCGGTGTCGAGGCCGAATGCGCTGCGCTTGCCGAGATACTGCGCGATGTTGCCCGGGAAGACGGCGACGAAGAACAGCGCGGCCAGGCGGCCGACGCGCACGCGGTCGCGATTCGCGACCGCGAGCCCGGCGCCCAGCATGATCTCGACACCGCCCGAGGCCATGACCACGCCGTCCTTGTCCATCGGTACCCAGTCGGGGACCTGGGCCTGGAACTCCCTTCGGCCCCAGAACAGGTGACCGAGTCCGGCGAATACCAGGGAGGCGGCCAGCAGATAACGCGCCGCAGTGCGGAGCCGCGTGGTCGGTGGGGGAGGGGCTTGGGTGGGTCGGGTGATCTTTACTTCGCTCATGATCCGAGGCTACGGATTTCCCGGCGCTCGCGACGGCGGATCGTGTCGCGAGCACCGGATTCCGGATGTCAGGAGATGCGTTCGAAGACCGCGGCGAGCCCTTGGCCGCCGCCGATGCACATCGTCTCGAGGCCGTAGCGCCCCTCCCTGCGATCCAGTTCGCGCAACAGGGTCGCCAGGATGCGACCACCGGTCGCTCCCACCGGATGACCGAGGGAGATACCCGACCCGTTGGGATTGAGACGTTCGTCGTCGGCCTCGAGACCCCACGACCGAGTGACCGCGAGGGTCTGTGCGGCGAACGCCTCGTTCAGTTCGATGACATCCATGTCGGCGAGCGTCAATCCGAGGCGCCCGAGTGCCTTCTCGGTGGCAGGCACCGGCCCGATGCCCATGGTGCGCGGCGGGACACCGGCCACGGCCCAGCTCGCGAGGCGAGCGAGGGGACGCAGTCCCAGCGCCGCGGCCTTCTCGGAGGTGGTGACGATGGCGATGGCGGCACCGTCGTTCTGGCCGCTCGCGTTGCCGGCGGTCACGGTGGACTCGGGATCGATCTTGCCCCGGATGGGCCGCAGCTTCGCGAGAGTCTCGATCGAGGTGTCGGCGCGCGGGTGTTCATCGGTGTCGACCATGAGAGGGTCGCCCTTGCGTTGCGGCACCGCGACGGGCACGATCTCCTGCGCGAACACGCCGTTCTTCTGCGCGGCGACCGCCCGCTGGTGCGACTGCACGGCCAGCGCGTCCTGATCCTCCCGACTGATGGAGAACTCCGCCCGCAGATTCTCGGCGGTCTCGATCATGCCACCGGGCACGGGGAAGTCCCGGCCACCTGCGGTGACACGGGCACGGGCAAGGCGATCGGACAACGCGACGGCCTCACCCTTGACACCCCAGCGCATGCCGGTCGCGTAGAACTCGGCCTGACTCATCGACTCGGCGCCGCCGGCCAGGATCAGATCACTGCCGCCGGTCTGTACCTGCATCACGGCCTGGAGCACCGCCTGCAGTCCGGAACCGCAGCGCCGGTCGACCTGAAGACCCGGAACCTCCACGCCCAGACCCGCATTGAGGGCCGCGACGCGACCGAGAGCAGGCGCCTCGCCGTTGGGCGACGCCTGGCCGAGGAACACATCGTCGATGTCCGACGGCGCGATGCCGGTGCGGGCGACGAGTTCGCGGATGACGGTGGCGGCGAGATCCTCGGGGGCGACATCCTTCAGCACGCCACCGAACCGGCCCACAGGGGTACGGAGGGGCTCGCAGATCACTACGTCGGTCATGATTTACCTCGATCGAGTCGAAACTAGTGGGTTTGGGTGCGGGTGAGATCCGCGGTGATCGCTTCCGCGGTAGCGAGCAGAGCCGGGACGAGTTCGTCGTGCACGGTCTCGAGCCGGTACCGGGCGGCGTGGGTGGACAGATTCACCGACGCCACGACGCTTCCCGACGCGTCGCGGATCGGCGCCGCGAGCGATCGCAGGCCTTCTTCGAGTTCCTGGTCGACCACGCAGTATCCGTTGCGGCGCACCGCGGCGATCTCGGCGCGAAGAGCATCGGCCGTGGTGACGGTATTGCCCGTGATGGGCGCGAGATCGGCCCGGGCGAGATAGGCCTCGAACTGGTCGTCGGTGAGCCCGGCCAGCAGCACCCGTCCCATGGAGGTCGCGTAGGCGGGGAATCGGGTGCCGAGGGTGATGGTGACCGTCATGATGCGACTGACCGGCACTCGCGCGACATAGACGACGTCGTCGCCGTCGAGTACCGAGACCGAGGTCGATTCCTTGACCTTCTCGGCGAGCGTTTCGAGGTGCGGCCGCGCGACCTCCGGCAGTGTGAGAGCGGAGAGATAGCTGTAGCCGAGTTCGAGTACCCGGGGTGTCAGCCAGAAGCGCGAGCCGTCGGTGCGGACATAACCGAGCTCGATCAGTGTCAGCAGGAACCGCCGGGCGGTGGCGCGGGTGAGGCCGGTCGTGCGGGCGACGTCGGAGAGTGACTGTCGTGGCGAGTCGGCTCCGAAGGCCTTGATGACCGACAGGCCGCGCGCCAGCGACTGTACGTAATCGGGTGACGCGGCGATGTTCTCGCGTGTGACCTCGGATGTCTCGATATCGGGAGTGTTCACGATCCACCAGCTTCCTCTGCCTCGGCCAGGGCCTGCTTGCCGAGGGCGAACGCTCGGTTGCTGTTCGGCACGCCCGCGTAGACCGCGGTGTGAAGAAAGACTTCGGCGAGTTCGTCGGCATCCGATCCGGCACGAAGCGCGGCGCGGATGTGCATGTCGAGTTCGTGCTCGTTGCCGACAGCGGTGAGGATCGCGAGGGTGAGCAGTCGGCGGGTGTGGTGATCGAGGCCCGGCCGCGCCCAGATGTCGCCCCACGCCGTGCGGGTGATGAAATCCTGGAAGGGGCGGGTGAAGTCGGTGGCCGACTCGATGGAACGGTCGACGTGCGCGTCGCCGAGGACCGAGCGCCGGACACGGAGTCCCTCCTCGTACACCGCGGTGCGGTGGGCGGCGGACGGGGTTGCGCGCGAGATGTGTTCGCGGATGAGCTTCGTGATCCTGCCGGCCTGCTCCACACTGGCGAGGTGGGCTCCGGGGGACACGATATGGAAGGCCGAGTCGGCGATCCCGTCCGCGAGTGCCCGCATCGTCGACGGTGGGGTGGCCGGGTCCTGCTCGCCTGCGATGACGAGGGTGGGTGCGACGATCCGGGCGAGGTCGGGTCGGCCGTCCCAGGTCGCCAACGCCTCGCAGCACCCGGCGTAACCTTCGTCGGTGGGGCCCTTCACCATTTCGACGTGGCGGGCGACGAGTTGCGGATCGTGTTCGGCCAGTTCGGCGGAGAACCAGCGGGAGACGATGGAATCGGCGATCGAGGCCAGGCCGTCGATACGCACGGACGCGGCCCGGTCGTACCACGGCTGCGCCGGCTGGAAGGCCGGCGACGTGCACAGCAGCGTGAGCGTGTCGACGCGTTCGGGATGATGCGAGGCCAGCCACTGGCCGACGGCGCCACCGAGCGACAATCCGACGAAGTGGACGTGATCGAGTCCGAGCGAGTCGAGCAGGGTCACGACGTCACCGCCGAGTTCACCGACCGTGTAGGGGCCGGCGGGGGCAGGTGACCCGCCGTGCCCGCGGTGATCGACCGCAACGATGTGCCAGTCGGCCGACAGCGCATGGACCTGCGGGGTCCACATCGACAGGTCCGAGCCCAGCGACCCGAGGAAAAGCACGGTCGGCTTCGCGGGGTCGCCGTGCTGTTCGTAGTTGAGCATGACGGTCATCGTGTGTCTCCTGAGATCCGGTCGGCGCTGTCGTGATGGGCGAGAACACGATCGACGATGTCGGTGGCATGGCCGAGATAGCGTGTGGGGTCGAGCAGTTCACGCACTTCGTGTGGGTCCAGATGTGCTGTCGTGCCGGGATCCTCGTCGAGGCGCCTTCCGGCGAGCGCAGCATCGGTGACGATGGTGCGTGCGTCGTCGGTGTGTTCGGACAGGGCGGCCGTGACCTTTTCGGCAAGGATCGCGCCGCCGGTGAGGTCGAGGTTGCGATCGAGAGCGTCGGTATGGATGTGGAGCCCGTCCAGACTCACCGAGAGTTGATGTGCGGCACCGCCGGTGAGGCGCAGGATGTCGCAGATCGTTTCCCATTCGGCGTGCCACGCGCCTGCGGCGCGCTGGAATTCGTGGTCGGTCGACGACAGGATCGTCGAGACGAGGCCGGGAACCCGGCGAGCGGCGGCGCGTGCCGTGATCGCTGCGACGGGGTTGCGTTTGTGCGGCATGGCGGACGATCCGCCGGGCGCATCCTCGCTGACCTCACCGACCTCGGTGCTCGCCATGAGTACGACGTCCGTGGCGGGTTTCGCGACGGCGCCGGCCGCGACGCCGAGCGTGGTCGCGAGGGTCGTGATCGGGGTGCGCGCGGTGTGCCACGGCGCGAGCGGCCGCGCGAGACCGAGCAGGTCGGCGACGGCGTCTGCGAACGCGAACCCGTCCGGATGGACTGCGGCGAGAGTGCCTGCGGCGCCACCGTACTGGGCGGGCAGGCGAGTGAGAGCACGGTCCAGTTCGGTGACGGCGTCGTCCAGGGACAGCAGCCAGCCGGCTGCGAGCGCGCCGAAGGTGGTGGGCAAGGCCTGCTGGCCGAGAGTGCGCGCGACCATCGGCGTCGCGCGGTGGGTGGCGGCGAGGCGAGCGGCGCCGTCGGCCGCGGAGCACAGATTCGTCAGGACGATCTTGCCTGCGCGTCGGGCGAGCAGCACCAGAGCGGTGTCGAGGATGTCCTGGCTGGTCGCGCCGACGTGAACTGCCCGCGCGGGTGCGTCGGCGTGTTCACGCAGCAGTGAGACCAGGGGGATGACGGGGTTGCCCCCGGCTGCGGATCGTCGGCCGAGGTCGGCGGGGTCGAGATCCTCGGCGAGTGTCGCGGCCGCGGAGGCGATGGCGTCGGCGTGCGTTTCCTCGACGCGGCCCAGCGCGGCAGCCGCACGGGTCAGTGCGACCTCCACATCGAGCAGTGCGCGAATCCATGCGCGGTCCGACAGGGCGGCGCCGAGTGCTTCCGCTCCGAAGACCGGGTCGAAGAGCGGGCCCCGGTCTCCGGCGCCTGAGAGTGAGGAAGGCACGGACCTCCGATCCGAAACGTTCGCGATGTGGACGGGTGAACGCTATGCGAACAGGCTAGTGCGGCCATTCAGCGCTCGCAACGATCCTACCCGTGTGTTCGCACAGCGCACAACGGTTCACATTACGTACAACAGGGGGTATCGTGGCATACATGGACAAAGTCGTTGCCTCTGCCGCCGAGGCCGTGGCCGACATCCCCGACGGCGTCACGATCGCCGTCGGAGGTTTCGGCCTGGTCGGCATCCCCGAGATCCTCATCAACGCCTTGCTCGAACAGGGCGCCACCGACCTCGAGACCGTCAGCAACAACTGCGGTACCGACGGCTTCGGGCTCGGACTGCTGCTCGAGAAGGGGCGCATCCGCCGCACCATCTCGTCGTATGTCGGTTCCAACAAGGAATTCGCACGCCAGTACCTCGCCGGCGAACTCGAAGTCGAACTCACCCCGCAGGGCACGCTCGCCGAGCGCCTGCGCGCAGGTGGCGCGGGCATCCCCGCCTTCTTCACGCCGGCCGGCGTCGGCACGGCCGTAGAGGAAGGCGGCCTGCCGCTGCGCTACGACGGTCACGGCGGTATCGCCCTGGCGTCGAAGGCGAAGGAGACCCGCGAATTCGACGGCGAGACCTACGTGCTCGAACGCGGCATCGTCGCCGACTACGCGCTCGTGCACGCGTGGAAGGGCGACCGCCACGGCAACCTCGTCTACCGGGCAAGCGCCCGCAACTTCAACCCGCCCGCCGCGGCCTCGGGGCGCATCACGATCGCACAGGTCGAGCACCTCGTCGAACCCGGCGAACTCGATCCCAACGAAATCCACACGCCCGGCATCCACGTCCAGCGGGTCGTACACGTCGGCCCCGTCGAGGTCGGCATCGAGAATCGGACGGTGCGCTCATGACGCAGGCAACGAAGCAGGGACTGACCCGCGAGGAGATGGCGGCGCGTGTCGCGGCGGAACTCGAGGACGGGCAGTACGTCAATCTGGGTATCGGCATGCCCACCCTCGTACCGAACTACCTCGAGTCCGGTGTCGAGGTCATCCTCCACTCGGAGAACGGTGTGCTCGGTGTCGGCCCGTACCCGACCGAGGAGGAACTCGACCCCGAGCTCATCAATGCCGGCAAGGAGACCATCACCGCCATCCCAGGTGCTTCCTTCTTCGACTCGGCGGCCTCGTTCGGAATGATCCGCGGTGGTCAGATCGATGTCGCCGTACTCGGCGCGATGCAGGTCTCCGCCAAGGGCGACATCGCCAACTGGATGGTGCCCGGCGCGATGGTCAAGGGCATGGGCGGCGCGATGGACCTCGTGCACGGTGCCAAGCGCGTCATCGTGATGATGGACCATGTCACCAAGAAGGGCGACCCGAAGATTCTCGAGGAATGCGTCCTGCCGCTCACCGGCAAGCGGTGCGTGCAGCGCATCATCACCGATCTCGCGGTCATCGACGTCACGGACGAGGGACTGAAGCTCGTCGAGACGGCACCCGGGGTGAGCACCGAGGACGTGGTTGCTGCGACGGCGGCGAAGCTGATCGTCCGACCGGTCCCGTTGTCGTTCCCACCTCAGTCGTAGCGGTCGTTGTCGGCGGTGAGCTCCGGACCCTCGGTCAGCGGTTCACCGCCCACTTCCGGGATCAGCTCGTAGCGGTGTCCGTAGGACTCCACGAGTGCCTGCAGGATCGCGACCACCGGCACGGACACGAGCGCCCCCACCGGACCGAACAGTGTGGCCCCCACGATGACCGATCCGAATGCCACGGCGGGATGGATCGCGACCGTGCGCGCCGTGATGCGCGGATGCAGCACGTAGTTCTCGACCTGCTGGTAGACGGTGCCGAAGGCGATCACCCATACGCCGTCGAGCGGGTGCTGCACTGCGGCGATGAGCGCGGGCAGGCCGATGGCGAGATAGGTGCCGAGGGTGGGAATGAACTGCGAGACGACGCCGGTCCAGATCGCGAGTGGTAACCAGTAGGGCACGCCGATGACCAGCAGGAAAATGCCGGTGAAGAACGACCCGGCAGCGGCGAGGATCAGGCGCGAGACGACGTAACCCCCGGCCTTCTCCACCGAGGTCTCCCACACGCTTGCGATCAGCTGCTGCTGCCGAGCGGGGAACCAGCTCGCGATCGTACGGCGCATCTGCGGCCCCTCCGCAGACATGTAGAAGACGAACAACAGCATTGTCAGCACCTGGAACAGAGCACCGACGAGCGTGCTGACCACGCCGAGCACACCGGGTGTGAATCGTTGCGCGAGATCGCGGGCCGTATCGGGCGTGATCTTGAGCAGCTCGTCACCCGACTTGAAGTTCGTATCGAATGTGCGGTTGGCCCAATCGGTCACGCGCGTGAGCGCATCGGGAAGGCTGTTGAGCAGTTGCCCGATCTGCTCGGCAAGGAGGGTGCCGAACAATGCGAAGAACCCGATCACGAGCACGAGCAGAGAGAACATCACGAGCCCGGTTCCGGCGCCGCGCCGCAGCCCGAGCCGTTCGAGCCGATCGACGATCGGCTCGATCGTGATGCTGAACAGCCACGCCAGGAACAGCAGACCGAGAAAGCCCTTCAGGTTGTGGAAGAGCCAGCCCGACATCTGATAGAAGGCGACCGCAAAGAGCACGCCGACGAGCGTGGGCCGTAACCAGGACGGAGTTCGCGGGCGATCGGCGACGGTTGCGTGTTTGGCCATCACACCTCCGCTCTGCAGCGACCCTGCCGCGAAATCTACTCGGTGTGTGCTGCCGGGGGAGCGGTACCGATGTCGCAGGAGAGGAGACGAAAAAGACCGGCCCGGACTCGTGTGAGTCCGGGCCGGTCGGTGGTAGCGGGGACAGGATTCGAACCTGCGACCTCTGGGTTATGAGCCCAGCGAGCTACCGAGCTGCTCCACCCCGCGTTGCATCTCCAACCATACACGACTCCCGAGGGCACTTTTACCAACCCTCCGTCCGGGCGGCGCTAGTGTGGTCCCCACCACAGACGATGCGGAGAGCTCATGCGAATCGCGCTGTTCGCCACGTGTCTCGGCGACACCCTGTTTCCCGGGGCGGTCGAAGCGACGGCCGTCCTGCTCACCCGCCTCGGGCACGACATCGTGTTCCCGCCCGGGCAGACCTGCTGCGGCCAGATGCACATCAACACCGGCTACCAGCGGGACGCACTGCCACTCGTCGAGAACTTCGCCGACGAGTTCGGGGACGCATCGATCGACGCGGTCGTCGCGCCCTCCGGATCGTGCGTCGGATCCGTCCGCCACCAGCACGAGACGATTGCCTCTCGTTACGGCGGTGCAGCCATGCGTGAACGCGTGGAACTCGTCGCAGGCAAGACCTACGAGTTGTCGGAATTGCTCGTCGACGTGCTCGGTGTCGTAGATGTCGGTGCGTGGTTCCCGCATCGCGTCACCTACCACCCGACCTGCCATTCGCTGCGGATGATCCGCGTGGCCGACAAGCCGGTGCGCTTGCTGCGCGCGGTTCGCGATCTCGACCTCGTCGAACTGCCCGGCGCGGAGGAATGCTGTGGCTTCGGCGGGACGTTCGCGTTGAAGAACGCGGAGACGTCCACGGCGATGCTCGCCGACAAGATCAGCAACATCGCCGCGACCGATGTCGAATACTGCACGGCAGGCGACTCGTCGTGCCTCATGCACATCGGAGGCGGGATGTCGCGGCTACGGATGGGCACCCAAACCGTCCACCTCGCTCAGATCCTCGCATCCGTCCGCGAGCCGGCCGGGGCGGTCAACACATGACCGCCACCCCGCTGGGCATGCCGGCGTTGCCGCCGCGCGGTTCCGGGAATCTACGCGGCACCGAATCCTTCCCTGACGCCGCGCGTCACGAACTCGACAACGCCCAATTGCGCCGCAACCTCGGCAAGGCCACCCACACCATCAGGGCGAAGCGATTGCGGGTCACCGCCGAGGTACCGGACTGGGAGGATCTGCGGATCGCGGGAGCAGCGATCAAGGACGACGTGCTCGCCCGGCTACCGGAGCTGCTCGAGCAGTTCGAGGCCGCCGTCACCGCGCGGGGAGGGATGGTGCACTGGGCCGCCGACGCGGAGGAGGCCAACGAGATCGTCGCCCGGCTGGTGCGTGAGACCGGCTCCGACGAGGTCATCAAGGTCAAGTCCATGGCCACTCAGGAGATCGGGCTCAACGAGTATCTCGAAGCGCAGGGCATCACCGCACACGAGACCGATCTCGCCGAACTCATCGTCCAACTCGGGCACGACACCCCGTCGCACATTCTGGTGCCTGCCATCCACCGCAACCGGTCGGAGATCCGCGACATCTTCCTCAGCGAAATGGCGGGTGTCGATCCGGATCTCGACGATGTGCCGGTGCACCTGGCGGAGGCATCGCGAAAGTATCTGCGGCACAAGTTCATGACCGTTCCGGTTGCGGTGTCGGGTGCCAACTTCGGGATCGCCGAGACCGGCACGCTCGCGGTAGTGGAGTCCGAAGGCAACGGCCGGATGTGCCTGACCCTGCCGCAGACGCTCATCACCGTCATGGGTATCGAGAAACTGCTTCCCGACTACCGCGACCTCGAAGTGTTCCTGCAGTTGCTGCCACGATCGTCGACTGGTGAACGCATGAATCCGTACACATCGATGTGGACCGGGGTGACACCCGGCGACGGCCCTCAGAGTTTCCATCTGATCCTGCTCGACAACGGACGCACGGCCACCCTCGCCGACAGGATCGGACGAGAAGCCTTGCGGTGCATTCGCTGTTCGGCATGCCTCAATGTGTGCCCCGTCTACGAACGTGCCGGCGGGCACGCCTACGGTTCGACCTACCCCGGCCCGATCGGAGCAGTGCTGACACCGCAGCTGGCCGGAATGAATCGGCCTCACGACCCCAACGCGACCCTGCCGTTCGCATCGAGCCTGTGCGGGGCGTGCTTCGATGCGTGCCCGGTGCGGATCGACATTCCGTCTCTGCTCGTCGAACTGCGGCACCAGAAGGTCGAGCAAGCGAAGCCCAGACTCGAGGCAGCGGCGATGAAGGCTGCGTCCGTGGCCATGTCGTCCTCGACCCGGTGGACCATGGCACAGAAGGCCGCGGGGGTCGCGCGACTGGTTGCCGGAAAGAAAGGGCACATCAGTTCGCTGCCCGGTCCGATGAGCGGCTGGACGAATGCGCGCGACATTCCCGCGCCACCGAAGCGGACCTTCCGGCAGTGGTGGAACTCGGAGGAAGGCCGCGCCACGCTCGAGCGGGCCCGGCGAGAGGGTGGGCACGAATGAGTTCGAAAGACTTGGTGCTCGGCCGCATTCGTGACGCGCTCGCACTGTCGCAGTCCGCTCCGGTGGAAGTGCCTCGCCGTTATCGGACCGGGCGCACGATGTCCGCCGACGACCGGTTCGAACTGTTCGCCGACCGCCTGCTCGACTACAAGGCGAACGTCCATCGCAGCACGCTCGGCCGGCTGCCGACGACGATCGCGCGGGTCCTGCTGCAGCGTGAGGTGCGCCGCGTGGGTGCGCCCGCCGGGTTGGACCCGTCGTGGTTGTCTCTGTTCGACGGCGAGATCGTCGTGGACAGCGCCGATATCCCGGCGCCGGACCTCGAATCCCTCGACGGCGTGGTCACCGCATCCGCCGTGGCATGCGCCGAAACCGGGACGATCTTCCTCGACGGCAGTCCCGACCAGGGCAGACGCGCACTGTCCCTGGTCCCCGATCTGCATGTCTGCGTAGTGGCGATGAACCGCCTCGAGGTGGGGGTGCCGGAAGCGTTGGCCAGGCTCGTGCCGGAGCGGCCGACGACGCTGATCAGCGGCCCCTCCGCCACGAGCGATATCGAACTCGAACGCGTCGAGGGTGTTCACGGGCCGCGGACGTTGGACGTCGTGATCGTGTGAGTCACCGACGTCACCGACGGTGCGGCCGCTCCCGGCGTCAGAACAGCGGCCCGCCGCCGAAGACCTCCCGATGTGAATCCGGCTGATTGCCCTCGATATCGACAACGCCGTAATCGAGCGCCGTCTCGGCGGTGATGAGCGTGTGTCCGCTACGCGCGTTCACCTCCGAGTCGGCGGCCAGGGCGACGATCACCCGGCCGATGAACTCGGGGGTCTCGGCATTGGCCAGGGAGAAACCTTCGAAGTTGTCGATCCCGCGGGCGAGCATCGCCTCGTTCTTCACCAGGCCGGGCCAGAGCGACAGGGTGGTCACCCCGGTGCCCCGGAGTTCGACGGCCATGTCGGCGGCCATCTTGTCGAGACCCGCTTTCGACATGCCGTACAGCACCGAATGCAGGTAACCGCGTGTGCCGAACGACGAGATGTTGACGATCATCCCGGTACCGCGCGGAACCATCATTCGTGCAGCCTCGACGGAGGCGACGTAGTGCGCTCGTAGCCCGACTCCGATGAGGCTGTCCCAGTCGCTGATCGGGCGCTTCCAGAACGGTTCCGAGAAGCCTGCGAATCCGGGCGGCGAGGCCCACACGTTGTTGACGAGCAGATCGAGTCGGGAGTCCTGTTCGCCGGCGATACGAGCGAACAACTCGTGGATCTGTGCGTCGTCGGTGTGGTCGCACTGCACCGCGATGCCGTGACCGCCGCGTTCGGTGACCTCTGCAGCCGTCCGGTCCAGCGCGCCGTCGGAACCGACGGGACCGCGGGCGGTGACGTAGACGGTCCAGCCGTCGGAGCCGAGAGCACACGCGATGCCCTTGCCGACGCTGCGGCTCGCCCCGGTGACGAGCGCTACCTTCGGTTCTGTCATCACTGCACCACTTCCACGTCGTCGGTCAGTGCACGCTGGATCGTCCACAGCATCTGTACGTGACACTTCGAGATCTTCCATTCACCGTTCTCGACCACGTACGTGTCGTCGTAGTCGAGGGCAGTGACGCGCTCCGTCCGGGCGCGCAGATCCACCTGACGGAACCGCAGAGTCCAGGCACCGGTGGCAATGTCCGGGCCGGTGAGGTGAATGCTCGGGTGCATTCCGTGATGCATGTCGAGCACGATGTAGCGGTCGTCGACGCGTTCGAGCGCGATGCGGGAGTAGACGTCGACGAGGGCATCGGCATCGTCGAAGCTGCCGAGGGCGGGGCCGTAGTAGATGTCGGCGCCACCAGCGACGAAGCATCCGCGCATGGCTTCCGGATCCTTTGCGTCACATGCACGGAAGTAGCGATGCTTGAGCATCTTGATCTGCTCGATGGCTTCGAGCCGAGCCAATCGATCTTCGACGGTGTCCATGAGACGGCCTTCCGGTCAGGGATACAGCGGTGTGTCCCCGGACACTATCCGCCACCACCGGGCGACGTCGGAATCCTCCCGGTCAACGGGCAGTTCGATTCTCGTATTCTGTTTCAACCCCTCAACTTCCACTCGGCCAGGTCGATGGCGGTGGAAATCGTTTCGAGGAGGACAGCCATGCGTTCGGCAGGACCGGGGGCGGCGAGAACTGCGTAGCGATCGGCTTCTCCCATCGGCACGTACCGAGCGAGGGCGAACAGTCGTGCGCCGGGATCCTCAGGCAATTCGGTACTGGCGGGTGGAACCGGTGCCTGGCCGTTGGTGAGACGATCGAGTACCCCGTACAAGCGACCCATGGGACCGGTTATTTCGGTGAAATCAACCGGGCCGGAATCGGTATCGGGCCAGATCTCCACCTCGGCTCGCGGGTAGGGATCGTCCGGCAACCACTGGACGACGCGAATACGCTCTTCTGCAATGCATTCCAGTGCGCGTCGACCTGAACCGAGAGCGGTTTCGACCATGATGCGGGCGACGGTGCCGACGTCGTGTCGCTGGTCGCCTCCGCCGACCTCGTGGCCACGGGCGATGAGGACGACACCGAAGCGAGGGCCGTCCGGGGAGGCGGTGCAGTCCTCGACGAGTTGCTGGTATCTCGGTTCGAAGATGCGCAGCGGGAGATCGGATCCGGGGAGCAGGGCGGTGCCGAGCGGGAACATGGGCAGAATCGGCATCAGGGCATCCTCAGGCGCGGGGTCGGGGGAGTGGGGACGGGTTCGTCGCGAGCGATCTCGGTGAGCACGTGGTCGGCCCAGCTCGCGAGTCCGTCGATGTCGAGTCCGTAAGGAGGCTCGTCCTCGTAGTGCCGCACCCGTGCCTGCCCCTGCCTCAGCAACGATGCCGCACCGGACGGGTTGCCCCGGAGCAGATGGGTCAGTCCGACGGCGAGTTGCGCAAGGCCCTGCCAAAGCGGACGTTCCTCGGGCGGTGCCTTCTTCCACATCGCCTCGAATACCTCGTGCGCGTGGAAGGGGAAGCCGTGGTCGAGGAGCCGCTGACCTTCGGCGATCGTCTCCTCGACATCGAGGTCGAGGTCTTCGGGCACACGTTCGACGCCTTCTTCGCCGGGCGCCAGCGGACGGCCGAGGGCGTCGCGGGGACGCGCGTTCTGCGGCCTGCCGTCGGGTGTGCGGTCCCGGTCCGTCATGGGGCAAGCGTAGACGACCGGCAACTTCGGGAGGAGATACCGACGACACTCAAGTCTGTCGCAGCGTCCAGTGCCGATCTCCGGACGACCTGCGGGGCCGGCACATCTGCGCAGACAGTTCCCGGGCGAACGCGTCGACGGTGCCCGGGCCGATACGGAGATCGGCACCGGGGCGGAAGAGGTACCGGCCGTCGCCCACCACGTCGAACCATCCGATGTCCGCGACGGGCGTGTATCCAGGATTCGAGTGTCGAAGTATCCGGATGCTGCCGGTGGCCGACCGTTCACGACGCAGCAACCGGCGCAACGACTCTGCGTGCGTATCGATCGCAGGGCGGCGGATCGCGCCGAGGCCGGTCGGCCCCAGCACGTCGTGACTCGGCGCGCTCCGTGCGGGCTCCCTTCCCGCGGCCACACGCGGCAGTTGTTCGAGGAGCACATACGGAAGTCGTTCGCTCGTCGTGGTCACGAGACGGATATCTCCTGCCGCGGGGTCCTGACGCGCGAGGACGGCCCGTTCGCCGTCCACGGCGGCGCGGACGAAGACCTCGGCGGCCGGATCTGTCGAACGGCCGTAGACCTCCACGGCGATCTGCGCGGCCGACAGTGTCCGAAGTGCGGCGTCGAGGGCAGGATCGGGGCTCTGGTGCCGCCACGTCCGAGCGGCCTCGAGGTTTGCGAGGTGATCGCCCTCCCACATCGCGGTGGTGCGGTAGCGCAATGGGAAGGGGAAATCGTCACCGCCCACCGCGGTCCACGACACCAGGAATCTGTCAGGTGTCAGATGCCGGTTCACAGCGGTCCGGCTCCCAGTACCGGCGGTGCGGTATCGGGCAGCGAACCGATCAGTTCGTTCCCGTTGTCACCGGTGACGAGATAACTCGCCACACGCTTGTCCTGCTCGTCGCCGCGCGACGCTGCGGGCGGGATCATGCCCGGCATCATGCCGAACGGGCGGACACCGGCCCCTCGTGTGGTGGCAGTACCGGGTTGGCTCGCGCTACCGGTGTGCGGGGCAGTCCCCGTGACGAGCGGTGCGGGAGCCGCGAACGGCGACGCACCGCCGGCCGAACCTGCTCCGCTCGAACCTGGTAGTCCGCCTCCGAGGCCTCCACCCGGCCCGTACGAGGGAGAACCGTACACATGACCGGTCGGGCTGCCGTGTGCTCCGCCCGCAGCCGGGTAGGTCGACGTCGGTGTGGTCGCCGCGTAACCATCCGAACCGGCACTGCCTGCGGGGCCGCTCTCGTTCATCGCGCTGTCGGTGCCCTCTTCGGGTATCGAGGTGTCCGTACGGTCGACTGCGTGTGCAGGGGTGAGCTCACCGGGCTGCTGTCGGTTTCCGTTCTGTCCGGGGAATCCGGCGGAGCCGGTAGCGGCTCGAGCGCCGGCGGCATCCGACTCGCCGTAGCCGTGCGGAGTGTAGGTCTCGGCGGCACGATCCGTGGTGGCCGCATACGGTGAGGGAAGTACCGGGACCGCAGTGCCCGAATCTCGGTAATACGGTTTGTACAGCGCCTCCATCACGCGTACGGCCTGGGCGCGAACGGCTTCCTCCTGGCGAGCGGCCGCAGCACCTGCGGTCGGATCGAGCGCGTACATCAGGAGCGAGGTGTTCGCCGAGGGTGGGGGAACGGACGACCGCACGCGCTCGCCGACCTCCGCGGCGATCCGGAGTTTCTCGGAAGTCGCCCGCGCGGCGTCGGAGAGTTGCTGTGCGGATTCACCGAACAGCAGGGTCGCCTTCGTCGCGGCGTCGGCGGCCGCACCTTCCCAGTGCTGGGAGATGAGCTTGCGGATCATCAGTGTCCCCCATGCGACCGTGAAGCTGAATCCCTTTCCGAGATCCGCCCATTCGGTAGCCAGAGTGGTCATGGCGACGGGACTGATGCTCTGTGCGAGCCGGTAGATGGCGGCATGGTCCATGCCATGGAAGTTCTCGAACGCCGCGATGTACTCGGGATCGACTCCCGCGTCGACGCGCGCGGCCAGCATGTCGTAGTTCGCCTGTCGCCGGGTGACCGAATCGGGGGTCGGCGCGTCGACCCCGAGCGACATCAGTAGCCGGTCGACGACGTTGTCATTCGTGGACATGGAGGACAGTTCCCTTCCGATGCTCTCGCGTCTCGAGGAGCCGACGGCGGCGCGATATTCCCCTGTCCACGTAGATCCCCCCGATCCGATGGTGGCGACGATGCTAACGCACAGTCCCCACCAGGTGCAGGCGCAATCAGGGCGAGCGTGACGCCTTCGGCATCGAGAAGTCGAACTCGCTCGTCGGCTGTTGACAAGCCCCCTACGGCATCGCACGATAAGCGAGCGCTTAGAAATGAGCCAGTGCTTGTCGACTCGGTAACGGTGGTCCGGCGCGCGGGCTCCTCGCGACGGCGCAAGCATAGGATCCGCTGAAGGGAAGATTAGGATATGGCTCTGAAAGAGCCTGCTGTCCAATAATTTTGGATACAGGCTGTTTGGTGGATGAGAAGACGGTCGGCTATACAGTCTCTGTAGGCCCCGTCACAGCGAGGAGATGACCCATGTCCGTGCTCGACCGCTTTCGTCTCGACGGCCGCGTTGCCATCGTCACCGGCGCCTCTTCGGGCCTGGGTGTCGCGTTTGCCCGGGGCTTCGCCGAGGCAGGAGCTGACGTCGTACTCGCCGCGCGCCGCGTGGACCGGCTGGAGCAGACCGCAGAACTGGTCCGGGAAGCCGGACGGCAGGCCGTCACGGTCGAGACCGACATCGCCGATCCCGATCAGGCGCAGCGCATGGTCGATCGGGCGGTCGAACAGTTGGGCCGAGTGGATATCCTCATCAACAACGCAGGGATCGGCACAGCCGTCCCCGCCACGAGGGAGACCCCGGAGCAGTTCCGTCAGGTCATCGACGTCAACCTCAACGGATCATTCTGGGCCGCACAGGCTGTCGCCCGGGTGATGCAGCCCGGTAGCGCGATCGTCAACATCTCGTCGGTCCTCGGTCTCACCACGGCGGGTCTGCCACAGGCGGCCTACTCGGCCAGTAAGGCGGGCGTCATCGGACTCACCCGAGATCTGGCGCAGCAGTGGGGATCGAGGAAGGGAATTCGTGTCAACGCCATTGCCCCCGGTTTCTTCCACACCGAGATGACGGACGAGTACCAGCCCGGATACCTCGAGGCGATGGAGTCGCGAATCATTCTCGGACGCACCGGAAATTCCGAGGAGATAGCGGCTACCGCCGTGTGGCTGGCGTCGGATGCGTCCGCATACGTGACCGGTCAGACCATCGCTGTCGACGGCGGACTCACCATCACCTGACGACACCACCCATCCCTTACGAAGGAACATTATGAGCACACAACCTCGCACTGCCATCGTCACCGGAGCCGCGCGCGGAATCGGCGCTGCCGTCGCAAAGCGTCTCGCGGGCGACGGCTACCAGGTCGCCGTCCTCGATCTCGACGAGTCAGCTTGTAAAGACACTGTTTCGGCGATCGAGTCGGCCGGAGGCAAGGCGCTTGCTGTGGGCGCCGATGTCTCGGACGAGAAGTCCGTCGCCGCTGCCGTCGAGAAGGTCGCCGGCGAACTGGGCGAGCCGACCGTCCTGATCAACAACGCCGGCATCACCCGCGACAACCTGCTGTTCAAGATGACCGTCGAGGACTGGGACGCTGTCATGAACGTGCACCTGCGTGGCGCTTTCCTCATGACCCGTGCCGTCCAGGGTTACATGGTCGACGCCAAGTTCGGTCGCATCGTCAACCTGTCGAGCACGTCGGCTCTCGGCAACCGGGGTCAGGTCAATTACTCCGCGGCGAAGGCCGGCATGCAGGGCTTCACCAAGACCCTCGCGGTCGAACTCGGCAAGTTCGGCGTCACCGCGAACGCCATCGCACCGGGCTTCATCGCAACCGAGATGACCGCCGCGACCGCCGAGCGTCTCGGTGTGTCGTTCGAGGACTTCAAGACGAACATCGCGTCGAGCATTCCGGTCGGTCGTATCGGCGAGGTCGACGACATCGCCCACACTGCCTCGTTCCTCGCTTCCGAAGGTGCGGGCTTCGTCTCCGGTCAGGTCATCTATGTGGCGGGTGGCCCGAAGGCCTGAGCTTCCTCAGTACTGCTGTGGCGTCGCGTCGTCCCGATCCGGAGCGCGGCGCCACAGTCGTTTCATCGGTGTCACTCGGAATGGCCCCCGGGTGTCGGTCGTTGTGCTTACTGTTCCGGGCATGAGCGAGAAGGTGAAGGGGCCCGAGTCGTATTTTCCGTCGATCGAGCAGAAGTACGGTCGCCCGATCGAGGAGTGGAAGGACATGATCCGCGCGTCGGATCTCGGCAAGCACATGGAGCTGGTGAACTGGCTCAAAGAGGAACACGGGATGGGTCACGGGCACGCCAACGCGCTCGTGGCGCATACCTTGAAGGAGCGCAGGGCCGACTGACGTCAGCTTCCGTTGCCGTTACCGCGGTTGCTGTTGCCGTTGCCATTGTTGCCGTTCCCGTTGGTGCTGTTGCCGTTCCTGTTCCCGTTCCCGTTCCCGTTGTTGCTTCCGGCATTGCCGTTGCCGCTGTTTCCACGGGAATCGGGTTCGGTCGATTCGGGTCGCGCGACCACCGGAGGGATCGCCGGTATCTCGGCCGGGGCGCTTGCCGGAACAGGCACCGCTTCGGGAGACGGTGACGCGTCGGTGGTAACCGTAACCCGCTCCGGTAGCGACGCATAGGTACCGGGTGTACGCGTCTCCGGTACCACCGCGGGCGCGGAGGCGGTATCTCGCCCGAGCCCCAGCACGAGACCTCCCACGACAATCGCGCCGACAAGTGTCGTGCCCGTCGCGAGGAGGGCTCGGTGGAGTCGGTCCGCGCGATCACGTGCGGGGACGGCGGTGGAAAGCGGTGCGGTGACGACGCCGCTCACAGAAAGACGGGTTGTCGCCGCGCCGGGGTCGTCGGCGGCGTGCAGCGCCGCCAGCATCTCCCGCGCGCTTCCGAATCGGTCGGAAGGGTCACGCGCCATTGCCCGTTCGATCACGGCGAGCAGCCCGGGAGGAGCGTGCGGGCACAAGTCGGAAAGCGGTGGTGGCTGTTCGTGGGTGATTGCCCGTGCCAGTGCGAGGATGTTGTCGCCGGAGAACGGTCGTCGTCCACACAGCGCCTCGTAGCCGACCACCCCGAGAGCGTAGAGATCGTCCGACACGGACGCGGGGTGTCCTGTGATGCGGCCGGGGCTCAGATAGGCGACGGTTCCCACAAGTTCGCCGGTGCCGGTGAGGTCGTCGCCGCCCATCTTCGCAATGCCGAAGTCGGCAACCTTGATGTGACCGTTCTCCGAAACGAGTAGGTTCGCCGGTTTGATGTCCCGGTGGAGGATCCCGGATTCGTGGGCGGCGACGAGAGCTTCGAGGACGGCGACGAGGACGGTGCGCACCCGAGCGACGGGGATTGAGCCGCAAGCGATGTCGTGTGCGAGCGTGCGTCCCGGGAGTCGCTCCATGACGATGTAGGGACGTCCGTCGTACTCGCCGGTGTCATAGACGGTGACGATGTGGGGGTGGCTCAGCACCGCGGCCGCTCGCGCCTCGAGGTCGAAGCGACGCCGCGCGTCCGGTCGGCGGCCGATCTCTCGTCGCAGCAGTTTGACCGCTACCGGCCGGTGGAGTCGGGTGTCCCAACCGGCGTAGATCTCCCCGGTGGCGCCCACGCCGAGCAGGCCGCTCAGCTCGTAGCGGCCGCCGAGGTGGTTGTGGACGGTCACAGATCGACGGTAGCCGCTCGACGGTCGAACAAAACTCCATATGCCTTCGTGCGGCGGCGTCGGTCCGTGTTTCACCTACGATCTTGATTGCTTGCCAGTAACGTCCTGGTAATCCGCGCCGATCTCACGCTGTGAGAACGAAGCTGCCGGAGGGCGGAATGAAGACGATAGTGAGGGCCGGAATCGTCGCCGGCGTGGCAGCTGTATCCATGGTGTGGCCGGTGACTGCGATGAGCGATCCCGGCGCGGATCAGGGGGTCCGATACGTCGCACTCGGCGACTCGCGCGCCGCCGGACCCTATCTCGACGCCGCCGCCATGATCGGAGGATGCGCCCGCGCCGACGCGGGATATCCGAACCTCGTCGCAGGATCGCTGCAGGCTGCTCCCTTCGTGAATGTCGCGTGCGCAGGTGCGCGCTCCGAGAACGTAACCTCCGTTCCGCAGCAGACCTCCACGGGACCTGTGCCGCCACAGGTCGAGTCGCTCACCCCGGACACGGACCTCGTCACACTGAGCATCGGCGGCAACGACATTCGGTGGTCGGATATCGTCTCGTCGTGCTACACAGAACTTCCTGGTGGTGATGCGCACTGCCGCACCGATCCGGGCACCACGTCGCGTATGGATACCGCACTGGCGTCGCTCGGACCGAAAGTCACCGCTACCCTCGCCACCATTCAGCAACGCGCACCTCGCGCGCGGGTCATGCTCGTCGGACACGGTGGTGTCTTCGGCAACCGGGGTTGCTGGCCCAGCATCCCCACCAGCGACGCCGACGCGGTGTTCGTCACGAATTTCTTCTCTCGCATGAATCGTGTGCTCGCCGGTTCGGCTTCTGCGGCCGGGGCCGAGTTCGTCGACGTCACGGTCGGCATGCAAGGACACGACGCGTGTGCGCCTTCCGAACAGCGCTGGTACGAGGGGCGCCAGTCGCTGTCGCTCGCAAGACCGCTGCACCCTACCGCCGCGGGCATGCGACACATGGCGGAGCGGGTGACGGCCGCCTGGTACGGCCGCCGGTAGGCGCCGAGAGTCGCCGAGCGGGCCCTGCACGTTTCAACCACGACACTCGCCGGACACGACTGCGAAAAGGTGGAATGCTGCACTGCACGGCGTGTGTACATCCGTCGAACCGGTCCTGCGCGGGAGGCCCTGATGACGATCCACCGACAACGTCTCGGCGGCACGAGTTACGAGTTCGACGGTCTCGTCGAGCTGCTCGCCAAAGCATCGCCACAACGTTCGGGTGACGAACTCGCCGGTTGCGCGGCTGCTTCCGAAGAAGAACGCGCCGCCGCGCAGACAGCCCTCGCAGACCTTCCGCTGACCACATTCCTGACCGAAGCAGTCGTGCCGTACGAGACCGACGAAGTGACGAGGCTGATCGTCGACACCCACGACGCGACGGCGTTCGCACCGGTGTCGCACATGACCGTCGGGGAGATGCGCGATCACCTGTTGGCGGTCGCCGCCGGCCCGGATTCGGCCGACGTGCTCGCCACGCTCGCGCCGGGCCTCACTCCGGAGATGGTGGCGGCGGTCAGCAAGATCATGCGGAATCAGGATCTGATCGCGGTGTCCCGCGCGGCGACGGTCGTCAGCGCGTTCCGCACCACCATCGGATTACCCGGCCGGCTGGCGACGCGACTGCAACCGAACCACCCTGTCGACGATCCGCGCGGCGTCGCTGCCTCGGTCCTCGACGGCCTGCTGATGGGATGCGGCGACGCCGTGGTGGGCATCAACCCGGCGAGCGATTCGCCGCACGCCGTCGCCGACCTGCTCCTTCTGCTCGACGAGATCCGTCAGCGGTTCGACATCCCCACCCAGTCGTGTGTGCTCACCCATGTCACCACCACGATCGACTTGATCGGGGCGGGGGCACCCGTCGATCTCGTGTTCCAGTCCATCGCGGGCACCGAAGGCGCGAACCGCAGTTTCGGCGTGAACCTCGAGGTGCTGCGGGAGGGTAACGAGGCCGGCAGGTCGCTGCGCCGGGGAACCGTGGGGGAGAACGTCATGTACTTCGAGACCGGGCAGGGCTCGGCGCTGTCGTCCGGGACGCACCTCGGCACCGGAGACAGACCGGTCGATCAGCAAACTCTCGAAGCCCGCGCGTACGGCGTTGCGCGCGCATTCGATCCACTCCTCGTCAACACGGTGGTCGGGTTCATCGGCCCGGAATATCTCTACGACGGCAAGCAGATCATCCGTGCGGGCCTCGAAGACCAGTTCTGCGGGAAACTCCTCGGCCTGCCGATGGGTGTGGACGTCTGCTACACGAACCACGCCGAGGCCGATCAAGACGACATGGACACCCTGCTCACCCTGCTCGCGGTCGCGGGGACAGCGTTCGTCATCACCGTGCCGGGCGCCGACGACGTGATGCTCGGATACCAGTCGTTGTCGTTCCACGATGCGCTCTACGTGCGGCAGGCCGCGAACCTGCGACCGGCACCGGAGTTCGAGGACTGGCTGCGCAGGCAGGGCATGGCAGACGATGCCGGCCGAGTCCTGCCCGTGGACGTCGGAACCTCTCCTCTCCGCGCGCTCGGAGGTGCCCTGTGAGCGAGCTCTGGGACGAACTGCGACGTCACACCCAGGCACGCATCGGGCTGGGACGCGCGGGGAACGGAGTTCCCACTCGACGTCATCTGGATTTCGTGACGGCGCATGCCGAAGCCCGCGACGCCGTGCACGTCTCGCTCGACGTTCCCGCTCTGGCCGATCGGGTTCGCGGTCTGGGCCTCGGCGAACCACTGATCGTGGAGAGCGCAGCGGGGGATCGCAGTACTTATCTGCGTCGCCCGGACCTCGGTCGGCAACTCGCCGAAGGTACAACGCTCCCGCGTACCGACGCCGATCTCGGTATCGCGCTGTGCGACGGGTTGTCGTCCACGGCCCTGGACGCACACGGTGCCGATCTGCTCGCTGCCATCCGCGCCGCGTTGCCGGGCCTGACGATGGCACCCCCGGTGATCGCGACACAAGCTCGCGTGGCACTGGGCGACCAGATCGGCGAACAACTCCGTGTCACAACGATGCTCGTGGTAATCGGAGAGCGCCCCGGCCTCTCGGTGGCGGACAGCGTCGGTGTATACCTGACGCACCACCCGAGGCCGGGACGTAGTGACGCCGAACGTAACTGCGTGTCGAACATCCACCCGCCGGGCGGGATGACCTACGACCATGCCGCGCGCGTCATCGCGGCGCTCGTCGACGGCGCGCGGCAGTTGGGGGCGTCGGGGGTGGCGCTGAAGGACACCTCGCGGGACCCCGCGTTGAGTCGGACGGACCAGAAGGAGCTGTAGGCGTCAGTCCGGCTCGGACCGTGTCCGTCCACTGTGTTGCCCTTGCGCCCGCCGGTCATGATCCGTTGATCTATCGCGATAGCCTCCAAGGGATCGAGTTGTGATCGAGGGCGGCATCGAGGATCGCAGCGATGGTGGCGAGCAGCACGCTTCATGACTCTTCCGCGATTTCCAGGACCTCATGCGGTGGGTCACTCGTAGAGCGAGTTCCCTCCACGCCAATCATGGTCGTCCTCGGTAGGGCTGCCGAGGAATTCCTCAGGGTGCTGCCCGTAAGACGAGGTCCCCCATTCCGCAGCTGTCCGGTGGGAGAACCGGATGTCGTCGATATTCGATGGAGCGCCGTACGGGATACTGCCGTCTTGCCGAGAACCGGTCCTGCGTCCAGGGGTCCCCTTCGAACGCGACTTCTGGTTCTGGCGACGCAAAGCGGTGTCGGAGGGCGAGGTCTTCTTGCCGATCCGGACCAGGCGTAGTGGCTGCGCAGCACCGCTTCCAGTACGGGTTCTGTCGATGTATCGACCGAGTTCGCGCGCCAGGCTGGTGCTGCACCTCGGACAGGGGCTCAGATGGCTGCGGTAGGCGTCTGCAGCCATGCACCGGTGGGTGGCGTTCCGGCCATCCCTGCATCGTGCCGAGGCGTGAAAAACCCCGCTGCCGCGAATGACGAAGACTTGTCGACGTGCGATCGAGACCGCTTCGCGCAGTTCTGCTTCACTCAGGCGTCGCGGAGGTGAGCTTCGGAGTTGCTTGTGCGTGGCGGACAACCTCGTACCGGTTCTCGAAGCAACAGACCGCGGTGCGTGAGGTCTGGGGGTGTCGGTCTGAGTCGTAGCGGTGTGTGGCACGACGCTGGCAACCTCGGGCGCGGAACTGGGTGGCCTTGTGGGAGTCCTGCTGGGCGTTGCTGCCGGTGTCTTCTGGGCGGGATTCTCGACGTCGAGGAGTGCCTGGCTGAATCGACTGCGATATCCGTGTGCGAATTCGTTGAAGCTGTCGCCAAGATTGTGAAACGCCTGAGCCAGAGCGATGCAGGCGGATTTGCTCTGCATGGTCTTCGAGTGCGAAGCGAACAATTCGTGGCTGCCGGGCTGCTGCCCTTCTCCGGAACCGTTCGTCCGTTCGTAGATGCGCAGTTCCCAGCCGGAAGCAACCGACTTGATGGCGTAGTGATAGCTGGGAGTGTCGGCAACATATGCGCCCTTTGGTGCGCGGGCTTCGTGGAAGCCCAATCCCGAAGGGGCGGAACGCTCGCCTGTGCGTGGGTTGCTCCGAACCTGTTTGGTGCGTTGTTCGGGCATAGAGGTTTTGCGCGACTTCGAAGTAGAGCGGACTTTGCGTGCCATGCGTACTCCTTGGAAGACCCGAAGAGGCGATGCATTCCACCGGCGTCTGCCCTATTCAGGCAGGCGTGCAATTCGGCCGACATTACGCCGTTTTGCGAATAATGCCAGAGTAGATCTCACTCGCCTCGCTACTTGTGCTGCTGTGTCCGAACAGGCTTCTCGGGGCAGACAACCTATAGGTGAGGCTCACAACCCTTGTGGTCGACCACCCGGGTTGTGAGCCTCACTTTTCAGTTGTGAACCTCGTTCGCGGGAGGGACGTCGTCGCGATTGCGGGGCTTCTTCGCGACGGATGTCGACGTCAGGAACAGGATGGCCGACGAGATCGCCACCAACCACAATCCCCAGCCGATCTGGATGCCGATCGTCTCTCCGAAGAACTCGGCCGTGTGCGACGAGACGTTCATGATGTCGTAGATCGCGATGCCGAGGCAGATCACACTCGCGGCCGGTGCGACCCACCGAATGACGTTCCCGCCGACCGGTCCGCGGGAGAACAGCGTGAACATCGCGACGGCCGCCAGCACTCCCAGGATCAACGTGATCATCCCGTCCCCCTCGAGGCCGTTCTTGGTGAAGGCCATGAAGCTCGCCCAAGGGCCGATGCTGCCGAGAATGATGCCGACGCTGGCAGCGAGTGACGCGATCAGATTTGCGTTGTAACGCTGGTCGAAATCTCGAGTACTCATTGGTTCTCCTGGTTGTGGTTCGCGGATTGTTTTGGGGTCAGGCAGTTTCGGGAAGCACGTTCTTCAGCGAAGCAACGATGTTGTTCGCGATCGCCGATGCGACCTCCGGCGAAACATTCGCGTCGTGGCAACGCCGCGCCGCGACCGCCAGTCGATCGGCGACTTCGTTGAGGGGGTGTCCGCTGTGCCCGCGTACCCACGAGAACTCGACGGTACGACCCTTGATCCGATTCCGGATCCGTTCCACGACGTCCACGATCTCGGGGCGACCTTCGTAGGTGCCTTCGAGGCAGGCGAGGGCGAGCCGGCTGTCGGTGAGGATGTGCAACTTGGGATTCGAGAAGCGGCAGATTGCCATGTGGATGGCCAGGAGTTCACCTTCGAGGATTGAGCGAGCGTCGCACGCCATCCGCATCTGGTGCACGCCGGTATCGGATACGCAGCCCAGTCCCGTGCCGCGACGGTTCTTGGCCTTCGACGCGTCGGTCGCCACCACCAGCGGCGGACGTGCCTCGAGTTCTGCCTCGCGGCGTGCTTCGTCCGCTGCGAGCAAGGCCGCGACGTGTGCCCCGATGGTGTCGGATGCGCGTGAGAGAAGGATGCCGAACGGACCGAAGGCCGTGTCGACGAACTGCACGGCCGGGAAGGACTCGGCGACGTTCTTCAAGGTGCGGCGCAGCGCGCTGTCCGAGATGTGGACCCGGGTAGGAGAGGTCCGCGCCTTCGCGTACAGCGCGTCGAACGCGTCGAGACCGAGGAGCAGGCGGTCGGTCTCGGAGTCTCCGTCGCGGGTGAGCAGGACGACGTCGTCGTCGGTTGCGATCGCGGCGCAGATCTGCGGTCCTGCGTCGCTGCAGGTCTCCCTGATGTGGATGGCGGCGAGCATCGGATCCTCCTCGTTTTCGGGGTCGATGTCGATCATGAAATCGGCGGCCCACGCCGTCGATGAATCGAGTGATAACGGGGGTTATCGCATCCGCGCGTGGTGGTGTCCGCCCGCTGTCGTAGATTTCGAAACGACCGCGAACGGCCTCGGAGCAGGAAGGGAAGGAGACGCACACCCATGAGTGACGAGCCCACCCTGCTCCTGTCGAAAAGCGACATTGCCGCACTTGCCGGTGTGAAACGCCCGGTCGTGACGATGTGGGCCAAGCGCTACAGCAACAGCGACCGTCCCTTCCCGACGCCGGCGCGTGTCGAAGCACGCCAGGAGAAGTTCGCCGCCGACGACGTAGTGGCCTGGCTCCGAGATCGGGGGCTCGGCAACAACGACACCCTCGCTGAGGATGTCGCCGTCTTCGCCGCGCTCGAACATCCCACCGGTGCTGATCCCGACATCGCGTTCGCCGGTCTCACCGCGCTGTTGTGCTTGAAAGCGCAGATCGGCATGTCGTTGGGCGACCTGGACGACGAGGAGATCCTCGACGAGGCCGACGACCTGGACCCCGACGACGTCTACCTGTACCGGGAGCTGTCCGACCTCGGCGAACATCTTTCGACGTATGCGCGTCACGCAGATCGGATGGCCGACGCCGCCTATACCCCGGAACATGCCTTCGAGGCGCTCATCGGGCAGCGCTTCCGGTTGCCGTTGCCCGACTGGGCCGACTCCGCCCTCGCCGAAAGTGCGCTCACGCTGTGCACGCGGGTCACGACGGCGCTGGTCTCGAGCGACAGCGTGACGTTCGTCGATCCCTCGGTCGACGGCAGCGATCTGCTGGTAGCGCTGCGTCGTGACCTCTCCGAAGATTCCGAGCCGATCGCCATCACCGGCCGCGCCGATACGGCCTCGGCTCGCCTTGCGCGACGACGACTGGCGATCCACCGCTGGCGCCGGCACCCCAGTCCCGCAGAGGGGTTCGGGGCAGATTTCTCCCTCGACCGACCGGCCCTGTTCCTCACTCAGTACCCGTCGCCGTCCACGCTCGGGTACACGCCCGTCGATGTGCTGTCGGAGATCGACAACATCACTGTCCAGATGGGTCCGGAGCACACGGCGGTGGTGATCGCACCGGCAAGCGTGCTGGTCGATCCGCTCCGTGACCGGGAGGCGCTGTCGATCCGGTCCGGAATCGTCCGGTCCGATCGGCTGCGTGCTGCCATCCGCCTCCCCGAGGGGTTGTTGGTGACCAAGCCGGGCATGCCGATGGCGATATGGGTGTTGGGTGCGCCGGACGAGCGAACCGCCCCCGCGGATAGGTGGACGGTGCTCGCCGACGTCGGCCATCGAAGCCTCGACAACGAGACGATCGAGGGCGTGATATCCGATGTGGTTGCCGCGATGGGCGATTGGAAGTCCGTCTGCGCTCACGCATTCGCGTTCGGAGCCGTGCACCGAACCTCGAGGCTGCTCGCCGCAGACCACCTCGGTCTAGTCGTGCCGCGCGACGAGCGACCCGCACTTGCCGGTGCGGACGTCGCGAGCCGTGTGATGGCACACGTCGATGCGGTGAACGGGCACTCGCGTCGTATCGTTGACGATCTGCAGTTGAAGGTTGCGTACGGCGGTTCGGCTACATCGCAGATGCCCACTGCCGGCGAGTTGGTGGCGCGCCAGAAGCTTGCACTCGTTGCGGGCAACCGGATCGACGACCGCGATATTTGTGCGGACGGGAACGTGCGCGTGATCGGCCCAGCAGAACTGTTGGGCGAGAAGAGACTCGGCGCCCGGGGCGTGGACCGCCTGGCACACACGACGAAGTATCCGAACAGTCGCTACACCGAGCCGGACGACATCGTGTTCTGCACAGCGCCGAGCGTCGGTGTCATGGTCGATTCCGACGGCGGATCGCTCGTCCTTGCCCCGGCCCGCGTCTTCCGTATCCGTCCTGGTGAGACCGAGGGATTGATACCGGAAGTGATCGCGCGGCATCTCCGACGGCGAGCCTTCGTCGAGAAGCCGGCGGGAGCTGTTCGTGGGGGACGGCGCTGGCGCGACTGGACGATCCCGATGCTCGATTCCGATCAGGTCGACAACGTGACCTCGGCACTGCGTGATCTCGACGCGCGGCGGCGTGAGGCGCAGGACCTGCTCGACAGCTTGAACGAACTGACCGACACAATGGTCGACGGCGTGACTCGCGGAGTCCTGTCCGTCACGGCACACAACGGGTCCGACCCGGAGGAAGGGTGAAGATGCCACCGAGGAAGAGGGCGACGGCCACAGCACCGTCGACCATGAAGGAACTGAAGGACACACTGTGGAAGGCCGCCGACAAGCTGCGCGGTTCCATGGATGCGTCCCAGTACAAGGACGTCATCCTCGGGCTGGTGTTCCTCAAGTACGTGTCGGATGCGTTCGACGAGCGTCGCCAGCAACTCGAAGCGGAGCTACGCGCCGACGGGCTCGACGACGAGGATGTGGCGTCGCTGATCGACGACCGCGACGAGTACACAGGCTCCACCGTCTTCTGGGTGCCCGCGGAGGCGCGTTGGGAGTACCTCGCGCAGAACGCGAAGGGCGTGCAGGAGACGGCCGAGACCGAGGGGCTGACCGTCGGTGAGCTGATCAACCGCGCGATGCTTGCTCTGATGACGGAGAACCCGTCGTTGAAGGGCACGTTGCCGATGATCTTCAACGGCGACAACGTCGACCAGCGGCGTCTCGGCGAGCTCCTCGACCTGCTCAACAGCACTCGCTTCACTGGCGAGGGTGCGCGTAAGGCGCGGGACCTTCTCGGCGAGGTGTACGAGTACTTCCTGGAGAAGTTCGCTCGCGCCGAAGGTAAGCGCGGCGGCGAATTCTACACTCCTGCAGGTGTTGTGCGTGTTCTGGTTGAGGTCCTCGAGCCGTACAGCGGTCGCGTGTACGACCCGGCGTGCGGGTCGGGTGGCATGTTCGTGCAGGCCGAGAAGTTCATCGAACATCACGGCGGCAACCCGACGGACATTGCCGTGTACGGTCAGGAACTCAACGAGCGCACCTGGCGCATGGCGAAGATGAACCTGGCGATTCATGGCATTACCGCCAATCTCGCCGAGCGCTGGGGCGACACCTTCGCACAGGACCTGCATCCCGATTTGCTTGCTGACTTCGTGATGGCCAACCCTCCGTTCAATATCAAGGATTGGTCGCGTCGCGAGGACGACAAGCGCTGGAAGTTCGGCGTGCCGCCGGCCGGCAACGCGAACTACGCGTGGATTCAGCACATCATTTCGAAGCTCGCGGAGCGTGGTTCGGCCGGTGTGGTGATGGCGAACGGCGCGATGTCGTCGAACTCCGGTGGCGAGGGCGAAATCCGTGCGCGGCTTGTCGAAGCCGATCTGGTGTCGTGCATGGTCGCGCTTCCGACGCAGTTGTTCCGCAGTACCGGTATTCCGGTGTGCGTGTGGTTCTTCGCGAAGGACAAGTCTGCCGGCGTGAAGGGTTCGATCGATCGCCGCGGCGAGGTGTTGTTCATCGATGCCCGCAACCTTGGTTACATGGTTGATCGCGCAGAGCGCGCGTTGTCGGATGACGACATCGCAAAGATTGCGGACACGTTCCATGCTTGGCGCGGAACGGAATCGGCCAAGGGTGAATACGCCGATGAGCCGGGATTCTGCTACTCGGCGTCGTTGGCGGAGATCAAGGAAGCCGACTACGCGCTGACGCCGGGTCGGTATGTGGGTGCGGCACCGCTGGAGGACGACGGTGAGCCGATCGAAGAGAAAATTGCGCGGTTGACGAAGGAACTGTACGAGCAGTTCGACGAGTCGGCGCGGTTGCAGGCTGTCGTGCGGGAGCAGTTGGGGAGGATCGAATGAGTCGCCCACTGGTGGAGTTAGCTGACATCGCAGCTCCGAAAGGTATCGTGGGCGGACCCTTTGGCTCATCTTTGGTCAATAAGGATTATGCGGAGTCGGGGGTCCCCGTTATCCGGGGTGCCAACATGTCTCTGGGGAAGTTTGTCTCCGGCGAGTTCGTGTATGTGACGCCTGAAAAAGTGGAGTCTGACCTGTCGCGAAACCAGGCGCGTCCTGGGGATCTCGTCTTCACGCAGCGCGGAACTCTGGGGCAAGTGGCGCTTGTGCCTGCGGTGCCGTTTGAGCGGTATGTCGTTTCGCAAAGCCAGATGCGGGTGACGATCAACCCTGATGTCGCTGACACGGAATACGTATATTATGCGTGCAGTTCGGAAACCTTCCTCAGACAGATTTCAGACCATGCAATTTCCACGGGTGTTCCGCACATTAACCTTGGGATCCTCGGTCGGTTGCGGGTGCCACTGCCGACTTTGCGCGAGCAACGCGCCATCGCCGAGGTCCTCGGCGCCCTCGACGACAAGATCGCCGCCAACCGACGTTGCATCCAGAGTTTGAATCACCTTGCTGATGCCGAGTATTCGCGCTTCTCGATGGAAACGACCAAGTGCGAATCTCGACCCGATGTTATCACGCTCGTTGAGTTGAGCAGGATGGGTGCGATTGTTTTTGGGGATGGGTACCGAACTAAGCGAGCCGAGCTCAATGAGGACGGTTATCGAATAATTCGGGTAGCCGACATATTTGATGGAGAGATTCATCTTAACGGCACGGATTTTGTCTCGTATGAGCGGCGTAAGGCGATTGGGTCTAAAGCGGGACAGCCTGGGGATATTGTCCTCACAACGAAGGGGACCGTCGGGCGGCTGGCGGTATTCGAGGGTGCTGAGGAGCCGGTGGTATATAGCCCTCAAGTGTGCTTCTTTCGCGTCCGTAATGGCAACGGGTCAATCGAGAGATCCTACCTGCGTCGGTGGCTCTCGTCTCCCTCGTTCCTCAGTCAAGCGTCGTACCGGAAGGGAAACACTGATATGGCAGACTACCTCAACCTCACCGACATTGGATCGATGAAGTTGGACTTGCCGCCTATCGAGGATCAACGTGTATTGGCTAATACACTTGAGCCCCTTGAAGAGTCCATCGCTTCTTTGAGAAGGGAGGCGCGGGTTCTCGCCGATCTCCGGAGCGCATTGCTTCCCCGACTCATGTCTGGCGAGTTCCACGTTCGTGACGCCGAAAGAGCTGTTTCGGACGTCGTGTGAGGTCGCTGGATCGCCATGGGTCGGAGAATGCTCGGGCGTGATGAGCAATCCAACCCCTCGAGGTGGATCACGCTCGATATTAGACGAGCGAGCCCACTCCCAGCCGAATAACCGTCCTGCGGTACCCAACCCGCGCATATCAGAGTGACCACGCGTCGAAACCGACACGCTCGCCACCATCCGAAAATTCAGCCGGACCCCCAGAGGCGGCGCCCCGCGACGACGGTCCCCGGCGCCGCCTCACCCTGCATTCTTGACAAATCGACGTCCATATCAGTGCGTGAAATCAGACCGGTCGCGACGAGAAGCTGCAGGTCAAGGACGTGCGTCATCGCTCATCCCGAAGATGTGAGCCAACTCGGGCCCCAGCAGGATCACCCGAAGGAGTGTCATGAAGTCCGTCGTCCCTACTCGCGCGTAGTGCCGGCATGTTCGTCGGCGTCGTGCTGTGGCTGGCGACCGTCGAGGTACTTGGCGGCGAGTTCGGCAGGCCCTCTTCTCCTTACTGGTGACCGTGGGGCTTGTCTACCTCGCAGTCGGCAAGCCCCGTGCGTGAATATCGACGGCGCGTCAAAGCAGAACAGGCGGCGCTCGCCGCACGTGCCGAAGCTGGTCCTCGGGCTTTCTTGGCCGGAGACCTGCGAACTGCGCTGGTATTTCCACCAGAAGCGGCGAAGCCACCCCCGGCTTCGCCGCGGTGTGGTGATCGCCGCTGTTCTCGCCACCGCGTTCGTCCTCTTCGGGATCATCAACGACATGTCCGACGGACTCGAAGCTCCGTCCGAAGGGGACGCCTCCACCACCCCGAAGTCGTCCGGTCACTCGGCGGCTGCGCACTCCCTGACTTCGAGTGGAGCAACAGCCGCGACCACCGCCCGAACAGCGAGTCCGCCTCGACTTCCACTGCGATACCGTCCGTGACCGCGGCAGATTACGAGCCGGCCGCTGTCATGCCCGACGTCCGGTGCATGGACCTCCAAGCCGCTCAAGATTTGGTTCAAGCCGAAGGCATCTTCTACTCGACCAGTGTCTACGCGACCGGTCAGGGGCGGGCGCAGGTCTGGGATCGCAGCTGGATGGTTGTCGACCAGTCACCTCGGCCGGGCGCTTCATCGATGAGGCGACGCCGTTCTGACTGTCGTGAAGGAAGGCGAATTCAGTGGGTGCTGAGCCGGACGACGCGCCGTTCATCGCGGTGATCGACGTGTTGGCCCCGAGTGACTGGGAGGAGCGTCGGTTGCTCGCCTAGGCTCTCGACAACTTCTCGTCCAGATGTGCTCGCGAGGAGGCCGCGGCCGCCGATGCACCGGCTGATTTGTCTGTGGTCGGTTGGGCGTTGAGTTTTCTGCATGATCACGGATGGGTCGTCCCGTTCGCGTGGCCCAGTTGGGAAGGCAAGGCGGTGCTCGAGTATTCCGATCCGCGCCCGATCGGTCACGCGTCGGCTGCAGATTGTCTGCGGTACTTGACCGTATCGGTTCGTGCAGATCGGTTCGATAGCGGCTCGTTCGAGAGTTACGTGGAGCAGGGCTTGATCGGAAGCTTGTTGCGCCGGCTACTCGAAACCACCGGAAACGCAAGCTGACGGAAAAGAAAAGCGGGCGCCCTTCGGGCGGCTGCGCCAACAGATCGGAGACCCTGCGGGTCCCTGAGTCTTCGGCCCCTTCCCCAACGCTGCCCGGTCGCCATTCCCCGATAGACCGTCTCGGCCAGCACTTCTGGCCCCACGTCGCAGACGACGTGTGGCTTGTACTGGACCCGGTCGTTCGTGTCGACCCTCACGATCGGGTGCTCCACCACCAGCTGTGGAGTCGAAGGATACTGGTGCCCAGTCGGTTTCGAACGCGAGGAATGGCACCCCGGTTCGCAGCGTCGAGCGCTGACGTCGGACTGTGGGAGACGAGCGACGTGTGCGTCGACGTGCCTCGGATACCGGAACGGCCCTCGTGCACGTTGATGCGCAGGAAACGACTCGAGCCCTCCGACCATGGGTGGTCGAAAGGCGAAACAGTCAGAGCGTCTGTGAGGAACCTGGTGGCCAGGTGAAGTGGCGGCCGGAGACGGCCGATTGCCGGTGCACGCCTCTGGAGGGCGTGTGGATAGAATCCACCCTACGGTGCATGACAGCCTCAGTTCTGTCTTGTGCCCAGACCCCGGAGTGGTGTTGGCGCACCTTCCGGGGTCGACCTGTATTCAGATCGTTGCGGGGATGCTCCCATGATCTAAGCGAAGCGTCAACTCGAACACGCGTTCTATCTTCAACGTGAAGCTGAGCCTGGGAAGATTGACCGTACGTGTGGGAGGTGACGTCATGCACCATGATTCGAACCAGGCCGACGTCGAAGCGGAATTGGTTGCGTTCGCCCGCGACTGGGCGCGCGCAATCGTGTCCAACGACGCCGAGCGCATCGCCGAGTTCACGGCAGACGAATGGGTGATGGTGTCCGAATCGGGTATCGATCCGGGCAGTCGATTCCTGTGGCTGGTCGCATCCGGCGAACTCACACACTCCGCAATGGAGACGGTCGGGGATATTCGCGTGCGTGTCTACGGGGACACGGCTACGTTGACAGCTCGAGTGACGAACAGCGCGCACTTTGCGCAGCAACGGTTCGATGCCGACGAGTGGACCACCGATGTGCTCGTCAGGCGCGACGGCAAGTGGCAATGCGTGTTGACGCAAACGACATCAGCACAGCGTGATTCGTCCGATTCGTGAGGACTTCGCGACTGCAGTGCTGGTCGTGGGCACGAGTGACGTTGATGTGCAAGTAGCGCCGATTGCCAGTTGTCCCCAATCGGGCGCTTACTCCCGTGAGGCTTCCTCGGCTACTACCGTCGAGAATGCGCGCTTCACGAACGAGGTTCTGGTGGAACGTCGCGCAACGGGCGCGGTGCTGGTTACCAACCCCCGACCACCTCGAACGCGCGATGATCATTTTTGTCAGGCGGTCGACGCTCGTATCCGGATCGCCGGGATCGTCGCTGCGTGACATGGGGCTTCGAAGTCAGACCAGCGCGTTGGCTCGGTGCGTCAACATCTGGCCGATCTCCGAAATATTCTTCGTCAGTTCGAAATTGACCCACCCCGCGACCTCCCAGAGCGGACTGGGCTCAGGCATCAGATCCGTGATGACGGTGCCCGGGTCGGTCGTCTCCAGTAGCTCAACCCATTCGTCGCGCAATGTTCGGACGCGAGTGACGCGCCGGACCATTCGTACTCGTCGGGTGTCAGCGGACGTCCTCCGCGGCACACCGTGAGGGTGTTCGACCACTACCACTCGATGTGCCAAAGGAGCCATGCGACGGTCGTTTCGGGGAGGGTCTCCGCCGCCTCGTCCGGCCGGTCGGCCACGAGCTTTCCGTCGAGGCGTCGAACACTCACGCAGTTGGGTGACGGCTCCCAATACGCAGCAGCCTCATCGATGCGCGGTAAGACGTGTTGGTCTGCAAAGAGCCAGATCAAGTCGAGTTGCTTCAACAGCGTCTGCACTGCAAGGGGTGTTTCCGGAGCGTTTATGGGCAACAGCATCCATCACCTTCGGCATTTGGCGCGCGCAGCGAACTCGTCCAACGCGCGAACCACATCCTGGGCTCGCCAGATGCGGTTTCGGCGTCCATCAGTGATCTGCGTAAGAATACCTGCGTCAACGAGCCGGTCTATCAAGCAACTGCCTGCAATTCGTTGCTGAGCGAGATCGTCCGGTGATCGATGAACGGCGGTATCGAGGCTCTTACGGGCAGGAGGTGGGGCGGCGTTTGCGTCGGGACCCGTATGCACCGGAGGTGCCGGCCCAGGGGCGTTGCTCGAACGCAACGCGAGGCCACGGTTCACTGTCGGCAATCGATGTTATCGCCGAACCACAACATCGGCTTTCCTGATAACGAATGGTATGGCGCCTACGGCGCCCCGAAACCATAGGTGAATTCGCCACTGGTCCAGTTCATCGTGGCGTGGTACTTGTACCCGCGCATCCGTCCGCCCCCGACGTCTTCGGTGCCGACGAAACATTCGAACACCGTGGTGGTTTCGTTGAGATTGTCCGTGGATCCGCCGTTGACGGGGGAACATTTCACCGAGAGCACCGGGCCGTCGAACATGCCCTTGTTCACGTGCTCGAGCGCCATCTCTTCGATGCTCGACTCGATGTTCGCCACGCTCAACGCCCGGGACGCACGTTCCGCTGCGTCGGCGGCCTCCTGCTCGGCGCGTTGCGCTTCGAGGCGCTCGGCTTCACGCTTCGCCGCTTCCTCCAGCGCAGATGCCTGAGCGGCGACCTGGGCATCGTGGTTGATCTTCCACGTCACCGTCCCCCCGACAGCTGCGAGTGCCACCACCAACAAGGTGAGTACGACGACCCGATTCCGGAACCAACGCGTCTTCTCGGGTGCCTCGTCGTCGCCCGATTCGGAGAAATCGAGCCACGTCGACCCGTCCCAATACCGTTGCCCGCCCTGGGGGTCCGGATACCAGCCGGCCGGCGCCGGCGATTTGTCGTTCGACATTGCACAGGGTCCTTACTCGGTGAACGCAAATGTGGGGAGACCGGTGCGCCCGAACCCTTCTCGGGCGCACCGGCAGTAGAGGGAGCAGTTACCGAAGCGAAACGGTGACCCCGCCCGAGAACATCGAGTCGTGCAGTTCGATCGCTGTCGGAACCGCGTCGACCGGCATGTCGAACACGACAGGCATCGTGACGGTGTTGCCGGGGTTGATCTCGTCCCAGAACGACACATCCGAGTCGAGGTTCAGAGCAGCGGAGGTGTCGGGGCTGAAGGTGCGCCCCTGCTCGTCGATCAGCTTCTGGTCGCTGGGGCTGAGGCCCTTCGGCTGGTCCGAGATGTTGCTGACCGTCATGGTGACGATCACGAACTGACCTTGCGCCTCCGCGGCGAGGTACGGGTTGTCGCCCAGTGTGCTGACGCCGGCCTCCACGCCGGTGACGACGAACTCGAACTTGCCGTCGCGGACAGGCGTGTTCATCGTCGCAGTTTCCTCCTCGACGACGGGCGTATCCGCGACGGCAGGCGTATCGGCCTGCGTGGCCGTCTTGCCCGAGCTTGCGGGCGTGGCGGGCTTGTCGTCGTCGCCCCCACCGGACACGGAAGCGATGACGAAGACCGCAAAGATCCCGCCGACGATCCACGGCCACTTCTTGCGCTTCTTCTGCTGTGCGGGTCCGTAGCCGGCGGGAGGGACCGGAGCGCCGGGCTGGTTGGGCATGGTCATGGCAAACCTCTATTCGGTGAGTGGAGCGGTTTCAGCGGCCGAGGGTGAGATGCACACCCGAGTCGGCCTCGGCTTCGTCGTACGAGACGGAACCGCGGTGGGAGACCTCGATGTCGTAGAACGACGCCCCGCGCGGCACATCAGGGACGGTGAAGAAGAAGGTGCAGAAGTCGCCTTCGCGGACGCTGCCGGTCAGGGACCCTTTGGCGAGCAGCGTCCCGGTTTCGTCGGAGACCCGAACCGCAGCGGCCGACGAAATGTCGTCGTAGCCACGGTCACCTTCGCATTCGAAGCCGGGGGTGGTGCTGTAGGTGGAACCGTCGACCAGAGTGATCGTGCCGTCGATGCTGAACTGCGGCGGAGCGGACATTCGTTCGTTGAGCAGAAAGCCGGTGGCGGTCAATGCGCCGATGACCGTCGCGGCGCACACACCGACCGCGAAGCCCGGCCAGAAGCGAGACTCGACATGCTCGTCGGACTCGGTGAACTCGGCGGGTGCAGGAGCGAACTGAATGGTCACGGCGATCTCCTGATCGTTCGAAGCGGACGTTCAGATCGTCGGCCGTACCCCGCCGCGTAGCAGATTTTCGGCTTGATAACCCCCCTTATCGAAACGCCGTCTCGCTAGGTGATTGATCAGCTTCTAAGTTGAGGGCATGGCAGATGTACTGGACTTCCCGGGTCGACTCACCGAATCCGTCTGGGAACAGATGGCTCTCGAGACCCTCGGTGAACTCGGATGGCGCCACATTCACGGCAGCGAGATCGCCCCCGGTACGGGTGAACGAACTACCTGGGACGAACTGCTCGTGCCGGCGCGCCTACGCTCTGCCATAGCCACCCTCAATCCCAAACTGCCTCCGAGCGCAGTGGACGACGCCGTGACTGCTGTCGCCACAGCCGGCTCGAGCGACGCGATCACCGAGAACCGGCAGATCCACCAGTACCTCACCGAAGGCCTGCGGAAGGTCTCGTACACGGACGACGACGGGGTTCATGTGACTCCCACCATCCGTCTGGTGTCTGTCGACCCCGACGCCAACGATTGGTTCGTCGCCAGCCAGGTGACCGTGATCCGTGGAGACCACGAACGACGTTTCGACCTCGTCCTGTATCTGAACGGCATGCCGGTCGCGGTGGTGGAGTTGAAGAACGCCGGCAGCCCATATGCCGGATTGGCGGATGCCCACGCGCAACTGCGGACCTACCTCCGCGAGTTTCCACTCGCCTTCCGGTTCGCCGTGCTCAGCCTCGTTTCCGACGGGGTCGGCGCCGCCTACGGAACGCCGTTTACTCCGTTCGAGCACTTTTCGCCGTGGAATGTCGACGACGACGGTCAACCGGTGGAACCCACCGGCGACCATCACCAACTCGACATCGCGCTCTACGGGCTCTTCAACCAGGAGCGCTTCCTCCAGTTGCTCCGCAACTACACGGCGTTCGACGAGAGCGAGAGTGGACTCGTCAAGCGAATCGCGAAACATCATCAGTATTTCGCCGTTTCCAAAGCCGTGGGATCGACGATAAAAGCCGTCGCCTCGGAGGGCAAGGCTGGAGTCGTCTGGCACACCCAAGGTTCCGGCAAGTCCATGGAGATGGAGCTCTACGCGAATCAGGTGATCCGTCATCCCAGGCTCGCCAACCCCACGATCGTGGTCATCACCGACCGTAACGAACTGGACGGACAGCTCTACGAGACGTTCGCACGCTCGCAGCTCCTTCCGGAGCGGCCCAAGCAGATTCGACGCCGCGAAGAGCTTCGCCAGGAGCTGTCCGGACGCACCACCGGCGGCATCTACTTCACCACGCTGCAGAAGTTCGGCAAGAGCCGGGAAGAGCGCGAAGCCGGTCTCAGTCACCCGCAGTTGTCGGCGCGCCGCAACATCATCGTCATCGTCGACGAAGCACACCGTAGTCACTACGACAGTCTCGACGGTTACGCCCGGCACCTGCGCGACGCGCTTCCGCACGCAACGCTCATCGCGTTCACGGGAACCCCGATCTCGTTCGAAGACCGCAACACCCGGGCTGTCTTCGGTGACTACATCGACATCTACGACCTCACCCGAGCGGTCGAGGACGGTGCAACCGTGCCGGTTCACTTCGAAAGCCGGTTGGTGAAGGTTTCGTTCGGTGAGGAAATCTCCGAAGAGCAGATCGATTCGTCCGCAGACGAGATGACCGCCGGCCTCGACGACACCGAGCGCGCCCGCATCGAAAAGTCGGTCGCCGTGATCAACGCCGTCTACGGCGCGCCGGCCCGGTTGAAGCTGCTTGCGGAAGATCTCGTCACCCACTGGGAGAACCGGCGCAGCCAGATGGCGAAGTTCGTCGGATCGGACGACAACCCGACCGCGCCGGGCAAGGCTCTCATCGTCTGCGCGACCCGCGAGATCTGCGCGAATCTCTACCAGCTCATCGTCGAGCTGCGTCCCGAGTGGCACTCGGACGAGCTGTCCTCCGGACGTATCAAAGTGGTGTATTCCGGCGATGCCACCGACCAGCCGCCGATCAGCGATCACGTCCGCCGCGATTCCGAGAACGCTGCAATCAAGAAGCGGCTCAAGGACATCGATGACGAACTCGAACTCGTCATCGTCAAGGACATGATGCTCACCGGGTTCGACGCCCCGCCGCTGCACACGCTCTACCTCGACCGTCCTCTCAAGGGGGCGTTGTTGATGCAGACTCTCGCACGTGTGAACCGCACCTTCCGTGGTAAGCAGGACGGCCTGCTCGTGGCGTACGCGCCGGTCGCCGACAACCTCGCGGAAGCGCTGGCCGAGTACACGGCGTCCGATCGCAACGCCAAGCCCCTCGGACGTCCTGTCGGCGAAGCCGTCGATGCGGTGAAGAATTGCATGACGATCCTCGACAATATGCTCCACGGATTCGATTGGCGTGCGCATCGCAACGCGCCGGGACCGCGGGCGTGGCTCGACACCGTCATCGCCACCGTTGCATTCCTCCGCGACAAGCAGAATCCTGAAAACAAGGTCGGTGAAGGGGAGAAGTCTCTCGCCACCCGCTACCGCGAGTACTCGTCGCAGTTGTCGCGTGTGTGGGCGATCTGCAGCACCCACGAAGACGTCCAACCACTTGCGCGCGACGCTCGCTTCTTCGAGGAAGTGCGTGTGCAGATGGCCAAGCGTGACGCGGAGGAACGGCGTGCGAACGGCGTCGCCGTGCCCGAAGACGTCAAGCGTGCGCTCCGAGCCTTGATGGCAGCATCCGTCGAGTCGGAGGGGGTGCTCGACATCTACGATGCTGCCGGGATGCCCAAGCCGTCGCTCGCAGACCTGAACGGGGATTTCCTCGAGCGCACCATGCAGGCGAAGCACCCGTCGCTGGCGATCGAAGCGCTCCGGAACCTCGTTGCATCCGAATCGCGGAAAGTGGCCCGGCACAATCTGGTCCGGCAGCGAGCGTTCTCCCAGAAGCTCCGTGAGCTCATGAACAAATACACCAACAGCCAGTTGACTTCGGCGGAGATCATCGCCGCCTTGGTCGAGCTCGCCAAGGAAGTGCAGGACGAGGCGAAACGAGGACAACGTTTCGATCCGCCGCTCGGAGACCACGAACTGTCGCTGTATGACGCGATCGCGCAGAGCGAGGCGGCGCTCCTCGAAATGGGGGAGGACGTGCTCGCCCAGATCGCGCGGGAGCTGATCGGGATCATGCAACGCGATGTCAAGACGGATTGGAGCGTGCGCGAAGACGTCAAGGCGAAGCTGCGGTCACAGGTCAAACGACTGTTGGCGCGCTACAAGTACCCGCCGGACCGTCGCACCAGCGCTACCAAGCTCGTCCTCGAGCAGATGGAGGCCATCGCACCCACCATGGCGGCATGACCCCCATCCACGGCCTCCCGTAACGACGAGGGGCGGCGCTCCGACACCAGGTGAGGAAGACGCTCAGCGCGTGTGGTCGAGAAGGCAGCGGCGCCCGAGGCGTGGTTTCGGGTTGAAGGAGAAACATGAAGTTCGTCGTCCCCTACCTGCGGGTCGTAGCGGGGATGTTCGCCGCCATCACGCTGTGGCTGGCGGTCGTGGAGACGCTCAACGGCAACTTCGCAGAGGCGCTCATCCAGCTGGCGCTCACCGCCGGCCTAGGATACCTCGCGATCGGCAAGCCGCTACGCGACCGGCACAAGCGCATGAAGGCCGAACAGGACGCGATCGCTGCCCGTGCTGAAGCCGGGCATCGAGCCTTCCTTGCCGGAGATGTGGGGGCGGCGCTGGCCCCACCGCCCGAACCGCCGAAGCCCCCCAAGGTCCGCCGCGGGGTGGTCATCGCTGCCGCCATCGCCGGGTTGTTCGTCTTGACGGGCATCCTCGGCGACATCTCCGACGGCCTCGACTCACCGTCGAAGGACGACGCGACTACCACCCCGCAGTCCGCACCCAGGTCTGCTGCGGCGACGTCTTCCACGCCGTATACGACCTCCGCTGCGGCGACTGCACCAGCTGCGGCCCCGGAAACTACTGCCGCAAAGCCTGTTCCTGCAACGCGAGCGGCGGCAGCAGCGCCCACCGCAGTCATGCCGAACGTCGTGTGCATGGATCTTCAAGCTGCACAGGATGTTATTCAGGCTGCGGGCGTTTTCTATTCGACGAGTGTCGACGCGACCGGCCAGGGACGCGCGCAGGTGTGGGACCGCAATTGGGTCGTCGTCGACCAAACTCCTTCGGTGGGAGCAGTAATCGATGAAGGCGACCCGGTGCTCTCCGTGCTGAAAGAGGACGAGTTCAGCGGGTGCTAGGTCCTCTGGCGCTCCGTTCGAGGTGCGGTTGCGGCACTCGACGGGTGTCGCCCGCCTTTGAGGAAGCCCACGGTTCCAGGCCGTAGGGCTTCGACGCGCAGACCCGCCATTGCAGCCTTCAACCCGAGATCCTTGATCGACGAAGCGATGCGGCCGGCGTATGCACGATCTTTCGGGGTGTCGTCACGCTCGTGGAACTGGACGACGCCCACGCGGCGGCCCAAGCTCACGCCGACGCCGTTGAATCCGAAGTCGAGGTCTGCGGGCTCCTCTCCGGCGATACGGCTGAGAACCGTGTCGGCCGCAGCCAGGCCCGTCGGCAGGGCGGACTGGCATGCCATCCGCACCGGTTCCCCGGACGGCGCCGCGCAGTCACCGGCGGCGATCACGCGATCGTCGTCGATGCTGGTCAGCGTTTCGTCGGTGAGCAGTCGACCGAGTTCGTCCGTGCTGAGCCCACTCGACCGAGCGAGCTCGGGAACGCCGAAACCAGCCGTCCATACGGTGATCGCGCTTTCGAGGACGGTGTCGTCGTCGAGTGTGAACCCGTCGGGTCCGACCCGCGTGACACGGGAGTTCTCGATGATCTCGACCCCGAGGTGAGCGAGCAGCTCGTAGGTTGCGGCCCGGGCCTTCTCGGCGAGCATCGGACCGATGATGCCGCTGCAGACGAGGCGAACCCGGCATCCTCGCTCGGCGAGTTCGCCGGCCGTTTCGAGGCCGGTGAGGCCGGCACCGACGACCGTGACGACGGCGTCGGCGTCGAGGCTGCTCAGTGCGTACTTCAGACGCTCGGCGTGCTCGAATTCGGCTACCGGGAACGCGAATTCCTCGACACCGGGCACGGTGGACCGTCTCGTGGCGGTACTTCCGACGGCGTAGACGAGGTAGTCGTAATCGATTGATCCGCCGGACGCGAGATGAACAGTGCGCGTGCCGGGTTCGATGCGGGTCGCGGTATCGACCAGAAGTTCGACTCCCTTCGCCAGAAGTTTGCGGTAGTCGCCGGACGCATGATGGTTGCCGACCGCGAACTGGTGCAGCCGGGTTCGCTGGACGAAGTGCGGCCGGGGATTGACGACGGTCACCGCAGCCTTCCTGCTCATGCGGTTGGCGGCGACCGTTCCAGCGTATCCACCGCCGATGACGGCGACACGGGGGCGTGTGTTGGACATGGCTTCTCCGATCCGTGCGTTGGCTCCGTCGGGAGCCCTCGTCATCTAGGACCGGACAGCCACGTCGTTTGTGACATGCCGTGCCGAACAATCGGCATAATTCAGGGTCGTTGCAGGTCGCGAAGTTTCTGGACGAGCACGCGCACATCGGCCACCCGTCCCAGGTGGGCGAGCTTGTCCGGATTGATCAGCACCCGGACCGCGCCGATCTTCCCGTCCGTCACAGCGAACGTCATGACCTGCACGATGGCGCCGTCGGCATCCCGCACGATCACGCCGGGGAGCCTGTTGATCTCGTGGGGCTCGAGCACCATGCCGAGCCGGACCATGGGCGAGACGAACGAGGCCAGCAACCGCATGACCTTCTCGCCGCCGACCACGACCTTGCGGACGGCGGGTGCCTTGCCGCCGCTGTCGGCGACGAGCTGCACATCGGCGGCCAGCAGGTCGCGCAGGGCGCCGACGTCGCCGTCCTGGAAAGCCGTGAGAAATCGTGCGGTGAGCTGCTCGTGTGCCCGCGGATCGGTGTCGAATCGGGCGGACCCTTCGTCGACGTGACGGCGTGCCCGCACCGCGAGCTGCCTGCATGCCGACTCCGATCGGTCGACGATCTCGGCGATCTCGGAGAATCCGAATCCGAATGCCTCGCGCAACACGAAGACAGCTCGCTCCAAAGGGCTCAGTCGCTCGAGTAGCACGAGTGCTGCCGTCGAGATCGACTCCCGCAGTTCGGCCGAGCGCGCCGGGTCGTCGTACGGCTCTTCGAGTATCGGTTCCGGCAGCCACTCGCCCACATACTGTTCGCGCCGCGCCCGGGCCGACTCGAGCACGTTGATCGACACTCGGGTGACGACGGTGGACAGGAACGATTTGGCCGAATCGGGTTCCACGCCGGACGTTTCGTAGCGCACCCAGGTCTCCTGGACCGCGTCCTCGGCCTCGGCCACGCTCCCGAGGATGCGGTAGGCGATGGCGAACAACAGTGGACGCAGGTTCTCGAATTCGTCGGTACCGGTCACGTCTGCCCCTCCCGTAGACCCGTGCCTTCGATGACAGCACTGCACCAGGGGTTTGCGCAACGACGACGAGTTCTACTCGCGAAAGAAGAGGGCGCCCTACGGGCGGCTGCGCTCGACCGATCGGAGACCCTTCGGGTCCCTGAGTCGTCGTCCCCTTCCCCAAGGCTGCCCGGTCGCCATACCCCGATAGACCGTCTCGGCCAGCACTTGTAGCCCCACGTCTCGGAAGACGTGCGGCTCGCACTGGACCCGGTCGTTCGTGTCGACCCGCACGATCGGGTGCTCCACCACCAGCTGTGGAGACGAGGGATACTGGTGCCCAGTCGGTTTCGAGACAGGGGACGGCCCCGGCTCGCAGTGTCGGTGCACTGACGTCGGACTGTGGGAGACGAGCGACGAACTGCTTCGACGTGCCTCGGCTACCGGAACGGCCCTCGCGCGCGACGATGCAGGTGAAACGCCTCGAGCCCTCCGATCGCGATGGGATCGGAGGGCTGGGATGTCAGGACGTCAGGCGTGAGCCTGGCGGAGAGGGCGCGTGTCGGCCGGCGCGGAAGAATGCGCGCGACGCTCGCTGCTGATATATGCCTCTCGGAGGCGTGTGGATAGACTCCACCCTACGGTGCATGACAGGTCCGTTCTGTCGTGTGCCTAGACCCCGGTGAGGTGTTGGCGCACCTTCCGGGGTCGACCTGTATTCAGGCCGGTGCAGAGGATGGTCGCACGGGTGTGCGAAGCCGTCAACCACATGGTGCAGTTCTCTGCGGGTGGGGCGGCTCCGTCAGTGGAACTGCTCGAACATGATCTCGTAACCGTCGGGATCGAGACCGTAGAAGATGCGCGCCCAGCCGACGTCTTCCGGTTCGAGAGTGACCGGAAGGCCTTCCCGGCGCCACAGTTCTCGTACGGCGTCGATATCGGCGGTAGGAACGACCAGGACGAACCCGTAGCCGAGTGGGCCGCTGCGAGACAATTCACCGCGCTGCTCGTCGTGATAGCCGTGAGCGAACCGGCTCGACAACATCAGCCAGGTGTGACCGAATGTCAGATAACGCATTCCGGGCTGTTGCTCCTGGGGAATCGGCTTGAACCCCAGCGCAAGGTACAGCGCACAGGAACGATCCACATCGGATACTCGCAGCCCCACCTTCAGTTGCCTGGCGGCCATGGCCGGCACCATATCGTGCTGAGCAGACTGCTGCAGCGACGTTCTGTTCCAATTCGGTCGAGGCTCCGCACCCGATCGGTGCGAACCAACGGATCTGTCGTCTTTGTTTGTGGTCCCTACCGTCCGGATCGGGATCCGTGACGTTTCCTCGGACTCGAACAGGTGGCCTGCGAGCGTCAGGAGCGGATGGCACACTGCGGCACAGCCGACATCCGACCGAACCACGAGAGGCAACTCGCATGGGAGCTGTACGACGGACGGTGGTGGCGACAGCACTCGCGGCAACAGCGACGCTGGGCGTATCCACAGGGCAGGCCGCGGCGATGCCTGCAGTCGACACTGTTGTGAACGGCATACTGTCCGTCACCCCGCTGTGCCAGGGAACAGTCGATGCACTGATCATCGCGTGTACCCAGCTGGAGACGCTGACACCGAACTTTCCGCTCATGCTCGATCTGAACCCGAGAGGCACTCATCTCGTAGTGCTCGGCGCCGGACTCACAGACGACGGAAAGATCCGCCCCGTACTCGCACAGCGTCTCGAAGCGGCTCTCCGCGCAGCGCACCGCTATCCGCAGTCACCGATAGTCGTGACCGGTGGCGTGCCGCGTAAGGGCATCACCGAAGCCCGGGCGATGAAGGACTGGCTCGTGGCGCGAGGGATTCCGCCGGAGCGCATCACCGAGGAGCCGAGGTCCACGTCGACCGTCGAGAATGCGCGCTTCACCAACAACGTGTTGCTCCACCGCCGCGCTACCGGTGCTGTTCTGGTTACGAACCGCGACCACCTGGAGCGCGCGATGATCAATTTCCGCCAGGCCGTCGACGCACGTATCCCCGTTGCGGGCATCGTTGCAGTGTGAGTGCACGAAGACACTTTCAGTACCGGGTGTTCGCCTTCCGCGTCAGCAGTTGGCTGATCTCCGAAACATTCTTGGTAAGTTCGAAATTGACCCAACCGGCGATTTCCCAGAGCGGCGCTTCGTCGGGCATGAGACCCACGATCGTCTTTTCGAGCTCGGTAGTCTCGAGGATATCGACCCACTGCACACGAAGTTCTCCGATGCCGCCGACAGTTCCTGACCACTCGTAGACGTCCGGGCCCACTGCGTTTCCCCCTCGGCAGACGGCGATGGTGTTCGACCACCACCACTCGATATGCCAGAGCAGCCACGCGACCGTTGTTTCGGGAAATACGTCGGTGTTCTCGTCCGGCCAGTCGGCAACGAAGCGACCCGCGATTTCTCGAACGGCCACGCAATTCGGCGAGGGTTCCCAGTGCAGAGAAGTGGTATCTATCCGGGGCAGCACGTGCTGCTCTGCGAAGAGCCAGATCAGATCGAGCTGTTTCAGGAGCGTACGCGCAGTCAGAGGCGAGTCGGTCGAGGCCATAGTCAAATGGTTACGCGTCGAGGGAGGCGGGAAGTGGATTACGGGGCCGGGACTGCACCTGTGTAACCACAGGCTTGCATGGGAATACCGGTGACAAGGCAGTTCACAGCAGCACCCAGCAGGAGTGGCAGGACCCCGGCACTTCCTGTTCCGAACTGAGAACCGCCCGAATCGGCACTACCCGTGGGAACTGCATTCGCAGTGGCGGGCGTAAGGAAGACCGTTGCTGCGCAGCAAATGCCGGCGGCAAGGAGACGACGCTTCATCGATTCGGCCCTTCGTTTCCGGAATGGTCGATGGTGAATCGCCGGATTCGTCGGGCTCGTTACAGTGGGGCTCGGATTGTCGCGGCGCGCCGAAACCGTACTTACCGCTCGTCCAATTCGTGGCGGCGTGACAATGCGTAACAGCAGCTTTTCGAAACGATGAAAGGACCCGGCCCACGGGGCCACGATTACCCATGACCCAACTTGCACGTGGTGAGAACGCGACGATCGCAACCGGAGACGTGACGGTCTCGGTAGCGGGAGCACGACAGGGAACCGTCGACCTGATGGTCTTCCAGCTCGGCACTGATTCGAAGGTCCGCAACGACGCCGACTTCGTGTTCTTCAACCAGCCGTCCTCGCCGGAAGGCGCGGTTCGCCTCGTCGCGGCCGACAAGCTTTCGATCGATCTGACCGCGGTTCCGGCCGCGATCGAAAGGTTGTCGATCGCTGTCGCACTCGATGACAGCGTCACCGGCAGCCTTGCCTCCGTCTCCGACCTGGGCGTGGAGGTCGCGCATCCGGCGGGCACTGCGTCTGCTCGTGCGTTGGATCTGACGACCGAACGCGCCGCAGTGTTACTCGAGATCTATCGCCGGAACGGGGCGTGGAAGGTCCGCAACGTCTCCGCGGGCTGGGATACCGGTTTGCCTGCGCTGGTGCGCGAGCACGGCGTGCAGGTGGACGACGAGCCTGCCGCCGCAGTTCCGGTCGCCGACCCGCACGGTGTGCGCACCGTGGCGGGGGAGGAGAAGCTCTCCCTGGAGAAGCGGCAGAAGCTCGACATGCGTAAGCGTGAAGTCGCGAAGGTACTGCTCGACAAGGGCGCTCCCGGAGTGCGGGCACGCGTGGTGCTCGTCATCGACAAGACCGGCAGCATGAACCGGGAGTACTCGAGCCGGCGCATCCACGAAGTCGTCGAACGGATGGTGCCCATTGCGGTCCAGGTCGACGACGACGGAAAGCTCGAACCGTATCTGTATGCGAAGTCGTTCGCGCGACTGCCCGACATCGTCGTCCATGAAGTCGACGCGTGGTCGTCCACCTATCTGCACCTCAGCGGAACACACGGTGGAATCGACTACGGGCGGATCGGCGGCGTCAACGACGAACTGCCGGTGATGAACGAGATCATCGATTCGCTTGCGCCCGGCGCGGCGATGCCGACGCTGGTGCTGTTCTTCACCGACGGTGGCTTCACCCAGAAGCAGAAGATCGCAGACCTGATGAAGAGTGCGTCCGCCCTGCCGGCTTTCTGGCAGTTCGTCGGACTCGGCCGGGCCAACTACGGTGTGCTCGAACGTCTCGACACGATGTCGGGTCGGCGGGTCGACAATGCGGGCTTCTTCAGTGTCGACGACATCTCCAAAGTGAGCGACGCCGAACTGTACCGCCGAATGCTCAGCGAGTTCCCCGACTGGCTGAAGGCGGCAAAGAGCGCGGGGATTGTCGGTTGAACGGAGTGGATCACCGGCTCGTCGCAGCTGTTCCGAGAGACAGCGCGCCGAAGAATTTCGGGGTCTTGTCCTCGTAGAAGGTGTCGAGATCGCGAATATCGAATCCTGCGCCTCGGACGAGATCGGGGATTCGCCGTGTGAGGTGACAGCCACCCGCGATCCTCTTCTGGATCGGCTCGAGGCGGTACTGCCACCGTCGAACGCCTTCGTCCGGCGCCAATCCGTGTTCGACGAAGTGCAGCGTGCCGCCCGGAGTGAGAACCCGCCGCACTTCGCGAAGGGCCGCGCCGGCGTCCGGAATGGTACACAGCGTCCACGTGGTCAGAGCGGTGTCGAAGCTGTTGTCTGCAAACGGAAGTGACTGCCCATCCAGGCCCGCTCGTTCGATGGGTACGGGTGAGCTCTCGATACGCGGACGAGCAAGTTTCCACCCGAGGTCTGCGGGTTCGACGGCACTGACGCACTCGACCGACGTCGGGTAGTACGGGACGTTGAGGCCCGATCCGAAACCGATCTCGAGGACGCGGCCGTTCAGGCCTGCGCACACCCGTCTCCGGTGTGCCTCGGTGAGCGGGGACGAGCAGGCGATGTTCACCAATCGCGGTACGACGTGATCGTTGTAGAAACTCATGGTAGGCCCCTTCGCTTCGTGGCGTACCGATCTGCTTCGTCCATGATGGCACTGTTCACCCCGAACAGGACGAAGCAGGGTTGCCGAGCGGTTCCGCGCGGGAACTCGCTCGGCAACCCCCTTCCGCTGTGCTACTTCAGCGTGCTGCCCGCATCGACCGTGAGCGTGAGCCCGGTGACGTAACGAGCCTCGTCGGACGCCAGAAACAGCACTGCGTTGCTGATGTCTTCCGGCTCCACCCAGCCGATCGGCAGCACATGCATGAATTGCGTCGCCACCTTCATGTCCTCCGGACCCGGGTTCTCCAGATCGGGACGGAACATCTTCATGGCGCCTTCGTTCATGAACATCGGGGTGTTCACGTTCGTGGGATGCACCGTGTTGACCCGGATGAAGTGCTGTCCGAGTTCCACCGCGAAGGTGCGCATCATGCCGACCACCCCGTGCTTGGCGGAGATGTAGGGACCCATCATGGGGTAGGCCTTCAGGCCGCCGACCGAACTTGTGAGGACGATCGATCCTCCGTTCCCGCCCGCAATCATGTGCGGCACCCCGGCCTTGATCGACTTCCACACGCCGGACAGATTGATGTCGAGCATCTCCTGCCAATCGAATTCGTCCGTCTCGTGGAAAAGCGTCCCTCCGGTACCGATACCGGCATTGGCGACGATGATGTCGAGACGGCCCAACTGCTCGACACCGTTGTCGACCGCCGCCTTCACCGCGTCGAAGTCTCGTACGTCCGCCTCGGCCGTGACGATTCGGCGGTTCAAACTCTTTACGGCCTCGACGGTTTCGGCCATATCTTCCGGGGTGGACGGTTCGATCTGTGCGTTCTCCCGGATCGGTCCGCAGATATCGAGTGCGATGATGTCCGCACCCTCCTGCGCCAGCCGGATCGCGTGGCTTCGCCCTTGCCCACGTGCAGCTCCGGTGACGAATGCGACCTTGCCTTCGACTCTTCCTGCCATGAATCACCTCTCGGGTCGGCATCGAGTTTAGATCGATGCGTTATCTGCCGTATTCGTGTCGTCTAGCGCTTGGCGGAGAACTCGATGTGGAGATCGACCAGTCCGCGCAACAGGAACGTGGGTTCATAGGCGAACGTGTGATCGCCGGCCGGTCCGTGCGCCTGCTCGCTGAGTTGGATGTCTTCCATGCGGTCGAGGAGCCGGTTCAGGGTCACCTGGCCTTCGATCCGGGCGAGGGGCGCACCTGCGCACGTGTGGAGTCCGCGACCGAATGTGATGTGGTCGTGTGCGTTCGTCCGATCCAGCCGGAACTCGTTCGGGTCCTCGAACTTGTGCGGATCGCGGTTGGCGGCAGCGAGACTCAACATCACGATCGTGCCGGCCGGAATATCGACGCCCCCGAGAGTCGTGGACTTGCGTGCGAGACGGAAATCGACCTTCGTGGGGCTGTCGAACCGAAGCGACTCCTCCATGAAGGGTTTGATGAGAGCGCGGTCGTCGCGCAGGAGTTTCTGGTACTCGGGACGTTCGCACAGAACCCGCAGTGACGAACTGAGCAGTTTGGTCACAGTCTCCTGGCCCGCGGCGAACAAGAAGGTCGCGGGACGCACGACTTCGACGAGCGCCGGCGTGGAGCCGTCCGGATATGTGGCGGTAGCGAGACCGCTGAGAATATCGTTGCGGGGCTCGCGCCGACGATCGGAGAGATACTTCTCGAAACGCCCGTCCAGATATTCGAGGGGATTGGTCCCGACGGGTTCGTGGTCGAGTGCGCCTACCCGGCTGCCGGGCCGTTCGCCTGCACCCAGAGCCCGGCGGAATTCTTCACGGTCCTCTTCCGGTATGCCGAGTAGGTCCGTGATCGCCATGGTGGCAAAGGGTTTGGCGTACTGGCTCAGGAACTCGCAGCGGCCCTCGTCGATGAACTCGTCGAGTACGTCGTCCGCCAGACTCCAGAGGTAATTCTCGTTCTCCTTCAGCCGCTTCGGGGTGAGAAGGCGGCCGAGCAGTGACCGGGCACGTGTGTGGTCAGGGGGATCCATCGTGACCATGTGCTCGAAGATGGGAAATTGGTGGCGGTGGGCTTCGATCTGATCGGTGATGTCGTCACCCTCGGGTTCGAAAGGCAACGGCGGGAACGGACCACCGATCGCGTTCACGGCGGACAGAGCATCGCTGTTCTTGAATCCTTCGACCACTTCCTGGTAGCCGGTGACCATGACGACGCCGTAGTTCGGTTCTCGAAATACGGGGTTCTCGGCCCGAAGCCGGTCGAAGTAGGCGAACGGACTCTGTGCGATCTCACCGTCGGTGAAGTAGTCGGCTGCTGCGAGATCGGTCATGGATCACTTGCCTTTCGGTGAAGGTCGACCGGGGATGCCCTCGACGATTCCGATCGCCTGCCGAGGACACGCGCTCGCTGCGGAATACGCTTTGGGCCAGAGTTTTTCCGGAGGGTTCTCGTCACAGACGGCAATGTCGTCGTCGGGGAGATCGAAGATCTCGGGTGCGATCTCGACGCACAGCGCGTGTGCCTCGCACATATCTCGATCGATATGCAAGCGCTTCGGCGATCCAGTCATCGGGGTGCTCCCGGAATGAAGAGGACTCGGAGGATGAACGAGCGGCGCGGACGCCGCCGTGGCTAGAGTGGGTAACCGCGTTACCTGCATCACGATAATGTTATTACCACTTGACGGCAAGGATGTTTTCAGAATGGTTGGTATCGCTTCACCGGATGAGGCGGACGACTTGGGCGTCCGTCTCCTCGGGACCGTGGTCGGACTGCTCGAGGCGGGTGGCTATGACGCGGTCCAGTTGCGCGCAGTCGCACGTGGAGCACGTGTGTCGCTCTCGACGGTCTACAAGCGGTATGCCACACGCGAGGAACTCATCCTCGCTGCGATCGAACACTGGATGAAGGGAAACCACGCGGCGGTCGTCGAGCAGGCCCGCGATCCGGACGAAGCCCTGCACCCGGCGATGATGCGCGTCATCCGCGCCATCTTCGAGCCGTGGGAGAAGAATCCCCTCATGCTCATCGCCTACTTCCGGGTGAGGACTGCGCCCGGCTGGGAGGGCCTGCACATGCGGGGCTTCGATTCGGTGGTGCCCGCCGGCATGGCCGTACTGAAAGGTGTCGACCCCGGTTTCGTCGACGAAATGAAGTCGATCCTCTCGAGCGTCGTCTTCGGCCTCGTCGGTCGATATCTCGAGGGTCAGATCGCGCTCACCGACATCATGCCGACCATCGATCGCGCGGTGTACTGGATGACCACCGGCTACGAGGCAACGCGATAGAACCCGATTCCCCGGTCATTCGACCTCGGCGACTCCGTAGTCCGGCCGCCCGGCCGGGCGGTACACGGTGATGACGATTCCGGACGACGTGATGCGCGATTCCACGAGATCCAACTTCGTGTCGGGACCGCCGCGGGCGAACAGACGCAGACCCTGACCGACGATGACGGGGAACGTCATGAACCGGTACTCGTCCACCAGATCGTGCTCGTACAGTGTGTCGACGAGGCGGATGCTGCCGTGCACCTGCAGTTCGCGGCCGGGTCGCTTCTTCAGTTCGGCGACGGCGGCGGGTACGTCCCCTTCGAGGACGGTCGTGTTGTTCCACTTCGGGTCGGTGAGTGTCGTGGAGGCGACGTGCTTCGGGAGGGTGTTGAGCGCGTTCGCGATCGGGTCGTCCGGATCGGTCGAGTTCGGCCACGACGCAGCGAAGATCTCGTAGGTGTTCCGGCCCAGCAGGAAGGCATCGACCTGAGAGAACGTCTCGTCGATGAACCGGCCGGTTTCTTCGTCGAGCAGAGGGACCACCCAGCCGCCGCGGGCGAAACCGTCGCTGCGGTCCTCCTCGGGTCCGCCAGGGCCTTGGGCCACACCGTCGGCCGATACGAACATTGTCACTGTGAGCTTCATCGTCGGCCTCTTTCGCAGGTTGTCGAGGAGTACAGACCTGGACGTCACAGAAAACTCATCGCTTGCGCGGCGGGGGTTCCAAGGGGTATCCCTGAACGCAGCGTCGCGTGTCGATGGCGGGCTGCGTCAGGCATGGAGGCGCGGGACCTCGAGGAGTTCTCCTTGACCATCTCGTTCGATCACACCATCGTCGCTGCCGACGACAAGCAACATTCGGCCTATTTCCTCACGGCCCTGTTCGGTCTACCCGATCCTGTGCCGGCCGGGCACTTCCTCGCTGTGGAACTCGCGAACGGCGTCACCCTGGATTTCGCCGAGTTTCCGGCTGACGTGGAGTTTCCGCCGCAGCACTACGCCTTCCTGGTCTCCGAAGAGGACTTCGACGGCATCTACGCTCGCATCCTCGAGCAGAGAATCGAACACTGGGCCGACCCCCGACAGTCCGCGCACGGAGTCAACCGGAACGACGGGGGTCGAGGAACCTATTTCCTCGACCCCGGCGGGCACTTCATGGAGATCCTCACGCGACCTTACGGATGGCGCCCCTGAACCGCCTCGGCCGCAGGGCGTCGCCGTGCGCCGCACGGCATCGTCCCCCGAATCGGCTCAGCGCCGGTAGGCCGGCGCTTTCGCGGATCGCTCGGGTTCGAGCGTGCGGAGCAGTGGCATCGCCCGGTAGTGCACCACTTCGGACAGCACCATGACGCTCGTGGAGCGGGCCACGATCGAGGAGCGGTTCAGTTCGATGAGGGTCTGCTGCAGGCCGAGATGCGACTCTGCGCCGATTCGGCACAGGACGTCTCCGGCGCCGGTGGTAGCGAACGCTTCGAGGACGCCCGGGATGCGTTCCAGGACTTCTGTGACGTCCTCCAGTGCGCCCTGCACGATCTCCATCGTGACGAAGGCTTGTACTTCGAAACCGGCTGCAGCCAAGTTGATTCGAGGTTCATAGCCGGATATCACCCCGGTGTCCTCCAGGCGTCGCAGGCGGGCGGAGACAGTGGCGCGGGCGACTTTCAGGCGTCGGGACAGTTCGAGTGCGCCGACCTTCGGGTCGGCGTGGAGGGCTTCGAGGAGAGCGAAATCCAATTCGTCCAGCTGTACGGGCTCACGCATCGTGGTTCCTTCCCATCGGTGCCCGAAAACTAGCCTGATTGTATAGATAAGCGTGAGAATTCCGGCAAATTCGAGGCAGTCGGATCAGTTGCCCGAGGCGACCTTGCGTCGCGCCGATCGGTGGGTTTCTCCTGGTGACACACGACACAACGATTGTGCCGCGGTGTGCGGCAGGAGGTTGCAGCGATGACTCTGGAATACACCCTGACCGACAGCGAGCGCCTCGCCCAGCTCGGCGCCGAGGAACTCCGACGGCTCGTCGGTCTCGTGGAGTACGACAGCGAGCGGGATCCGTTCCCGGTCAGCGGTTGGGATGCCGTGGTCTGGGTGGTCGGCAATGCCACGCAGACAGCGCACTACTTCCAGTCGGCCTACGGCATGGAACTGATCGCCTATTCCGGTCCCACCACCGGAAACCGCGACCATCACGCCTACGTACTGCGCAGCGGCGCTGTGCGATTCGTGGTCAAGGGTGCGGTGGATCCCGGCAGTCCGCTGATCGAGCACCATCGGCGTCACGGCGACGGGGTCGTCGACATCGCACTGCAGGTTCCGGACGTCGACAAGTGCATCGAGCACGCCCGGAAGCAGGGTGCCACGATCCTCGAAGAGCCGTACGAAATGAGCGATGAGAACGGAACCGTGCGTCTCGCTGCCATCGCGACCTACGGCGACACACGGCACACGCTCGTCGACCGGTCGCGATACGACGGTCCGTACCTTCCCGGCTACGTCGAGCGCACGTCGACCTACTGGAAGCGGGACGGCGCGCCCGAGCGGATCTTCCAGGCTCTCGATCATGTCGTCGGCAACGTCGAACTCGGGCACATGGACGAATGGGTCGATTTCTACAACCGTGTCATGGGTTTCACGAACATGGCGGAGTTCATCGGCGACGACATCGCCACCGACTATTCGGCTCTCATGAGCAAGGTGGTGTGCAACGGTAATCATCGGGTGAAGTTTCCACTCAACGAGCCGGCGATCGCGAAGAAGCGTTCGCAGATCGACGAGTACCTCGATTTCTACCGGGGGCCCGGTGCACAACATCTGGCGTTGGCGACCAACGACATTCTCACTGCGGTGGACCGCCTCCGCGAGGAGGGTGTGGAGTTCCTCGCGACTCCCGACGCGTACTACGACGATCCGGAGTTGCGAGCCCGGATCGGCGAGGTGCGCGTCCCCATCGAGGAGTTGAAGAAGCGCGGGATTCTCGTCGACCGCGACGAGGACGGCTACCTCCTGCAGATCTTCACGAAGCCTGTCGGTGACCGGCCGACGGTGTTCTTCGAACTGATCGAACGGCACGGCTCGCTCGGTTTCGGCAAGGGGAACTTCAAGGCGCTGTTCGAAGCGATCGAACGGGAGCAGGCCGCGCGCGGCAACTTCTGAACTCGATTCAGACCAGTTGCCCGAGTCGTGTCCGCAGGGCGTGCTCGGTCTGGCGGATCGCCGTGCCGACAACGGGTTCGATGAGCATCCCCAGGGTGCGGCCGGCGATCCCGCCCGGGAGGTGGTAGCCGAAGTCGACGTCGAGTCTCGTCGCGTGTCCGAGGTCGGTGAAGGCCCACGACGAGGCCGCGCGGAAACCGGCGACCGATTCGAGGACGATCGTGCGGTCGCGTTCCCACTCGACGATCTCGACACGCGAATCGAGATCCTTGGGGCCGATCCGCATGGTCGCGTCGTAGACGGCGCCGAGACCGGCGAGCCGGTCGCTGACGGGCTGGAATCGATCCACCCCGAACATCCAATCGGGGACGTTCCGGTAGTCGTCGACGTACGCGAACGCGCGGTGGATCGGGACTTCCGCGACTGCGGTGTGGCGGACGTGAATCATGGTCCGAACCCTTCACGAGGAGTTGTATGTTACCGAAGGTATCGGTTAACGGCCGGATTCGGAAGAGATTTCCGAATCGGGGCACCGGCCTCCTCGACCGGTGTTTCAATGCGGTGATGTACGTCACATTACACGCTCGGTTCAGGAGGCTCGTGTGAAGACGAAAGCGGCAGTCGTCAAGGGGATCGACCAGCCCTGGGAGATCGAGGAGATCGAGCTCGGTGATCCCGTCGCGGGTGAGGTGCAGATCCGCCTTGCCGCGTCGGGCCTGTGTCACTCGGACGAGCATCTGCGTTCGGGAGCGACGCCATTGCCGTCCTTCCCGGTTCTCGGTGGTCACGAAGGTGCGGGCGTGGTCACTAAGGTGGGTCCCGGAGTGTCGACCGTGGAGGAGGGCGACCACGTCGTCCTCGCGTTCATCCCGGCCTGTGGTCGCTGCCGGTCCTGCGCGAAGGGTCTGCAGAATATCTGCGACGAGGGTGCCGGGTTGCTCACCGGCCAGGCGATCTCCGACAAGACCTACCGTGCGACGCTGAACGGTGAGCCGGTACTGCAGATGTGCCTCCTCGGCACCTTCGCGCCGTACGTCACGGTGAACGAGGCGTCGGTCATCAAGATCGAGAAGGACATCCCCCTCGAGAAGGCCGCCCTGCTGGGATGCGGCGTCGCGACGGGCTGGGGCTCTGCCACCGAGATCGGCGGCACCAAGCTCGGCGACACCGTGGTGGTCATCGGTATCGGCGGTGTCGGTATCAATTCGGTGCAGGGTGCGGCACATGCCGGTGCGCGGTTCGTCGTGGCGATCGACCCGGTCGAGTTCAAGCGGCAGAAGGCCAAGGAGTTCGGCGCGACACACGCCTTCGCGTCGATCGAAGAGGCTGCTCCGGTGATCGGTGAGATCTCCTGGGGCAGGATGGCCGACGTCACCGTCATCACCGTAGGGGAGATCACGGGCGACATCATCGGACCCGCGCTCGGCCTCACGGCCAAGGGCGGGCAGGTCGTCGTCGTGGGTATGGGCCACGCGACCGATTCCCAGGTCACGCTGAGCCTGTTCGAGCTGACTCTGCTCCAGAAACGCTTGCAGGGGGCCATCTTCGGTGGCACCGGGCCGCGTTCGCAGATTCCGAAACTGCTCGACCTGTACCGGAACGGCCAGTTGGACCTCGACAACCTCGTCACCAAGACCTACAAGCTCGAGGACATCAACGAGGGCTATGCCGACATGCACGCGGGCAGGAACCTTCGTGGTCTCGTCCTCTACGGCGAGGACGATTACTGATGCTTCGGTAGCCGACGTCGCCGGAGCCGTCCCTTACGGTGTTGACCATGGACACGCGTGAGGATTCGGGTTCCGGCGACGCCGGCTCTTGGCGACACTACGGGCAGAGCGACCTGCCCCGGCCCCTCAATGCTGCGCTCGAGGCGTTCGCCGAGCGCGGTTACGACGGCACGTCCATCCGGGAGATCGCGTCGCGAGCCGGCCTGTCGGTGCCCGGCCTGTACCACCACTATCCGTCCAAGCAAGCCCTGCTGGTCTCGCTCACCACCACCGTGCTCCAGGACCTTCTCGATCGCAGCCGGCAGGCGATCTCCGAAGCCGGACCTTCTCCGTCCGAACGGTTCGACGCGGTCGTCGAGTCGCTCCTGCGATTCCACATGTTCCGTCGCGACCAGGCATTCGTGGCGTCGACCGAGATGCGCAGCATGGAACCCGAGGCCCGCCGTGCCTTCGTCGCACTGCGCGACGAGCAGCAACGCATGATCGACGAGATCGTCGATGACGGCGTCGCCGACGGCACCTTCGGAACTCCCTTCCCCAAAGATGCGAGTCGCGCCGTGACGACGATGTGTGTCGCGGTGGCGAGCTGGTATCGGCCGGACGGCTCTCTGTCGCCCGACGAGATCGTGCGCCGGTACCTGCTGGTCGCGCGGAATGCGGTCGGAGCGCCGTAGCCGGGCCGCCTTCGCGGGCTTGACCACTCAGCAGTGATATGTCACCGTGAATCTGACCGACCGATCGATCGGTCGGTATGGAAGGAGTCAGCATGGCGGTCGATCTGTCCTACTCGGACCACGTCCAGGACCTCATTGCACGGACCGAGCAGTTCGTCCGCGACGAGGTCCTTCCCGTCGAAGACGCGCACGGCGGCGACATCACCGCAGCCGGTGGCGACGCGATCCGGTCGGAATTGCAGAAGGCTGCCAAGTCCGCCGGTGTCTTCGCTCCGCACGCGCCCGTCGAGTTCGGCGGTCACGGTCTGAACATGTCCGACCGCGCACCTGTCTTCGAAGCCGCCGGGTACTCGCTCTTCGGCCCCACCGCGCTCAACATCGCGGCCCCGGACGAGGGCAACGTGCACATGCTCGCGCACATCGCGAGCGCTGAGCAGAAGCACCAGTTCCTGGCGCCGCTCGCTGCCGGCGACATGCGTTCGGCCTTCGCGATGACCGAGCCCGCGCCGGGTGCCGGCGCCGATCCCAACGCTCTCAACACCCGCGCGGAGAAGGTCTCGGGAGGCTGGAAGATCAACGGCCGCAAGCACTTCATCACCGGTGCCGACGGGGCGGGTTTCTTCATCATCATGGCCCGTACGTCGGGTGAGCCGGGACAGCGCGGCGGCGCCACCATGTTTCTCGCTCCTGCGGACACCGATGGGCTGAAGGTCGGACGCCACATCAACACCCTCGACCGCTCGATGATCGGCGGTCACTGCGAGGTCGACTTCGAAGACGTCTTCGTCCCCGACTCCGCTGTTCTCGGCGAGGTCGACCAGGGCTTCGCTTACGCGCAGGTGCGTCTCGGCCCGGCCCGCATGACACACGTGATGCGCTGGCTCGGTGCCGCACGCCGCGGGCACGACACCGCCGTCCGCTATGTCGCGGAGCGTGAGGGATTCGGTTCCCGGCTGGGCGATCTCGGCATGATCCAGAAGATGATCGCCGACAACGAGATCGACATCGCGGCGACCCGGGCACTGCTCGTGCAGGCGTGCTGGGAACTCGATCAGGGATCGCACGCCTCGAACGCCACGTCGATCGCGAAGACCTTCGCCGCCGAGGCGATCTTCCGCATCGTCGACCGTTCCGCTCAGATGTGTGGCGGTCTCGGCGTCTCCGAGGATCTCCCGATCGCGCGTCTCACCCGCGAGGTCCGGCCGTTCCGTGTGTACGACGGTCCGTCCGAGGTGCACCGCTGGGCAATCGCCAAACGCGCTGTCGGGGCTGTGCGCAGAGCTGCCCGTGAGGCTGCACAGTGACCGCGATACACGAAGGGCTCGACCTTGCTGCGCTCCAGCGCTTCCTGACCGATTCCGGCATCGCCGTCCGCGGTGAGTTGCGCGCCGAGTTGATCTCGGGGGGCAAGTCCAACCTCACCTACGGCATTCTCGACGAGGTTTCGCACTGGGTGTTGCGTCGCCCGCCGACCGCGGGCCTGACGCCTTCGGCGCACGATGTCGCCCGCGAGTTCCGGATCACCTCGGCGCTGAAGGGCAGCGGGGTGCCGGTCGCTCCGACCGTCGTCCAGTGCGAGGACGATTCGGTGATGGGTGCGCCGTTCACACTGGTCGAGTACGTCGAAGGGCGTGTGGTGCGCAGCAAGGACGACCTCGATGCGCTCGCCGACGACGAGATCGACCGCTGTATCGGCGAACTCGTACGAATCCTCGCCGACCTGCACAACGTCGATTTCGAAGCGGTCGGCCTCGGAGGGCTCGGCCGACCCGACGGCTACGTCACCCGGCAGGTGAGGTTGTGGGCGAGTCAGTGGAGTCGCGTCAAGACACGTGAGCTGCCCGATCTCGAGCGATTGCATGCTGCGCTCGCCGATTCGATCCCGGATTCGCCCGCTCCGGCGATCGTCCACGGCGACTACCGCATCGACAACACCATCCTGGACACGAGCGATACGGGGCGTGTCGTCGCCGTCGTCGACTGGGAACTCTCCACGCTGGGTGACCCACTCACCGACCTCGCGATGATGTGCGTCTACCGGCATCCGGCACTCGACGACATCCTCGGCTTCCCGGCCGCATGGACGAGTGAACGACTGCCGTCGAACGACGATCTGGTGCAGCGGTATGCCGCAGCGTCGGACCGCGATATCGCCAACTGGAACTTCTACATGGGCTTGGCCTATCTGAAACTCGCCGTCATCGCCGAGGGCATCAACCACCGGTGGCGCGCCGGCGCGACCATCGGAGACGGTTTCGATCGTGCCGGTGAGGCGGTGCCGGCCCTGGTGTCGGCAGGGCTCGCAGCACTGAAGGGAACACACACGTGACCAGCGCGCTCGTTACCGGAGCATCGAGAGGAATCGGCCTCGGGATCGCAACCCGGCTTGCCGAACGCGGCTACGCAATGACGATCAGTGCGCGCGGCGCCGAGCGTCTCGAGAGTACCGCGGAAAAACTGCGGGAAGCGGGTGCGAAGGAGGTGCGCGCCGTCGCCGCAGACCTCGCCGACCCGGACGCCGCGACTCGCGTGGTGGACGCGCACCGTGAGGCCTTCGGCACGATGAAGGCGCTGATCCTCAACGCGGGTGTCGGGACGGCCGGCCCGATCGCCGAGTTTCCGGCCCGCCGGTTCGACAAGACGGTCGCCGTGAATCTCAACGCCCCGTTCGCGTTGATCCAGGCGGCATTGCCGTTGCTGCGCGCCGAGGCCGAGAACGATCCGGCACACGGATCGAAGATCGTTGCGCTCTCGTCCATCACCGGTGTGTACGCGGAGGCCGGGCTCGCGGCCTACGGCGCGACGAAAGCGGCGTTGATCTCCCTGGTCGAAACGCTCAACGCGGAGGAGTCGGGCAGGGGCGTCTCGGCGTCGGCGCTCGCGCCGGCCTACGTCGACACCGACATGTCGGACTGGATCAAGGACAAGATCCCGGCCGAGAACATGATCGAGGTGAACGACGTCGTCGAGATCGTCGATGCGTTGCTCAAGCTGTCGTCGCGCGCGGTGGTGCCCAGACTCGTGCTCAGCCGAGCGGGTGCAGGCCTCTACACGGCCTGACGCGCAGAGTCCGCCGAGCGCTGTCGCAGATCGACCGGTTGCCCGTCGGAAGGAAAGGGCAACGACGTGAAATCCAGTGGGGCAACGTAACCGGGATCCACGTGCCAGTCGAATCGCAGCAGAAGGTGATGGACGATTGCTTTGATCTCGAGTCCGGCGAAGTGCATGCCGAGGCATTTGTGTACGCCCCCTCCGAACGGTTCCCAGGCGTAGCGGTGCACCTTGTCTTCGCGTCGATGCTCCGCGAACCGTTCAGGGTCGAAGCGTTGGGGTTCGGGCCAGTACTCCGACATGTGGTGCGTGAAGTGCGGTGCCACAGCGGCATACGTTCCCGCAGGTACGAAATGCCCCCGAATCTCGGTGTCGCGGACGGCTCGTCGTGCCATGACCGGTACCGGAGAGACGAGCCGGAGGCATTCCTTCATGACCAGATCGAGGCTGCCGAGCTGGTCGAGGTCGGCATAACTCGGAGTGGTGGTGCCCAGCGCGAGCGACTCCGCACGGCATCTGTCCTGCCACTGCGGATGCTGACCCAGGTACTGCATCATGGTGGAGATGGTGATCGTCGATGTGTCGTGCGCAGCCATCAGCAGGAAGATCATGTGATCGATGACCTCGTCGTCGCTGAACCGCTGTCCTGCTTCGGATTCGATATGGCAGAGGACGGAGAACAGGTCGTCGGTCTCCCGCGATCGTCGCGCCGGTAGGTACTGCCGGAAGAACTTCTCCAGAACCCGGCGACCGTCGAGTCCTCGCTTCCATCTGGTGCCCGGGAGAGGATAGCGGACCATCGAAGTCGCTGCCTGCACGCAATCCACGAATGCTTTTTTCACCGCTTCGATTTCGCGGTCGGTGGACTCCTCGGCCCCACCCATGAAGATCTCGGTGGCGAGATCGAGGGTGAGCGTCTTCAGTGCCGTGTAGGCCAGGAAATCATCGGTGGGTTCCCAAGCGTCGAGCGCGTGGCCGATCGCCGGGTTCAGGGCATCGACGGTCTTCTCCAGGCGTGAACGGGTGAAGGCCTGCTGCATTATCCGGCGGTGGCGCAGATGCTCATCCGAATCGAGAAGCATGAGGCCACCGTGGAAGAAGGGGCCGATCAGCGCCGACCAGCCGTCGCTGTTGACGAACACCCGATCCTTGTTCTGCAGTACTTCCTGGCAGGCGTCGGGTCCGAGGACTGCAACCCAACGCCGACCGGCCACCGAGAACCAGGAGATCTCGCCGTAGCTGTCCCACTGCCGGCGCATCATCGCGAGCGGATCGCGGATGTACTCGAGGACGTGCCCGATACCGGGCAGCCCCGGCCGCCCCGGGATCGGGCGCAGCTGCGACTGGGCGGGGGGAGCAGCCAGGATCTTCACCACGACGAACCTCCACTTCAGAGTTGATCTGACATGGCAGCCTGTCAGATAAGGGGTAGTGTGCGTCACACTTGCTTTCTCTGTCAAGATCGATGCATGGTTTCCTCCACTTCCCGCCGCTACGCCGGTTTGAGCGGTGAGCAACGGGTCGCGCTACGGCGTGAAAGCCTGCTCGAGGCGGGCCTGGACCTCTTCGCGGCCTCGGGTAAGAGTGGCGCCACCATGACCGCGATCTGTGCGCATGCGAAGTTGACCGAGCGCTACTTCTACGAGAGCTTCACCAGCAGAGACGATCTACTGCAGAAAGTTCTGGACAGAATCGCCGACGAGGTACGCGAGGCCGTGCTCGTTGCTCTCCGGGCAGGCACCGGAACACTCGACCAGCTCGTGCGAAATGCCATCGCCTCGTTCGTAGCGATTCTCACCGACGATCCGCGCAAGGGCCGTGTCGCGCTGATCGAGTCCGCCGGTTTCGAGCCGTTGCGCACCCACAGGCGCGCAGCCCTGCGAGGTTTCGCCCAGATGGTCGCCGACGAAGCGACTCGCATGTACGGCGATCGTGCGTGGCCAGGGGATCGCGGAGAGATCAACGGATTGTTGTTCGTCGGTGGCTTGGCGGAACTGGTCACCGCCTGGTTGAACGACGAGATCACCATCACGCCCGACGAGATCGTCGATGCGGCGACCTACCAGTTCATCTCCACGGCCCACAGGTAGGACCGTCACCGTGGCGCGGCACGGCGCACCTGCTCGTCGATCGTCAGTCGTCGCCGTTGGATTCCTTGTCCTCTCCCCGCCGGCGCAGGAAGTTGAAGCCGGGCACTCCGACGATGGCCTGTCGCACGTCCTTCGCGACGAGGAGCAGTTCGTGGATCTCGGGTGCGACGGTGTCCAGCGTCGCCATGATCGGCAGCACTGCGTCGACCCGCTCGGTGATGACCGGCAGCATATCGATGAGCTGGACCGCAGCATGCACCTCTGCGGGTGAGAACTCTTCGACGAACCGGGCGGCCAGCGGGGCGGCCCGCTCGGCGAGGGGGCGATAGGTCTCGAGTAGTTCAGCAGCGGCATCCGAGCTGCGACCTGCAGATTCGACGACGACCCTCGCATCCGTGGCGACTGCGGTGGCATCGCGCACCACCCCGCCCGTGGAGTCGATGATCTCGGTTGCCCGCGAGACGGCATCGGCGGCTTCCTCCACCACACCGATGGTCGACGCGATCACCTGTGTCGCCTGCGCGACGGCCACCGAAGCCCCTTCGACGATATCGGTGGCATCGGTGACGACCGTCTCGATGCGGCGAACCAGGGACTCGACGGAACCGATGAGCGATTCGGCCTCGTCGAGCAGGGCTTCCACCCGCGCCGGGATCGATATCGCGAACTCCGCAGTGTCGAGTGTGCGTCCGAGCACCGTCCGAGTGACGTCGACGACGGAGCCGACGACCGAGAGTCCGAGCGTGGGCACAGGCAGCGAGATCATCTCGTCATAGTGCAGCACGGCCCACGGTCGTGATCACGGACCTCACATTTTCGACGTCCGGCCCGTCTACCCGGTACGAAGCGCACACCGGATGGAAGGATCGTAATCGTGACGGTATTGCGTACCCACACCGTGATCGACTCGCCGATCGGAGAACTGACGTTGGTGAACACCGACGGCATCCTCAGCGGCGTCTACATCGCCGAACACCGTCCCGCTCCCGATCGCGGGAGTTTCGGCGAACAGGCCCCGGAAGGGTTCGACGAGGCCATCACCCAGTTCGAGGAGTACTTCGCCGGTCGTCGCATCCACTTCACCGTCCCGACGTCGCCTACCGGAACACCCTTCCAACGCGCGGTGTGGGAGACGCTGAAGAAGATCGAGTACGGCACCACACGTACCTATGCAGAGATTGCGCTCGACCTCGGCCGGCCCACTGCGGTACGGGCGGTGGCCGCAGCCAACGCTCGTAACCCGCTGTGCATCGTCGTCCCGTGCCATCGGGTCATCGGTAGCGGGGGCAAACTCACCGGCTATGCCGGGGGTCTCGAGCGCAAGCGCTTCCTCCTCGATCAGGAGGCACGGATTCTGAGCGCAGGACATCCTCGTGGCCCGGGCAGCACCCATGTCCCTGCCTGACCACATTCCGCAGGCGCACCTCCCGCCCTTCGAGGAAGTGGTGAGCCGGCACGGCACCACCGTGCTGAAGGTCTGCCGCGCACTACTCGGGCCTGTGGAGGCCGACGACGCCTGGTCCGAAACCTTCCTCGCGGCGTTGCGTGCTTATCCGGCGCTGCAGCCGGGCAGCAACCTCGAAGCGTGGCTCGTGACCATCGCGCATCGGAAAGCCGTCGACATCCACCGGGTGCGCGGACGGAACCCGATACCCACGGAGAAGATGCCCGACCCCGCGTCGACCACGGGGATACCAGGGGAGGGTGACGACGAATTGTGGGCCGCGGTCGCAGAGCTTCCCTTCACACAGCGTGCGGCCCTCGTCTACCACTATGTCGGGGGCCTTCCCTACGCCGAAATAGGCACGATCCTCGGCAACAGCCCCGCCGCAGCGCGCCGTGCCGCAGCCGACGGCCGGGCTGCTCTGCGTCGTCACATCGAATCCGGAACAGGATGCCGCTCATGACTTTTCCACAACCGTCGGTCGGGCCGGCCGATCTCGCGTGGTTACGGGAGAAGCTCGTGCTCGATGCCGAGCAAGCGGGTCTACTCGACGTCGCCTTCCGCGTCGCCGACACTCCCGTGGGGCCGCTGCTGCTGGCGACGACCGCCGCCGGACTCGTGCGGGTCGCCTACGTCGCCGACGGGCCCGACGCCGTCCTCGACGAACTCTCCCGGCGAATCAGCCCGCGTGTTCTCGGCTCGCCACGGCGGCTCGACCCCGTCGTCCGGCAACTCGACGAGTACTTCTCGGGCACCAGAACGCATTTCGATATTCCACTCGATCTGCGTCTGGCCGGTGGGTTCCGTCGAGAGGTGATCACCCGATTGCCCGACATCGCGTACGGGCGAACGGCAAGCTACGCCGAAGTCGCGGCTGCGGCAGGGAGCCCTCGCGCGGTGCGGGCGGTCGGCACTGCGTGTGCAAAGAACCCCCTTCCGGTGGTGGTGCCGTGTCACCGTGTGGTGCGCAGCGACGGCAGCATGGGCAATTACGTCGGGGGTCTCGAAGCGAAGAGGGTTCTGCTACAACTCGAGTCGGCGACATGATCACAGTCCTCCGGATCCCGATGGCGGAACCCGTTGCGGTAGCACCGATGCTCGCGATGCTGCGAAGTCATGTCGTTCCCGGTCACGAACACCATGATGCCGAGAGCGGCACTCACCGTCGCGCGGTCCGTACGAAGGGCGGCGCCGCACATGTCACCGTGCGTTTCGAAGACCTGATGAAACCGTCCTCTCGAGAGCCGGGGGAAGTGCGACATCTCGAAGTTGTCGTCGAGACCGCCTACGCCGTCGAGGTCGAGGAAGTCGTCGCGGTCGTGGAGCAGTGGCTCGACCTCGCAACAGATCCCACGGTCGTGGATTCGGCATTCCGGTCCGATCCCGTGCTCGGTCCACTCGTGCGAGCCAATCCAGGGCTACGGGTGGTCGGTACCACCGATTGGTTCGCGACGGCGGTGTCGACGGTCCTCGGACAACAGGTGAGTGTTGCTGCGGCATGCACATTCGGCGGGCGTCTCGTCGCAGCATTCGGCGACGATGCCACTGGCGGGTTGCGGTGCTTCCCCGGTCCGCATCGACTCGCGAGAATCGACCCCGACGAACTTCGCGCCGCGATCGGCACGACGCAGTCTCGTGCCCGCACGCTCGCGCACCTGGCCCGCGCGGCAGCCGACGGCCTGGCTCCGGAGCAATCGTCGTTCGCAGAAGACCTCCTCGCCCTCCCGGGTATCGGGTCGTGGACCGTCGACTATCTGTCTCTGCGGATCGGTGATCGAGACGCCTGTCCGTCCGGCGACCTCGTCCTCCGGCGAGCTCTGGGGGTGACGACGGCGCGGGAGGTCGCCCGGCAAGCAGAGAGGTGGCGCCCCTGGCGGGCCTATGCCGTCATGCACCTGTGGATGCAGGCCGCCTATTCGCTTCCGAAGTCCTCGGCGTAGACGGTGCGCACCGCGGTGTCCATCGGGAAGCGAACCTGGGTGTCGCCGAACATCAGTCGCGTTGCCACGTCGACCGCCGCCGTGATGTGCGAGGACGCACGTTCCGGGTTCCCGGTATGCACCACGACCTCGTCGTGCTGAAAGAAGACCAGGTCGCCGACATCCGGATCGGGGTCGGTGGACAACCGCCGACGCAGTTCGGCGAGCAGGCACAGAGCCCACTCGGCTGCAGTGGCCTGCACGACGAAATTCCGCGTGAAGCGGCCACGTGCGTGCGCGTCGCCGTGCGAGTGGAAGCTCGGAGGAGCGGGTGGGCACGCCCGGCCCAGCCACGAATGCACCACCTCGCCTCGTTCACCGGCGCGCGCTGCACGTTCGACGAACTCGACGGCGGTGGGGAAGCTTCGGCGCAGCACAGCCAGCAGAGCTCGTGAATCACCGGACGTGGCCCCGTACAGTACACCCAGCACCGCGACCTTCGCTTTCGCGCGGTCGCCGCCGAACGACGTGGCGGCGATGGGGGCGTACAGATCGTCCGCACCGGCGGCGGCGACCATGCGCCTGTCACCCGACATCGCCGCCAGGATGCGTGGTTCGAGCTGGCCCGCATCGGCAACGACGAACCACCGGCCGGGATCCGCTACCACGCTCGAACGCAAAGCCTTCGGGATCTGCAGAGCGCCACCGCCCCGACTCGCCCATCGACCCGAGACGACGGCACCGGGCACGTAGACCGGGCGAAACCGGTCGTCGCGTACCCAGGTGTCGAGCCAGTGCCAGCCGTTCGTGCTGAACAACTTCGACAGCTCGCGGTGCCGCAGCAACAGGGGCACGGCCGGATGGTCGATCTGCTGCAGCACATGCTTGCGCGTCGACTCGACGGCGATCCCTTCCCTCCGGAAGGCTTCGAGTACCTCGCTGTGCGATGCAGGATTGACGGGCCGGCCGAACACAGCGCCGATCTCCTCGACGACTTCGGCGATGCGGCTCGGTAATTCGTAGCCGGCGGGGCGTGGCCCGAGAGTGTCCTCCAGCAGACGACGATGGGCCTGCGCCGAGAACGGTAGGCCGTCGAAACCCATTTCGGCGGCGGCGAGTGTGCCGGCCGATTCGGCGGCGGTGAGCAACTCGAGGCGGGCATCGCCCGCTATGCGGCGTCGCTGGTCGGCGTACTGCTCGAGGACGGCGTCGATGCCGATCGTGGGCGCGGCGTCGAAGAGACCGGGCCGCTCGTCGGCGGGTTCCTCCACGGCGGGTGGGAACGACCCCTCCCGCACGGCGAGAATGGCTCCGGTGGTGGCGAGGTCGTGGCACCGCTGCACCCGAACCCCTGCGCGCAGTAGTTCGGGGTAGACGGTCGCCGTCGATGCCCACACCCATCGGGGCCGAGATTCGGCTTCGATCTCCGCGACCGCCGCCGCGAAATCCTGGTGTTCACGGACAGGTCCGAGTGGCTCGCCGGTTGCGTCGGCCTCGACGACACTCGCGCCACGACGACCGTGGCCGTCCGCAGGATGAGGAACAACGACGGTGCGCACTCCTACAGTGTGCTCCTCCGCTCCGGCAGGCTTCGACGCGCCGGTAACCCTGCCAATCACCCCCGAAATCACCCGAAGCGGGCGAGAAGCCGGCAGCTGCCGCCGTTACCGTGAAAGCCGGGGGACTCCGCCGCTACCCCCGACGCGCGGCGGGGTCCCCGTCTCCTGCGAAGGCTCCTCCTGCTCGTCGGGATCGACAATCCTGCGGTCGTCCGTGCTGTGCGCGGTGACCGTGAGATCCGACAGGCGGTTTCGAGACGGTCTCCAGGGCAGTCGTGCAGGCGCGTCCGGGGTTCGGTGGAATCCGATGCGGTCGTAGGTCCATGTCACGAGGGCGCCGACGACGACTCCGAACACGAGTCCGGCCAATGTCATGGTGGCGCCGTGACCGAGCCCTGCATCGGACCGTCCGTCGAAATAGAGGATGGCTCGCACCGCGAGGTAGACCTGATGCATGGGCTCGAAGGTCGACAACCATTCGAACAACTTCGGGGTGGCCTCGATCGGGATGGTGCCCCCGGATGAGGGAAGACCGAGCACGATGAACACGACCAGGTTCACCAGCAGGCCCGCCGCGCCGAAGATCGACATCACGGCCAGGGAGGTGATTCCCACCGCGGAGATCGCGAGTGCCCCGTACTCCCACAGCAGCAGTGCACGCGGTACCGGCATTCCGAGACCGGTGGCGATCCACAGATACAGCGCCGAGACGATCATCGACATGACGACAGTGATGCCCCACTTGAGCATCAGCACCTGCAGCCGCGACATCCGGGTCGTCTCCTTGGCGATATAGAGCGGGCCGTACTCGGTGGGTACGAATCCGAGATTGCCGTCGACGACCGCGTTGATGATCGTGGCGCCCGTGAACCCGGCCAGGATCAGCAACAAGGTGTAGAAGAAGGCGGACAGACCCGCACCGGTCCCGTCGGGCAGGGGTTTGTGTTCGACGGTGAGGACAGCGATCGGTTCGGCGAGCGTGAGACTGCTCGCTCCGGATACCTGGAGGTCGGGGGCGGTTTCGGTGAGGGTCGCGGTAACCCTCGCGGTCAACTCCTCACCGACCGCGCCGTTGACCTCGGTCATGGCACGGTCGCCGATCGTGGTCACGATGCCGGTCGCGAACGCGCCTGTGCGGGGGTTCGTGTACACGGTGATGATCGGTTTTTCGATGTCGCCGGGGATGACCGAAGCCTGCGCCAGGATGGAGACGCGTTTGGTGAAGTCGCTGGGGATGACGATCGCTCCGTAGAGGCTGCCGTCGTCGAGGCCGTCGGTGGCGGCCGCGATCCCCATCGGTTGCAGGTCGATCTGCTCGGGATCGATGCCCTCGAGGATCCCCTCGGCGATCTGGTCCCCGAAATTGCGTTGCTCCTCCGATCCGGGGAGAACATCGCCGACGTCCTGATTGACGAGGGCCATCGGGAACTGTCTCAAGTTCTCGCTCGGATCGAGGAGTGCGCCGAGATAGAAGTACGCCAGGGCGCTCATCACCGCCGCGACGACGGCGAAGGGTGCGAGCCAGAAGCGCGCGCTGCGCACTGTGCCGTGGTGTGGATCGGACAACGATCGGGATGAACTCACCTGTCGATTGTGCACACAGGTGTGTTCCGTTGTCGGCATCGAGTGCGCGAATGCACCTGAAGACCGCGGGTGCGGAACTCCTCACTCCGGGTTCCGTCGACCGTGTTCGCTCACCTCAACAATTCGCCGAGGGCCGATGCGGCAGAAACCACGGCGGCCGCGAGGCGTGGTTCGTCTGTGGCATCGAAAACCGAGACACCTATCGCGGCCTGGGTGCCGCCGGCACGGCTGGGCACTGCGGCCGAAATGCCGATGGTGGTGGATACGACCTCGCCTGTGGAGACCGCGTAGCCCATCCGTCGGGCGCGCGTCACCTCCGGCCGTTCCTCCGGACGTGGAGGCATCGAGCCGAGAATCGCCAGGCCGGCCGAACCTCGATCAAGGGGATGCACCTGCCCGGGACGGAACGCGATGTGGACATCGGATCGGCGAGGTTCGATCACCATCATTGCCCGCACCGTGGTGTCGGATTCGCGGACGACGAGGTGGGCTGTGGCCTCGACGCTGTCGGCAAGGTCTTCGAGGATCGGCCTGGCGAGAGTGCGCAGATCCTGCTCGACGGATTCGGCGAGGGTCACCAGGCCCGTGCCCAGGGTGATGCGCTTGTGGTCGTCGCGTCGACAGAGGCGGTGGGCCTCGAGGGTTCGGACCAGTCGGTGGGCGACCGTGCGGTGGACGGCGAGTCCGTCGGCGATCTCGCTGACCGACAAACCGTGCGGATTCCGGGCGAGCAGTTCCAGGATCTCGAGGCCGTTGTGCAGCGTCTTGGACATTCCGGCATCGGGCTCGACCCGAAGATCAAAATTCTCCGTTTGTGCAGGTAGTTCCCGCATTCGTGGCATGACTCCCGTTACCTCTCTTGACGTCTGTGAACTGTAACACCTAGCATTTTCGTTAATCGCACGCTGAGTGCGATTATCGCACACAAGACGAAACGGTTTCGAACGACATGACACGGACTGACGACAGCGTGGACGAGGCGGTTCTCGCCCGGATCCACCAGCTGTACGGGCGGCAGAGCCACCTCATCGACGGAGGCGCTGCCCGCGAGTGGGCCGAGACGTTCACACCGGACGGTGAGTTCTGTTCACCCAGCTACCCCGCCCCCGTGGCAGGTACCGACGCGCTCGAGGATTTCGCCGAGCGCTTCTATGCCGCTGCGCAGGACGCGGGTGAAGTGCATCGGCACGTCGTCACCAACCTCGCGGTCTACCGCCTCGACCGCGACACCCTGCGAGTCCAGGCCTATCTGCAGATCGTGGCCACCGCACGCGGCGGAGAATCCCGCCTCGTCCGGTTCACCACCATCGACGACCGCCTCGTCCACATCGACGGCGAATGGCGCATAGCCCGCCGCGTCGTCTCCCGCGACGACCGCTGACCTTCACACCCTCTTTCCACATTCGTTTCGCACTCCCGGAGGAATCACCCATGACCGCTGACGCCCAGAACCCGGGCCGCACCGTCACCACCCCGATCGCTGCCGTCTACCCGGAGATGGCGAACAAGGTCGCCGTCATCACCGGCGCGGCCCGTGGGATGGGTGCACAGTTCGCGCGAGGACTGGCCACGCGCGGTGTGAACGTCGTCGGTGGCGACATCAACGACGTCCAGATGAAGGAAACCGCCGAGCAGATCAACGCGGAACTCGCAGTCGAGTCCCTCGTGGAGAAGCCCGGGGTCGTGGTGGGAGAGCGGGTCGACGTCACCGACCCCGACGAGCACGAAGCACTCGCTCAGCGCGCGGTGCAGGAGTTCGGCCGCATCGATTTCTGGATCAACAACGCCGGAATCTTTCCGTTCGCACTCGCCGAAGAAATCTCCAGGGAGCAGATCGCGGCAACGCTGGACGTCAACGTCGAGGGCGTGCTGTTCGGTGCCCAGGCTGCCGCCCGGCACCTCGAGCCCGGTGGCGCGATCGTGAACATGTCGTCGGTTTCGGCCTTGCGGGTACGCAAGGGGCGCGGCGCCTACTGCGCGTCGAAGGCAGCCGTTGCCCACCTCACCGAATCGCTCGCAGTCGAGTTCGGCGACAAGGGGATTCGTGTCAACTCCATCGCGCCCGGATACATCGACACGGAGATGACCCGTTGGGTTCAGGACGACCCGGCCGCACTGAAGCACGCGCTCGACGTCGTACCGCTGCACCGGATCGGTTCGCCCGAAGAGGTCTTCGGGCCGTTGCTCTTCCTGCTCTCCGACAGTGCCCGCTACGTCACCGGACACTCGATCGCCGTCGACGGTGGATCGCGGCATGTCTGACGGTGTCCTCGAATCCGTGTCCTACCCCTCGGTCGTACTTGTGACGGGCGCGGCCGGCGGGATGGGAGCCAACCACGCGCGTGTACTCGCGGCACGAGGATCGCATGTGTGCGTGGCCGATATCGCCGACCCGACCGAGGTCGTCGAACAGATCGAAGCGGCGGGCGGGTCGGCGTCGGCACACACGCTCGACGTGTCCGATGCTGCCGAGTGGATCAGGGTCGTCGCCGAGATCCGCTCACAGCGCGGTGAACTCGGCGGACTGGTCAACAACGCTGGGATATCCCGGCGCCTCGAGTTCATGGACACCCCGGACGACGTCTGGGAGAGAACCATGCGGATCAATCTGTTCGGCCCGTTCTACGGCATGAAAGCCGTCGCTCCGCTCATGCGGGAGAGCGGTGGCGGCTCCATCGTCAACATCTCGTCGATCTCCGGACAGATCGGGTACTTCTCTCCGGCCTACTCGTCGAGCAAATGGGGTCTGCGCGGACTGTCCAAATCGGCCGCGGGGAACTTCGCACGCTGGGGCATCCGGGTCAACTCCGTGCATCCAGGACTCGTCGGCACACCCCTGCTCGGCGGCGCCGACGCCTTCGTCGACGCAGCGCTGAACAGTGTGCCCGCCGGCCGGATGGCCACCGTGGACGAGATCACCGACGCCGTGCTGTTCCTGCTGTCCGATCGCTCGAGCTACATGACGGGCAGCGAAGTAACCGTCGATGGCGGAATGACGTCCAACGGCCTCTACCACCGCATCATCGCGGAGACGGGAGATCAACTCTCATGAACGACGACATCATCGACGTCGTAGTGATCGGTGGCGGCGGTGCCGGACTGGCTGCTGCCGTCTCGGCAGCCGAAGCCGGTGCGAGCGTGCTCTTGTTCGAATCCGAGACCGAGCTCGGCGGCTCGACCCAGTTGTCCGCAGGGCTGTTCACCGCGGCGGGAACGAGCGTGCAACGCGGCCTCGGCATCGAGGATTCGGCCGAGAAATTCTTCCAGCACTACATGGATCTGAACCAGTGGGTGCTCGCGCCCGGACTGGTCCGCGCGTTCTGCGAGAACGCGGGCCCGACTCTCGAATGGCTGATCGGACTCGGTGTGGAGATCCCGGCCCGGGAATCGTCGAACGCACACATGCCCGGCCTGTGCCAGGCCGGCGTCGAAGACGTCTGGCGCGGCCACGTGCCGAAGGACCAGGGTTACGGACTGGTGCAGACCCTCGATCGTGCTCGTCGCGCGCACGGCGTGGAGGCGGTACTCGGCACACGCGTTCAGCGGTTGATCGTCGAGGACGGACGTGTTGTCGGTGTCGTCGCCGACGACATCGAGGTGCGTGCCCATGCCGTCGTGGTCGCCTCCGGTGGGTTCGCGCAGAACCGCGACCTGCTCGAACAGTACTACCCGTATCCGCTCGGAGCGGGCGAGTCGCTGTTCGTGGTCGCCGCGCCCGGTAGTCGCGGTGACCATTTCCGGTTCGGAGAGCAGGTCCGTTCGGCGATCACGGGCAAGGACTGGGGGCTGACCATGCCCACCGCATACTTCCAGCGCTATCACCACTGGCAGGCCGGCTTCCCGCCCAAGTCGCGGGTGTACGTCAACGCATCCGGTCGTCGATTCATGGACGAGGACGCCTCCTACGCGGTGTCCGGCGGCCTCATGGATCTTCAGGACGGTCCCGTGTGGGCGATCTTCGACGAGAAGGCACGCACCGAATTGCCGTCCGGATACACCGACTGGGATGCCGACCGGATCGCCGAGGAGGCCGACGCCGGTCGCACCCTGCGCGCCGGCAGTCTTCCCGAACTCGCCGAGCTCATCGGGGTGCCGGCGGACGCGTTGGTCACCACGATCGAACGCTGGAACAACCAGTTGCCCAACGGAATCGACGACGACTTCCTGCGGCACCGCACACTCGCCAACAAGGGCTCCACCTCGAATCCCGACCCCATCGTGGAGGGCCCGTTCTACGCGGCACGTATGCTGCCCGCCGAACTGGTCTGCACCCACGCCGGACTCGAGATCAACCGGAACGCCGAAGTTCTCGACACGATCGGGAACGTCGTACCCGGCCTGTACGCGGCCGGGGAAGCGGGCGCCGGCATCCTCGGCCTCCGTTATGTCGGTGGCGGCAATGCCGTCGCCAATGCACTGACCATGGGCCGTATCGCGGGTCGCAATGCGGCGCGGTCGGCTGTATCCGGCGCCGCTCCACGCGCCGAACTCGGCGTGTGACGCCGTCTCCCCTCACACTCGAAAAGGACACGAACATGCTCGGATCGGATGCGGTATCACCCGCGGAGAGTCCAGCTCAGACCGGCACTCCCCAGCCGAAGCAGTCGACGACGAAGGTCATTCGTGCTGCCGTGGTGGGCACCATCGTCGAGTACTACGACTTCGGTATCTACGGCTACATGGCGACGATGGTCGCCACCTTGTTCTTCGTCGCCGAAGACGAGACCGCGGCCCTGCTGGGCACGTTCGCGGCGTTCGCGGTGGCGTTCTTCCTCCGGGTGCCCGGTGGCATCTTCTTTGGGCACATCGGTGACAAATACGGGCGGAAGAACGCCCTGTCGTGGACGATCCTGCTGATGGTCGTCGCGACGGCGGCCATGGGCCTGATGCCCACCTACGCCACCCTGGGCGTGTGGGCGACCGTCATGCTCGTTCTCGCGCGCTGCCTGCAGGGCTTCGCCGCAGGTGGTGAGCTCGGCGGTGCGAACGCATTCGTCTCGGAGTCCGCACCCACCCGCTGGCGTGCCACGCAGACATCGCTGGTCAACTCGGGTACCTATCTCGGTTCGCTCGTCGCCTCGCTCGTCGCACTCGGTATCACCACGATCTTCACCGAGGAGCAGATCCTCGAGTGGGCGTGGCGTATTCCTTTCCTGCTCAGCGTCGTCATCGGCGTCGTCGGCATCTGGATTCGGAACCATCTCGAGGACACCCCGCAGTTCGAGGAGCTCGAGGAGAAGGGGGAGACGAAGAAGCTGCCGATCGCCGAGCTTCTGAAGACCTCGGGCGGCAGCGTAGTCAAGATCATTCTGCTCGGGGCACTCATCATCGGTGGCTACTACATCGCCTCGGTGTATGCCGCGACCTACCTGCAGACCACGGGTGGCCTGTCTTCGTCGGTGGCGTTCCTGTCGACGTGCCTTGCGCTGATCCTCGGCGTGATCACGTTGCCGATCGCCGGTTACCTCGCCGACAAGTACGGCCGCAAGCCGGTGCTGTTCGCCGGCAGCGCGGCGTCGGCGGTGGTCGGCGTCCCGATGTTCATGCTGATGTCCGGCGGGACGGTCTGGCAGGCGATCATCGGGCAGTCCGTGCTGTTCATCTGTGTTTCGGTGGTCAACGGAGCGTCCTTCGTGACCTACGTCGAGATGCTCAAGGCATCCGTGCGGTACAGCGGAATCGCGCTCGGCAACAACGTCACGAACATGTGTCTCGGTGGTACCGCGCCGTTCATCGCGACGTGGCTGATCGACCTCACCGGGAACTCGCTCGCACCGGCCGGGTACTTCGTGTTCTGCGCCCTCCTCACTCTGGGTGCCGTCTTCTTCATCGAGGAGACGAAGGGCATCGAACTGCGCACTGACTGAGTGCAGTCGACGGCCGGAATTGTCGGTACCCGTCGGGACCGGCAATTCCGGCGTTCGCGCCGTAGACGGCTACCGTCCGTGCTTCGATGTCCTGGAACACGGATGAGGGGGGACGATGGCTACCAGTTCTGTCGGATGCCGGAGAAGCCTCCGCGCGGGAGTGATCGCCGCGCTCACCGGGGGAGTCGTTCTCGGCGGAGCCGGAATAGCGACCGCACAGGACGAATGGCCCACCCAGGTCCCGGGCAGTGCGGTAACCGTCTCCGATGCCGACCCCGATTCCTGGCTCACCCCGGAAGACCCGGCCTACTGGAATCCGTCGGTGGACGAGCCTCGGCTCACTTCGCCGTTCGGCACGAGTACCCGCATCGTCTGTCAGCACTTCCACGGGGTGTCGATAGGTTGCTGGCAGGCAGACCAGGACGGCCGTCCGCACAGACTGGTGCCCCTGCCGGCCAACCTGCCCAACGTGACGGGTTCGAGCATGCCCGGTGGCGGCGTGCAGCATTACGTGTACCCGATCTTCTGACCGCCGAGATGATAAACATCTGAATCAACTCTGCACTGCGGTACTGTGACCGCATGTCCGGACCCCGCGACCTCGACTACTGGTCCTTCGTCGAACTCGCACAAGAGCGATTGAACAGCAAGTTCGGCGAGCACCACCGCAGCGCGACGGAAGTTCTGCTCACCCTCAACCGGGCCTCGGACATCGTCACCTACGACCTCGAGGCCGCGGTGCACCGCCCGCGCGGCAGGTCGTGGTCGGCGTATCGGCTGATGTTCGTCGTCTGGCTCGCCGGCCCGATCGAGCCGAATGCGGCCGCCCGTCTGACCGGGATGAGTCGCGCAGCCGTTTCGAATCTTGCGAAGCCGCTGGTCGAAGCTGGGATTCTGGAGAAGACCCCGGTCAGTCACGACGGGCGTTCGGTGCAGTTGTCGCTCACCGATGCCGGGGAGAAGGAGATCGCGGAGACCTTCCGCGCGCAGAACGAGCGCGAAGAGGCGTGGGTGGAGGTCCTCAGCCCCACCGAGCAACAGATCCTCGTGATGCTCCTGAACAAACTGATCACCAACCGCAGCCAGTTCGACGTGCGCGGACGCAACTGACACGGGGACGTGACCTGTCTGTGGTTGCGCTCACGCCCACCTTTTAGTTAAGGTGTTTACTAATTCGGGCGGCGACCACTCGCACGCCCGCGATCCGCGAGGAGTCACATCATGGCGTTCTATCGACAGCTCGGTTTCATTCCGCCGAAGCGTCACACCCAGCATCGTGACGAGAACGGCGACCTGTACTACGAAGAGCTCATGGGCGAGGAGGGCTTCTCGTCCGACTCGGCGCTGCTCTACCACCGGTACATTCCCTCGGCGCTCGTCGACGCCACCGAGTGGAAGCTGCCCGATCAGACCACCACGCCCAACCATCCGCTCAAGCCGCGGCACCTGAAGCTGCACGACCTGTTCCCCGAAACAGTCTGGGCGGAAACGGATGTCGTGACCGGTCGCCGCCTGATCCTCGGCAACGCAGATGTCCGGCTCTCGTACGTGGTGTCGAAGAAGCCGTCACCCCTGTACCGCAACGTCGTCGGCGACGAGATGGTCTACGTCGAGTCCGGCGCCGCCACCGTCGAGACCGTCTTCGGTCCGCTCGAAGCGAAGGCCGGCGACTACGTCCTGCTGCCGATGGCGACCACCCACCGCTGGGTCCCGAAGGGCGACGAGCCGCTGCGTGCCTACACCATCGAGGCGAACAGCCATATCGTCCCGCCGAAGCGATACCTGTCGAAGTTCGGACAGTTCCTCGAACACGCACCCTTCTGTGAGCGCGACCTGCACGGCCCGACCGAACTGGTGCAGGTCGAGGAGGAGAACGTCGAGGTTCTCGTAAAGCACCGCACCTCGCACGGCATCGTCGGAACCCGCTACGTGATGCCCCATCACCCCTTCGACGTCGTGGGCTGGGACGGTTGCCTGTATCCCTACACGTTCTCGATCCACGACTACGAGCCCATCACCGGCCGTGTCCACCAGCCGCCGCCGGCGCATCAGGCGTTCGAGGGCAACAACTTCGTCATCTGCAACTTCGTGCCCCGCAAGGTGGACTACCACCCCCTGGCCGTTCCCGTGCCGTACTACCACTCGAATGTCGACTCCGACGAGGTGATGTTCTACTGCGGCGGAGACTACGAGGCCCGCAAGGGTTCCGGCATCGGTCAGGGATCGATCTCCGTCCATCCGGGTGGTCATGCGCACGGCCCGCAGCCGGGTGCCTACGAACGCAGCATCGGCGTCGAGTTCTTCGACGAACTCGCCGTCATGGTCGACACCTTCCGCCCGCTCGAACTCGGTGAGGGGGCGCTCGCGTGTGAGGATGCCGCCTACGCGGGGAGCTGGAGCCGCAACGCGGGGTCCGGAAAATGAGTTTCGGTCCTCTTCTCACGGGATTGTGCGACGACGCAGCGCTCTTCCCTCCCGGAAACGCCCCGCTGCCTGTCGCCGTCCCCGCACACGCCGAGCACCGTTCTGCCGCATACGCGCCACTGGTCGGAGCGTTCGTCTTCCCGGTGGGTCGACTCGACGAACTCGAGGAGTACCTCGCGCAGCATCCGTATCCGGGTGAGCTGTCCCTGAGCCTGACCGCCCCCACCGGTACCGACGCGGTCGGACCCGCGCTGGAGAAGGTCGAGGCGCTGGACTCGGTTTCCGTCGTGGCGCTCGAGATCGCAGTTCCCGCAGAACAATCCGTAGACGAGCTGTTCTCGGCGCTCGGCGAGATCGCGGTGGCGAATCCGGAAGTGGATGTCTTCGTCGAGGTCCCGCGGGACGAGCGTCGTGCCGAGATTCTGGCCCGTTTGGCCGGGACGCCCTACGCGGCCAAGTTCCGCACCGGTGGCATCGTGGCGGAGGCATACCCGGACGAGGACGAACTCGCCGCGGCAATCACCACGGTGGTCACCACAGGAGTGCCGTTCAAGGCGACCGCCGGACTGCATCATGCAGTGCGCAACACCGATCCGAAGACGGGATTCGAACAGCACGGATTCGTGAATCTGCTGGCCGCGGTGGACGCGGTGCTGGGCGGAGCCGACACCGGCGAGGTCGCCACCGTGCTCGCCGACCGCGACGGGGGTGCGCTCTCCGCACGCCTCCGTGAACTGTCCGACGACCGGGCCGCGGAGGTCCGGCGCCGTTTCCTGTCGTACGGCACCTGCAGCATCGCCGAGCCTCTCGAGGACCTGTTCGGCCTGTCGCTGGTGTCGTCGACGGTTTTCCCGATCACCGAAGGAACGAACGCATGACCACCATCGCTATTCCGGAGGGTTCGCTCTTCGGCATCGACAACCTCCCGTACGGGATATTCTCCACCGCCGACACCGAACCCCGAGTGGGTGTCCGGGTCGGGGATTCGGTTCTCGACCTGAGCCGTGTCTTCGAGGATGACGTCGTGTTCGCCGAACCGTCGCTCAATGCCTTCATGGCGCAGGGCCGCGCACGGTGGGACGAAGTCCGCGCTGCGATCAAGGAACTCGTGACCGGTGACGTCGCCGACGACGCCGTCTTCGATGTCGCCGATGTGACGATGCACCTGCCGATCGAGGTGGCCGACTACGTCGACTTCTACGCGTCCGAGAACCATGCGTCGAACCTCGGCCGGTTGTTCCGCCCGCAGAACCCCGATCCGCTGATGCCGAACTGGAAGCACCTGCCCGTGGGCTACCACGGCCGATCCAGCACCGTCGTGACCTCGGGTGTGGACATCGTGCGGCCGTGCGGTCAGCGCAAGGGCCCGAACGATCCTGCTCCGGTGTTCGGTCCGTCGATCCGCCTGGACATCGAAGCCGAGATGGGCTTCATCGTCGGTGTCGGTTCACCGATGGGGTCGCAGATCCGTCCCGACGAGTTCGCCGACCACTGCTTCGGTGCCGTGATCCTCAACGACTGGTCGGCCCGCGACATCCAGGCGTGGGAGTACGTGCCGCTCGGCCCGAACCTCGGGAAGTCCTTCGCGACTTCGATCTCCCCGTGGGTGGTGCCGCTCGCCGCGCTCGAAGCTGCACGCATCGATACGCCGGTGCAGGATCCCGAACCGTTGCCGTATCTGAAGGGCACCGAGAAGTGGGGCCTGGACATCGATCTCGAGGTCGAGTGGAACGGCCACGTCGTCTCACGCCCGCCCTACGCGCAGATGTACTGGTCACCGGCACAGATGCTGGCCCACACCTCGGTCAACGGTGCCGCCACCCGCACCGGTGACCTGTTCGGATCCGGCACGATCTCGGGACCGGAGAAGGACCAGCGCGGCGCGTTCATCGAACTCACCTGGGGTGGAGCAGAACCCGTTCAGGTCGGTGACGAGACCCGGACCTTCATCGAGGACGGGGACGAGATCGCCATCTCCGCAACCGCTCCCGGACCGAATGGCACCCGTATCGGCTTCGGCGAGGTCCGCACCCGCATTCTTCCCGCAACAGGGGAATAGAAGGTCCGCGTCGAGCCGGAGCGCCACCGGCCGGACCGTCCGACGATGCCCGGAACCCACAAGGTTCCGGGCATCGCTGCGTTGCGGCTCGATCAGTCGACCGAAAGAATCTCTCCCACAGAACAATCCAGCACACGACACAGAGCGGTGAGGGTGGAGAACCGGATCGCGCGGGCACGTCCGTTCTTCAGCACCGACAGGTTGACGACGCTGACACCCACCTGCTCCGCCAGTTCCGTCAAGGTCATCCCTCGCTCCGCGAGGAGTTCGTCGAGGTGACACCGCACGGCATGCTCGGCCTCCGGGGGCATCAGACGAGCCCTTCGTTGTCGCGTGCCATGCGGTTACCGATCCGCAGGACCACGGCCACCGCCGAGAGCGCCATGCAGAAGACGTAGGCGTACCAGAATTCGGGACCGAGCGGCGCGTTCTCGAGCATATCGTTCATACCCACGTCCCGGATCAGCATGTTGGTGCCCAGGGTGCGGGGAATCGTGGGGACGATGATGGTCGCTATCGCCACGATCGACGCGATCCACACCAGGCGGATCACCCCCTGATCGAACAGCCGGCCTCGGACGAACCGCACCACGATCCAGCTCAGCAGGCCCAGAGCGGACAGGTAACCGAGAGTCTGCAGCGCTTCGGCCGCGCGGAGGAATCCGACGGTGACGGGCGAGAGGGAGTCGGTGGACACGTCGACGACGACGGTCGAGGCGATTTCGACGCCGGCGTCCGTTGGCGTCGCCAGTGCCGGCGGAGCCGTGTCGCCGAACTCCACCCGTGCTGTCACGATGCCGTCGCCGAGGGAGTGCACGAGTGTGTGGATGTAGGTGGCGAGCACGATCAGTGCGGTGAGGGCGAAGACCGCGAGTGAGGCCCACAGGTCGGTGCGGTCCTTCTTCGAGGTCTCGGTGGGGGAGACCGCACCGGGGGCGGCGTCTGCGCTTTCGGACATGGGTTTCATGGTCGTCTCCGAACTTCTCGCACGGCGGACTATCGATTATCGATAGTATCGACAATCGTTATACCCATCGACAAACGATATGTCCAGAGGTGGTGGGTCACCGAATCTCGACCGCGTCGCCCTCGGCGATCGTGCCTTCCGCTCGGACGGTCGCGTACACGCCGATGCAGGGCGCGGGCTTCTCGTCCGGGAGAGTGGGCACCTGATGGATCTTCATGAGGTCGCGCAGCATGTCCCTCCTGGCCGGAACCTCCTGATGGTCGAGGGTCACCATGACGCACCTGGCGGTGCGTTTGCTGGGCTCGAGCACAGCTGCGCTCATGGTGACCTTGCGCCCGATCCAGTCGTCCTCGACGAAGCCGGCGGGACCTGACGTGGCGACGACGATCTGCGGCCGGAAGCGCCGCAGCGCCACGTCCGCGGGTTCCCCGGTGCCGAGGGCGTCGACCGCGGCCCGCGACACCAGGTGCAGTGGTGCCTCGTCGTACGACCGTGGCTGCGCTTCGAGCCGAACGGGTCGTCCGACGACCTGCGACAGCAGATCGTGTACTTCCCGGTCGCAGCCGCGGACCGTCGTGCCGTCGGGCAGGACGAGTTCGAGAGCCTCGGGGTCGCGAGCATCGGTATCGTCGACGATCCGTGCCGCGCAGCTCAGCAGGACTCCGAATCGGCGAAATTTCTTCGCGCTGACGATATTTCCCGAATCGGAATCGACCACCGCCCACACATGGTCGCCGCGCACGCCGTCGGCCTCGATCGTTGCCGCGTCGATCCGCTCACCACCGAACGACTTCACCGGGTAACGCCACAACTGATCTATATGCACGGAATACGAGCATAGGGGCTGCGCGCGCGCCAGGAGGGTGACCGATTTCGCGACGGATCTCGCGCGCTCGCACATGACGTGGACCACACGGTCGCTAGGGTGGCGGCATGACGGAGAACACAACGAGACGATGGGGCCTGACCATTCCCCTCGACGGCATCCCGCTTCCCGACCAACGTCGCATCATCGAGGAACTGCCCGACCTCGGTTACACGGACGTGTGGTCGTCCGAGGCGGGCGCGGCGGACGCATTCACACCGCTCACCCTTGCGAGTGTCTGGGCGCCGTCGCTGCGCCTCGGAACGGCGATCGTCCCCGTCTACACCCGCGGTCCGGCAACGCTCGCGATGTCGGCGGCGTCGCTGGCGTCTGCGGCTCCCGGACGTTTCGTCCTCGGGGTGGGCACCTCGTCCGATGTGATCGTCGAGAAGTGGAACGGCATCGACTTCGACGAGCCGTACAAGCGTGCCCGCGACACTCTGCGGTTCCTACGGGCGGCCCTCTCCGGGGAGAAGGTCACCGAGAAGTACGACACGTTCGCCATCGACGGATTTCGTGCGGGGCTCGTCGCCGAACCGGCACCGCCCCTGCTGCTGGCCGCCCTGCGGCCCGGCATGCTCCGGCTGGCCGGCCGCGAAGCCGACGGCGCCATCGTCAACTGGCTCTCGGTGGACGACGTCCGGACCGTCGCGCCGTATGTGCACGAAGGCGGCGAGGGCAGGGAGATCGTGGCCCGGGTGTTCGTGTTGCCCGGTTTCGACACCGACACCGCCCGCGCCATCGGCCGACGCATGATCGCCGCCTATATGAATGTCCCCGTGTATCGGGCATTCCACGAATTCTTGGGTCGCTCCGAGGATTTCGCGGCGATGTGGAAGCTCTGGGCAGAAGGCGACCGCAAGGGTGCCCTCGAAGCGATCCCCGATCATGTCGTGGACGCTCTGGTGATCCATGGTGAACCGGAGGCCTGCCGCGAGCATGTGGAGCGGTACATGGAAGCCGGCGTAACGACACCTGCGATCGCGCTCGTCCCGGCCGGCGACCCGATTCCGATGATTCGGGCCCTCGCACCACGGCGATGATCCGTACATTGGGTGTGAGGGGAGGCGGGGCGGTGGTATCGCCGACGATGTGCATGCATGCCCGGACGGACCGCGGCAGGACGGGTGGTGCGCCCCGCGCCCATCCGGCAGGCTGACCGTATGACCGAGACTTCCGGAACCGAAACCACCGCACCCGTGCTGATCGCCGTGGACGACGCCAGTGGAATCGGCGTACTCACACTGGATCGTCCGCGGGAGCGCAACCCGCTTTCCGTACACGCGATGCGAGAGGTGATCGCAGGCCTGACGGCGCTGTCGGCGGACTCGAAGGTGATCGTGGTCCGCGCAGAAGGCCCGGTCTTCTCCGCCGGCCACGACCTGCGGGAAATGATCGGCCGTACGCTCGACGAGGAACGTGCGATCTTCGAGACCTGCAACGAGATGATGCGGACGGTGCAATCGATCCCGCAACCGGTGATCGCATCGGTGCAGGGAACGGCGCTCGCGGCGGGTTGTCAGCTGGTAGCCGCATGCGATCTCGCCGTCGCGGCCACGGACGCACGGTTCGGTACCCCCGGGGTGCGGATCGGGTTGTTCTGTTCGACACCGATGGTCGCGGTCAGTCGTGCGATCGGACGCAAACGGGCGCTTCAGATGCTGCTCACCGGTGAGACGGTCGACGCGCGGACCGCCGCGGACTGGGGGCTGGTGAACCACGTCGTCGAGCCGGAAGCGCTGGAGACCGCGACCACCGAACTCGCCCTCAGGATCGCGAGTGCGTCGCCCGCGACGATCCGGATCGGTAAGGAAGCGTTCTACCGCCAGATCGACCTGCCGCAGGAGACGGCGTACGCGGCGATGGCGGAGACGATGGCGTCGAACGCGATGATCGAGGACGCTCAGGAAGGAATGACTGCATTCGTCGAGAAGCGTGCACCGATCTGGCAGGGGCGCTGAACTCGGCGATCGCTGAACCTGGACTATATGGTTGGACGTCCTATAACCTTCGCTCCATGACCACCGATCCGCGTCGGAGCACTGTCGACGGCATCCTCCACCGCACCGCCGCGCGTTACCCGGACCGCGTCGCGCTGCGCTTCGGTGACCGGGAGTTCACCTACCGCGAACTCGACGACGCGGTCACCCGGTCCGCCGCCCACCTGCTTTCTCTCGGGCTGAGCAGCGGCGACCGTGTGGCCGCCTACGGCACGAATTCCGACGCCTATGCGATCGGTTATCTCGCCGCCGCACGTGCCGGACTGGTGCACGTGCCGATCAACTACGCACTGAGCGGTGAAGAACTGTCGTACCTGCTCGGTCAGTCGGGCGCGAAGGCAGTGCTCGTGGATCCCGCTTTGGCGGACAACCTCCGGCAGGTGCTTGCCGAGATACCGGCCGAGACCGTCGTGCCCCTGCGGGACGCCGACGATTCGCTGCTGTCGGTGGCGCAGTCCGGCGCCGTGCCGGCGCTCGACGTGACCGTCGCCGACACCGATCTCGTGCAGCTGCTCTACACATCCGGTACGACGTCGAAGCCCAAGGGCGCCATGATGACCCACCGGGCGCTGATCTTCGAGTACGTCTCGTCGGTCGAGGCGCTCGACCTGTCCGCGGACGACGACCCGCTCGTGTGCATGCCGCTCTATCATTCGGCCGCCATGCACGTCTTCCTGCTCCCGTATTTCGCGGTCGGTGCGACCGTGCGATTGCTGCCCGCACCCGATGTCGCCGAGATTCTCCGGCTGGTCGAGGAGGAAGGCATCGGATCACTGTTCCTCGCCCCGACCGTGTGGGTGCCGCTGACCAACCACCCCGATCTCGACACCCGCGACCTGTCGTCGCTGCGCAAGGCGCAGTACGGGGCGTCGATCATGCCCGTCACCGTCCTCGAACGACTTCGCAGTCGATACCCCGATCTCGGCTTCTACAACTGTTTCGGGCAGTCCGAGATCGGCCCGCTCGCCACCGTGCTCCGCCCCGAGGAGCACGACGCGCGTCCCGCCTCGTGCGGCCGGGCGGTGCTGTTCGTCGAAACCCGTGTCGTCGACGCCGAGGGTAACGACGTTCCCGATGGTGAACCCGGCGAGATCCTCTACCGCTCACCGCAATTGTGCCTCGGCTACTGGGAGAACCCGGACGCCACCGAAGAAGCGTTCCGCGACGGATGGTTCCATTCCGGCGACCTCGTCACCCGGGACGAAGCAGGATTCATCACCGTCGTGGACCGCATCAAGGACGTCATCAACACCGGCGGCATCCTCGTCGCCTCGCGCGAGGTCGAGGACGCGATCTACACGCACTCGGCTGTCGCGGAAGTCGCCGTGATCGGCACCCCCGACGACAAGTGGATCGAGGCGGTCACCGCGGTGGTCGTACTCAAGGACGGGCACGAGGTCACCGAGAGCGAATTGACCGATCACGTCAAGCAGCGTCTGGCGCCGTTCAAGGTGCCGAAGAAGGTGCAGTTCGTGGACACGCTGCCCCGCAACCAGAGCGGAAAACTCCTCAAGCGCGAATTGCGCGGTTCCTGACTCGATCCCTTCCGATCCGACCCCTGCGAAAAGGAATCCACCGAATGGCGAAGAAGCATGTCCCCTCCTGGCACGACGAAGAGGTCTCTGCCGTCTACGATCTCGCACGCGACTTCTTCGAGCGCGAGGTCATGGCGAAGGCCGAGAAGTGGGACTCGCAGCGTCGCATCGACCGTGAGGTGTGGCTCGAGGCCGGCAAGCTCGGTCTGCTGTGCTGTTCGATCCCCGAGGAGTACGGCGGTGGCGGCGGCACCTTCGCTCACGACCTTGCGGTGTTCGATGCGCAAGGTTATTCCGGCGATCTCGCCTTCGGCAATTCCGTCCACAGCGGCATCGTCGCGCACTACATCCTCGAGTACGGCAACGAGGAGCAGAAGAAGGCATGGCTCCCGGGCATGGCCACCGGTGAGATCCTCGGCGCAATCGGCATGACCGAACCGGGCGCCGGCTCGGACCTCAAGGCCATCAAGACCACCGCGACCCGCGACGGCGATCACTACGTCGTCAACGGTTCGAAGACCTTCATCACCAACGGCTCGTCGGCCGACGTCATCGTCCTCGCCGTCAAGACCGACCCGAAGGCCGGCGCCAAGGGCGTGTCGCTGCTCATCGTGGATCTTCGTGACACACCGGGCTTCTCGGTGGGCCGCGTGCTCGACAAGGTCGGCCAGCACGCCGCCGACACCTCCGAGCTGTCGTTCGTCGACGTGCGAGTGCCCGTGACGAACCTGCTCGGCGAATCCGAAGGCCTCGGCTTCGGCCAGCTCATGGCGCAGCTCGTGCAGGAACGCCTGATCATCGGTGCGCAGGCCGCCGGTGCGATGGACCGGGCTGTCGAGGAGACCGTTCGCTACACCAAGGCGCGACAGGCGTTCGGGCACAGCCTGTTCGAGTTCCAGAACACGGCGTTCGAACTCGCCGAGTGCCAGACCATCGCTCGCACGAGCCGCATCTTCCTCGATCACTGCATCGAGCAGCACCTGAAGGGTGAACTCGACGCGTCCGACGCCGCGATGGTCAAGTACTGGCTGACCGACAAGCAGTGTGAGGTCATCGACCGTTGCGTGCAGTTGCACGGCGGATACGGCTACATGCGCGAATATCTCATCGCGCGGATGTACGAGGACGCCCGCGTCCAGCGAATCTACGCAGGTGCCAACGAAGTTATGAAATCGCTTATCGCACGGTCGCTCTGAGGTAGACCTCGGGGCGGTACCTCACCACGGCCGACTCGTGGTGAGGTACTTCGCCATCTCCTGGCTCTGCCGGCGGTGCACTCGGCGATGCTCCGCCCGCTCGTCGCCGGACTTGTTGAGTTTGCGTTCCTCTTCGGACTCCGGGAGTACCGGAGGGACGTGCGTGGGTCGTCCGCCGTCGTCGATCGCGACGAAGGTCAGGAAGGCCGTTGCGGCGATGCGTCGATCACCGCTGCGCAGATCTTCGGCGGTGACCTTCACGAACACCTCCATCGAACTGTGGCCGGTCCAGGTCACGAACGATTCGAGGCACACGGAGTCCGAGGGGCGGACGGGTTCGAGGAAGGCCACCGAGTCGGTCGACGCCGTCACAACGGAGGCGCGACTGTGGCGTGTCGCCGAAATCGACGCGGTCATGTCGATGTCGCTCATCAGTTTCCCGCCGAACAACGTGTTGTGGTCGTTGACGTCGTTGGGAAACACCCTGCTGGTCTTGATGACTCGTGATTCTCGGCAAGGTTTGGCCTGCACGCGTGGTCCTTTCGTAGGTCGTGCTCGCGGCGGGATCTCCGCCGGATGCACCTCGTCAAGCCTACGGCTGTTTCGCAGGGACGGACGCCGGCCGCGTGTGATGTTCGACGAGCTTGGTCAGCATCGAGCAGAGCAGGTCGCGTTCGTCCGCGTCGAGGGGTGCGAACGCCTCGTCCTGCGCTTCGGTCAGCACCTGTTCGAGATCGAACAGCCGCCTGCGACCCCTGCTCGGGAGAGTGATGATGTTGCGCCGCCGATCGGCAGGGTCGGGAGTGCGTTCGACGTACCGCCGATCGACGAGCGCGTCGACGGTGGCCGCGACGTCGCTGCGATCGAGGCCGCAGCGTCGGGCCAGGTCGACCTGGCTGGACGGACCGTACTCCGCGAGGGCTGCCAGGATTCGATAGTGGTGTCCGCGGGCGTCGGTGGAATCGAGTCGGTCGAACACGACGCGATGTACGTGTCGCGCTGCCTGGGTCATGAGGTAGCTGGGAAGGTGCCCGAGGCGATCGGGACCGGCCGCGTCGTGGGTGGCGGACATGCGGTCGAGTCTACGAGCACGCCGATGGTGGATCGAGACCCCGTCACCGCTGTCGGTGGTCGGTGATCGGCGTGCGGGGCCCGCGCTTGGGCACGCGTGCAAATCCCCCGGACTCGACGATCAGTCGTACGGCCCGATATCGTTGGGGGCGCAACGGTTCGAGGTACTCGATCATGCCCGCATCGTCGAGAGGCCTGCCGAGCAGTGCCCACCCGACGACCTTCGCGAGATGGTAGTCGCCGACGGAGAGCGCGTCGGCGTCGCCGAACGCGCGTTGTGCGACCTCCGCGGCCGTCCACACTCCTACTCCCGGCACGACCCGCAGCGTGCGCCGGGCCTCGGCGGCCGGTTCGTGCACGAGTCGCTCGAGGGAGTCGGCGAGCCGGGCACATCGCACGAGGGTTCGTGCCCGCCCGGGATCGACATTCGCACGATGGAACTCCCACGACGGCACCGTCCGCCACGTCTGTGCCGACGGCGGGACGTGCATACCTTCCGGTGCCGGCCCCGGCGCCGGATCACCGAACCGTGTGACGAGGCGCCGCCACGAGGCGAACGCCGCCACCCCGTGCACGCGTTGTTCGAGGACGGCCGGCACCAGGGATTCGAGCACCCGGCCGGTGCGGGGAATCCGCAGGGCGGGCATGCGCCGGTGAGCCTCGACGAGCAGAGGGTGCTCCGGAACGAAGCCGGACGGGTCGTCGTCGGCGCCCAGCAGCGCCGGCAGTCGCTCGACCAGTTCGGATGCACCCGGACCCCACGCCAGACACCGCGCGCCGTGCGGGCCGTCCTGGGTGAGCCGGTAGGTCACGGCTCCGGTGTCCATGCGGGAGGTGCGCCAGACGGCGCCTGCGACGACGCGATGACACGGATCCCACGGCCCGCGCTGAAGCGGGCGCAGGGTGCGCACCACATCGACCGGCCACGGCACGCGCACGCGGGTATCGAGAGGTGCGTCGTCCACCACCCTCGCGATGCGACGGTCACGCTCGTGGGACACGGTCACCGTCCTACCGTACTCCGGGCGCTGGAGCCGACTTTCGCGGTGTCGGAGGGTGCGGCTATGGTCGGGCGCATGATCATCGTGAGCACCGACGGATCCTGCCTTCGCAATCCCGGCGGCGCCATCGGGTGGGCGTGGGTCAATCACGAAGGGCCCAGCGCCTCGGGCGGCGAGCGTTCGGGCACGAATCAGATCGCCGAGCTCCGAGCGGTGCTCGAGGCGCTGCGCGCGCATCCCGGTTCCGAGCCGATGATCATCGAATCCGATTCGCAGTACGCGATCAAGTGCGCCTCCGAATGGCTGCCCGGATGGAAGCGCAAGGGCTGGAAGACGGCCACGGGCGCGCCGGTGAAGAACCTCGAGCTCGTACGCGCCATCGATCACGAACTCACCGAGCGCACCGGTCCGGTGCGCTTCCGGTGGGTGCGCGGCCACGTCGGCAACCACTTCAACGAGATGGCCGACACCCTCGCCGGGCAGGCCGCCCGCGAGATCGCGGCGCGTCCCGGTCCGATCGAGGTGCCCAGCACGCCTGTGGTCGCGCACAAGCCGGCGAAGCGCGTCGACGACGCCGAGTTGACCCTGTTCTGAGCGGCCCCCGGCGGGGATCCCGGTCCGTCAGCGTGCGTAGACGGCTGTGGGTTGCCCGTTGATGTCGTGGACGGTCACGGGGGTGTCGAACACGTCGGTGAGGATCTCGTCCTGCATGATCTCGGCGGATGGGCCGCTGGTGACGATCAGACCGTCACGCAACGCGATGATGTGATCGGAGTACGCGGCGGCGATGTTCACGTCATGGATGACGAGCACGATCGTCTTGCCGAGTTCGTCCGCTGCGCGTCGCAGCTGACGCATCATCAGCACGGCGTGCTTCATGTCGAGATTGTTGAGCGGCTCGTCGAGCAGGACGTACTTGGTGTCCTGCGCCAGCACCATCGCAACGAAGGTGCGTTGCCGCTGTCCGCCGGAGAGCTGGTCGAGGAAGCGGTCGGCGAAGTCGGTAAGGTTGAGGAACTCCATCGCCTCGTCGACATGCCGCTCGTCCTCCGCGGTGAGCCGGCCCTGGCAGTGCGGAAACCGGCCGAAGCCGACCAATTCGCGGACCGTCAGGCGCGCGGTGATGTGGTTCTCCTGCCGCAGGATCGACACATGCTTGGCGAGTTCCTGCGTCTTCGTGGAATGAACGTCGAGCCCGCCGACGGTGACGGTGCCGGTGGTGGGCTGGAGGAGGCGCCCGATGATCGTCATGAGCGTCGACTTGCCGGCGCCGTTCGGTCCGATGAGCGACGTGATGCCGCCTTCGCGGATCGTGCCGGAGACTGGGCCGAGGACCCGCTTGTCCAGGTACGACATCGAGACGTCGTGGAACTCGATCACAGCGTTCCCTTTCTCAGGAGCATGAACAGGAACAAGATGCCGCCGACGAACTCGATGATCACCGTCAGGAATCCGCCCGCGTAGAAGACGTGCTGCATGAAGAACTGGCCGAAGGCCAGGGTCGTCACACCGAGCAGGAAGGCCATGGGCATGACGTACTGGTGCTTGTACGAACCTGTGATCTGGTAGGCGAGGGTGGCGATGAGGAAACCGAAGAAGGTCATCGGTCCGGCCAGTGCGGTCGCGAACGCCACGAGCAGCGCGATGAGGACGAGCATCAGCGTCAGCTCGCGCTTGTAAGCGACACCGATGTTGGTCGCGGTGTCGCGTCCGAGCAGCAGTGCGTCGAGGCGGTGACGACGACGCCACAGGATCACACCGACGACGATGCAGATGCCGAACGCGAGAGGCAGATAGTCGCCGGGTACCGAGGACAGCCGGCCCATCAGTTCGACCGAGAGCATGTCGTACTCGGTGGGGGAGAGCACCCGCTGGATGAACGTCGAGAGACTGTCGAAGGCCATACCGAGCACGACGCCCACGAGCAGCATCAGGAACAGGCTGCCGAAACGCCCGGAGAACAGCCAGCGGTAGAGCAAGGTCGCCAACGCCACCATGAGGGCGGTCTGCAGCACGAGCTTCGGGATGCCCTCGGACGTCGCGATCGCGGTCGCTCCGAAGAAGAAGACGGTCAGCGTCTGCATCAACGTGTACAGGGAGTCGAACCCGATGATGGACGGCGTGAGGATGCGGTTGTCCGTGACCGTGTGGAACACGACCGTTCCCATGCCGTGCGCGAACGCCGCGACCAGCATGGCTCCGAGGACGGTGAGACGGCGCGGGAAGGTGAAGTCGAACGAACCGCGGATGAACAGGAACAGATAGCAGGCGACCGCCAATGCGGCGATCACCGCGACGATCGCCAGACGCACACCCGGCGACAGACGGCGACGTTCGGCCTTACCGGCCGAAACGGCCCGCGTGCGTACGGAATCAAGCACTGACATGACGACGCTGCCTCAGAACCAGAGTGATGAAGACGACGGCGCCGACGACGCCGAGGACGACGGACGCGGGAATCTCCATCGGAGCGACGATCGTGCGGCCCACGAGATCGCACGCGAGAAGCAGCCCGGCGCCGATGACGGCGACCCACGGCAGGTTCTTGTGCATGTCGTCGCCGAGCATCATCGACACGAGATTCGGGACGATCAGGCCCAGGAACGGGATGAAGCCCACCACCACGGTGGTGACACCGGTCGCGACGGCAACGAGGGTGACGCCGAGGAAGACGACTTGCTCGTATTTGAGGCCGACGTTGGTGGCGAGATCCTTACCGAGACCGGCGATGGTGAACCGGTTGGCGAGCAGATAGGCGAGGACCGCGACGATGAGCACGGCCCACAGGGGTTCGTAGAAGCCGCGCACCACGCTGCTGAAGCCACCCGAGCGCCAGGCCGACATGGATTGCAGCAGGTCGAAATTGCCGGCCAGGAAGGTGGTGATCGAGCCGACGACCGCGCCGAGCATGATGCCGACGAGCGGCACGATGATCGACGATTTCAGAGCGATCCGGCGCAGGACGACGATGAAGACCATCGTGCCGGCGAACGCGAAGATCACCGCGATCACCATCTTGGTCATGGGCGAGGCGTTCGGAGCGACGATCAATGTCGCCAGCAGCCCGAGACCGGCCCACTGTGCCGTGCCCGCGGTGGTCGGTTCGACGAACTTGTTCTGGGTGATCAACTGCATGATCACGCCCGAGATGCTCATCGCGGCCGCCGCGAAGATCAGGGCGAGGGTGCGCGGCACGCGGGAGATGAAGAACATCTCGCGGGCCGCAGGGTCGTTGATCAGCGACTCGATGGTGATGTCGTAGCCGCCCACCATCAGGGACGCCACGATCAGTGCCAGCACGACCACCGAGATCACCGGCAGCAGCACTTTGTTCTTCGTCATGGGACTCGGATCTCGAGAAGTGCACTCGCGCATGCAGCCTGCCCCGGCCCGTGATCCGGGCCGGGGCAGGCTGCTTACGGAGCGCTGAGCAACAGGGACTTACCGAGCCGACGTGTTCGCGGCTTCGAAGGCATCGGCGATCTGCCGGAACGCCTCGGTGTAGGACTCGATGCCCTCACGCTTGTAGAAATCGCCGTCCAGGTAGATGATCTGGCCGTTCTTGGCGAAGGTGGTGTCCGCGAACGCTTCCTGTGCGTCGAAGACGGCGGCGGCCGGTTGCGGAGCTTCCTCGCCGGCGACAGCAGTGGCGGCGTCGCGATCCATCACGATCACCCAGTCGGGGTTCGCCTGTGCGATGGTCTCGGGAGCCAGGCCGGAATCGCCGTGGACGTCACCGGCGTCACCGGCGAAGACATCCTTCAGGTTCACCCCTTCGAGCAGACGGCCGATACGACCCGCGCCGTTGTCGATCTTGCCGCCGGAGACGACGGAGAGGAATACGGTCTCACCGTTCGTGGCTGCCTGGGCAGCCGCGGTTGCGGACTCGAGCTCGGCGACGATCGCTTCGGCTTCGGCTTCCTTCTCGAAGATCTGGCCGAGCGCCAGGGTCTGGTCCTTCAGTCCCTGGATGTAGCCGCCCTCGGAGTCGTCCAGCGCGGAGACGTCGACGACGGGAGCGATCTTCGACAGCTCGTCGGTGAATTCGGTGAAGCGCGATCCGCCGATGATGAGATCCGGCTCGGCCTCGCTGACGAGCTCGAGCTTCGGCTCGCGATGCGTACCGACATCGAGGATGGACTCGTCCTCGCGCCACTGATCGAAGCCCGTGTTGGGGAGGAGGGTCTTCGGCAGTGCGACGGGCGTGACGCCCCAGTCCCGCAGCATTTCGAACGACTTGTTGTCCAGGGCGACCACGCGCTCGGGGTTCGCCGGAACTTCCATCTCACCGTTGTTGGTCTCGACGGTGACGGTCGCGCCGTTCTCGGAGGTGGTCTCGTCGGAACCGCTGTCCCCGCAGCCGGTGAGGACGAGCGCGCCGGCGAGGGCCGGGGCGAACAGCATTCGCTTGAAGTTCAATTTCACGGTGTGACTCCGAGGGGGCGGGTGGGCGTCGTGACGAAAGCCAAAACGCTCAACATTTGGTAATGCAACGGTCACATAGTATTGGTTAGGCAATCCTTTGTCGCCATCGGCTCTTGTGACATGGATCGCTCCGATGAGGGCTTTCAATTGCCGCTCTCGCAGTGATAGAAGCCCGGCCGGGTACGGTCGCGTCATGAACGAAGTCGAGCGGATCGCCCGGTTCCGTAGCAACCACGGGATCGACCACCTCGTCGATGTCCACACGCATTTCATGCCTCGCAAGGTCATGGACAAGGTGTGGGCGTACTTCGACTCGGCAGGACCGCTCATCGGTCGCCCGTGGCCGATCACCTACCGGCACGACGAGGAGGGACGTGTCGCTCGTCTGCGCGAGTTCGGGGTGCGGCGGTTCACCTCCATGCTGTACCCGCACAAACCGGAGATGGCGGCGTGGCTCAACTCCTGGGCGGCCGATTTCGCATCACGGACTCCCGACTGCCTCCACACCGCCACGTTCTATCCGGAGCCGGACGCGAAGGATTACGTGGCGTCGGCGATCGGCGCGGGCGCTCGCGTGTTCAAATCCCATATTCAGGTCGGGGACTATTCGCCGCTCGACCCGCTCCTCGACGATGTGTGGGGTGTGCTCGAGGACGCGGGAGTGCCCATCGTCGTGCATTGCGGGTCGGGGCCGGCGCCCGGAACGCACACCGGCCCCGCGCCGATGGAGGAGCTGATGCGCCGCTACCCGAAACTCACGGTGATCGTCGCGCACATGGGCATGCCCGAATACCGCGAGTTCCTCGACCTCGCCGAACGGTACGAGCGGGTGTACCTCGACACGACGATGGCGTTCACCGATTTCGCCGAGGAGGATGCCCCGTTCCCGTCGGATGAGCTGCCCCGTCTCGACGTGCTTCGGCAGAAGATCCTGCTGGGCAGCGACTTCCCGAACATCCCCTACGGCTATATCCACCAGCTCGAGGTGCTCGAACGCGTTGCGCCCGACAGTGACTGGATACGAGCGGTGTGCCGCGACAATGCTGCTGCCCTGTTCGGCCTGGACGGGTGAAGCACGGTCGCGGCGTACCGCTGATCAGACGGTGACGGCGCGGCGGACGATCTTGCCTGTCGCGTTGCGGGGAAGCAGATCCTGCGTGATCCGCCAGACGGTGGGGACCTTGTAGTAGGCCAACCGTTCGGCGCAGAACGACCGCAGATCGTCCTCGGTGACGGTGCTCGTGGGCCGCAGCACGACGACAGCTGCGACCTCCTGCCCCAGATCGTCGTCGTCGACGCCGATCACGGCGCTCTCCACAACATCGGGGTGCTCGTCGAGACGCTGCTCGATCTCCGTCGGATAGACATTCTCCCCACCACGCAGGATCAGGTCCGAGCGTCGCCCGGTCAACCGCAGGCGGCCGTTCTCGACCGTGCCGTAGTCGCCGGTCCGCAACCATCCGTCGGCGGTGATCGCGGCATCGGTGGCCGCCGGATCCTTCCAGTAACCGAGCATCACATAGGGACTGCGGACGCACACCTCGCCTTCGGTGCCGTCGGGTACCCGTTCGCCGAACGGATCGCGGATCTCCATGCTCACGGTGATGATCGGGCTACCGAGTGTGCCCGGGAACGCTTCGAGTTCGGGGGCGGTGGCCACGGCGACGGCCGTACTGCACTCGGTCAAACCGTAACTGTCCACCAACGCCTGGTCGGCGAAGGTGAACTTCTCGCGCAGCCGCTGCTTCAGCGCGGGAGACGACGGCGCCGAGGCGAGTGCGAACGCCGTGAGCGAGGACAGGTCGTACTTACCGGGGTTCTCGTGCTCGAGCATGCGGGCAGCCATGGTCGGCACGGCACCCCAGTTGGTCACCCTTTCCTGTTCGATCAGGGAGAACACCTTGTCGATGTCGAATGCGCCCTCGGTCATGACGACCGCGCTGCCGGTCGCCAGTCGCGGCACCGCGAGATTGTGCAGGCTCGCGATGTGGAAGAGAGGTGACGCCAACAGATATCGATTGTCGCTGGGTACCGAGTCGTCGTAGGGGACCTGCCGCATAGCTGCGACCAGCGCATCCGAATAGCGGTGGTAGTCGACCACCGCGAGCAGGTTGCGATGCGAGTGCAAGGCGCCCTTGGGGCGTCCGCTCGTCCCGCTGGTGAACAGGATGACCGCGGGATCGTCCTCGTCCACATCGGCGGACGGCAGTTCCGCGCCGGACCGCTCCGCGACGATCCGGGGCACATCCTCCTCGATGCCGAGCAAGGTGAATCCCGAGACGTCGGCTGCGGCGAGATGCGCGGCGCGCTTGGCGTCGGCCACGATCACCTTCGGTTCGACGAGCTCTGCTCCGTAAGCGATTTCGGCCGGCGTCCACCAGGAATTGAGCCCTACCGTGATCGCGCCGAGGCACTGGGTGGCCCAGAACGTGATGATCCATTCGGGTGTATTCGCTGCCAGGATGGCGACACGATCGCCTTTGCCCACGCCGTAGTCGTCACGCAGTGCGGTTGCGAGCGCGGCTACCGCATCGGCGTGCTCGACGAACGAGATGCGGCGGTCGGCGGTGACGATGTAGTCGCGATCTCCCCACCGGCGGGACTCGGCGACGAGGTCGCCGACGCGGCGATCGCGGTTGCGCATCACCTGCATGCGATTGCCGCGAACGTCCTCCTCCACGATCTCGAACCGGCCGCCGGGGCCGGTGAGCCGAAGAACGACCTTCTGCATCATCTGCTGCAGATCTGCTGGTGCTGTCAAGGATTCGCCTTTCTGGGGATCCCGCACGTAATCGTCGCGTGGCAGGGCGGACACAGGGGCTCGGTGGCTGTATCCGAGTGACGGAGTACACCTGATCCTACGTGCTGTGTCGACAGTCACAGAACAGTCTCGGTGAGTGGGAGTGGCGCAAGTCTCATTCGTCCGGATGGCTACCTTCGCGGCACCCGGCCTACTGTCCGGCGCCCCTCATCGCGCCTCGGCCCAGACCGAGACGAAGGAGTACATCGTCGTGAAACTCAGTGCTGCATCGAAATCGATGGCGAGCCTGTTCGCCATCGTAGTGGCAACGTCCGCTTGTGCGTCGGACCGCGGTGCCGACCCGTCGGCCGGCGCGCTCGCCCCGGCAGGTGCCGTCGGCGCGGTGGCTGCCCAATCGGCCGAGGAGTCGTTCGGAACCCTCGCATCCCCGTGCGGTCCCGGTGACGCTGCAGGAAGCACCGATCAGGGGGTGAGTGATGCCGAGATCCGGATCGGCTACGGCGACGATCGGGGCTACTCGAAGAGCCCCGGACTGAACAAGGAGATCGGTGACGCAGTCGCCGCCATGATCGACTGGTGCAACGCGCAAGGCGGCATCAACGGTCGCACGATCGTCGGCACCCACTACGACGCTGCGATGATGCAGGCCAACGCCATGATGCAGAACGCGTGCGCGAGCGAGTTCATGATGGTCGGCCACGGCTTCGCCATGGACCAGACTTCCGAGCAGACACGTGTCGCCTGCAATCTCGCTGCTGTTCCCGCCTTCACGGTGTCTCCCGACGCGGCCAACGGCCCGATGACCTACCAGGGCGTCCCGTTCCCCGTCGACTATGCGAACGGCTCGCAGTGGTTCCAGATCGCCGAGATGTACCCGGAGTTGGTCGGCGATTTCGACGTCGTCGACAGCACCATGCCCACGATCATCTCGGCGAGCACCAAGATCCGGTCCATCGCGAAGGCCGCCGGTTTCACACTGAAGAACTGCGGGGTCACGCTCAACTACGAGGGGGAGTCGAGCTACGCGCCCTTCGCCGAGAAGTTCAAGCAGTGCGGGGTCAAGGGTCTGTGGACCTCGCGTTCTCCGGTCCCGGCCGAGTTCAACTTCGTGAAGGCGCTCGACCAGGCGGGCATCGATCCGATCCTGCTCGGTGAGGCCACCTGGTACGGCAACGCCGCTCAGGCGTGGAACGGCGAGAACGGCCTGCTCGACAATCTGCACGCCGGCATGACCTTCCAGATGATCGAGAACGCCGACGCGGTCCCGGCCGTGAAGAAGTACGTCGACCTCGTTTCGGAACAGGGCGGAAAGACCGCCTTGCTCGGCATGCAGGCAACCTCGTCGTTCCTGCTGTGGGCGACCGCCGCGGACGCGTGCGGATCCGATCTGACCCGTCAGTGCGTCATCGACGAGCTCTCACAGATCAACGAGTGGGACGGAGGTGGCCTGCACGCGGTCACCGATCCGGGCAACAACATGCCGGCAACCTGTGGGCTCGTCGTCAAGCTCACCGGTGCCGAGTACACCCAGGCGTTCCCGGCAGAGGCGGGCACCTTCGAGTGCGACGACCGTTACCGCGTCGCCACCGATCCGAGCACGTGGGGCACCGAACTCGGCCCCGATCGCATCGCGACGAAATACCTGAACCCGAACGTCATCAGACCGACCGTCTGATCCGAGGGCACGGTGCCGGCGAGGCGTGACACGCGCTCGCCGGCACCCCGACCAGAGGTACTCGCATGGACACCTTTCTGACCTTCACGGTCGTGGGGCTGGTGCTCGGATCGGTTTACGCGATCGCTGCATCGGGCCTCGTTCTCACCTACAACACGTCCGGCATCTTCAACTTCGCCCACGGCGCGCAGGCGATGCTCGGGGCGTTCGCCTACTGGCAACTGCGCTACGGCTGGGGTCTGCCCACGCCGGTCGCACTGCTGCTCGTGCTCGGCGTGCTCGGTCCGATGATGGGCCTGCTGCTCTATGTCGTGATCATGCGCGGGATGCGCGACACCGCCGAGGTCACCAAGATTGTCGTCACGGTGTCGATCCTGCTCGGCATGCTCTCGGTTTCGCACTGGTTCTGGCATCCGGAGACCGCCCGCACCATGTCGATGTTCTTCGGAGACCAGGCGAAGATCGAGATCTTCGGCGTCGCCATCCGCTACCACGAACTGATCTGCCTTGCGGCTGCGGCGCTGATCGCAATCGGACTGCGCGTCATGTTCGTTCGCACGCGCGCCGGTGTGGCCATGCGAGGCGTGGTCGACGATCCCGATCTACTGCGGTTGAACGGACACGACCCGGACCGGCTCGCAGCGCTGTCCTGGATGATGGGTTCGACGCTGGCGGTCCTCGCGGGTGTCCTGGTGACGCCGATCAACGGCGGCACCCTCGAAGCGAACATGCTGACCTTGCTCGTCATCGACGCGTTCGCGGCCGCGATGTTCGGCCGGCTGCGCAGTATTCCGCGCACCTTCGCGGGAGCGTTGTTCCTCGGCCTGGCGGCCACCTATGTGCTCGCCTACTTCCCGACCGCCTGGACGTGGACCTCCAACCTGCGGGTGTCCCTGCCGATGATCGCGCTGTTCGTGGTTCTCGTCGTGCTGCCGCAGGATCGACTGCGCGGCGCGGTCGTCCGTACCAGGGAGCGCTATCACGTGCCGTCGGTACGCAAGGCTGTCGCCTGGGCGGTGGCGCTCGTCGTCATCGTCTACGCCATTCGCTTGCTGATGGTGACGTCGGCGATCACCACGCTGACGATCGGCATGACCTTCGCGATCATCGCGCTGTCGCTGACCTTGCTCACCGGATATGCCGGTGAGATGAACCTGGCGCCGGTGTCCTTCGGGGCCATCGCCACGATCGTGGCATTCCATTTCGGTATCTCCGGAAGCGGATTGGCCGCCCACCTGAACCTGTGGGGCGTCGCGCTCGGTGTGGCTGTTACCGCGGTGATCGGCGGGCTCATCGCGCTCCCGGCCCTGCGGTTGCGCGGTCTCTATCTGGCTCTGGCCACCATGGCATTCGGGGTGTTCCTGTCGAACATGGTGCTGCGCGACACCACGCAGCACGAGCTGTTCGGCATCAAGTTCTCGCTGTTCACCGACGGCAACATCGCGATACCGCCGCTGAAGGTGGGGCCGCTGGACCTGCGGAACGAGACGACCTTCCTCATGACGGTGACGGTGCTCTTCGCCGTTCTCGGTGTGGGCGTCATCGCCTTGCGCAACAGCGGCTATGGACGGCGGCTCGCCGCAATGAAGGACAGTCCTGCCGCGACGGCCATGCTCGGCCAGAGCCTGGTGCGTCTCAAGCTCGGGGTGTTCACCCTTTCGGCAGGTATCGCAGGCCTGGGTGGTCTGTTCATGTCGAGCGCCATGGGCTCGGTGTCCAACGAGAGCTTCTCGATCATGGTGAGTCTGTCGCTGCTGATGCTCACCGTCGTCGCTGGAATCGGATACGTCTCCGGCGCGTTGTTCGGCGGTCTGCTGTCGGGTGTCGGTTTCGCCGTCATCATGGTGTCGTTCTCGAATCTGGCTGCGGACCAACCGGAGTTGGCCGGCATGTGGACATTCCTCGGGCATGTCGCCGCGGTCAGCCCTGCCCTGATCGGTATCGGCGTCGCCGCCAATCCGAGCGGCAGCGTCCACCAGATGGTGGAGGGCTACCGTCACCTGAAGAACGCCAAACCCGTCCTGGCCGGAGGTGCTGCGGTCGTACTCGTGTCGTATCTGCTCGCACTCCTCGGTGTGCTCGACAACTGGTGGTTCGCGTCGATCACCATCGCGACGGTCTTCATGCTCCCGGTGATGGGCCGGTGGCTGATGCCCGAAGCGGTGCTCGGTGCCGAAGAAGCACAGCGCCGCGCGCCCCTGATCCCGGAGCGGGTGGGTATCGACGAGCCCTACAGTGCGCACGCACGGGAGGAGATCGATCGTGAACTCGGCATCGACGGATATCTGCCTGTTCGCCCCGCCGGTTCGGAGAAGGAATTGATCCCCCATGGCTGACGCACCGATTCTGGAAACTCGCGGCATCACCGTGCGATTCGGTGGTCACGTCGCCGTCAAGGACGTGAGCATCGGAATCGAACCGGGAACCGTGACAGGGCTGATCGGCCCGAACGGCGCCGGGAAGACGACGCTGTTCAACACTGTCACCGGCTTGCAGCGCCCCACGGCCGGAAAGGTATTCCTCGACGGCCGGGACATCACTTCCCTGCCGCCGTACAAACGGGCTCGGATGGGTATGGCTCGCACCTTCCAGCGCCTCGAGCTGTTCGTGTCGCTTTCCGTACGGGACAATCTCCGGGTAGCGGGTGACATCCACAATGCCAACGGAAACAACAAGATCGACGTCGATGCGGAAGCCGATCGCCTTCTCGAGCTGACCGGACTGTCCGATATCGCGAACACGGACGTCTCGGATGTTCCCACCGGCCGGGCTCGCGTCGTGGAGGTCGCTCGGGCGTTGATGACGTCCCCGCGCGTGCTGCTGCTCGACGAGCCCGCGTCCGGGCAGACGGAGCAGGAAACCGAGGCGTTCGCCGGCCTGCTCCGTGAACTGGCAGACGACGGACTCGCGATATGTCTTGTCGAACACGATATTCCGCTCGTGATGAAGATCTGCTCGAGGATCCATGTACTCGACTACGGGGCGGTACTGGCGAGCGGTCTTCCGGACGAGATCAAGAACGATCCGGCAGTGATCAATGCCTACATCGGCACCGAAGAGGAGGCGGTATGAGCACCGAACCTTTGCTCGAACTGTCCGGTGTCCGAGCCGGATACGGAGCCATCGAGGTGTTGCACGGTGTAGACCTCGTGCTCGGACCCGGAACGGTGGTCGCGTTGCTCGGACCCAATGGCGGTGGGAAGACGACAACTCTGCGCGTGTGCTCCGGAATCCATCCCGTGTCCTCGGGAGAGTTCCGGTTGGCCGGCCGTGTCGTCAACGGGGTGTCCGCAGCCGAACTCGCACGCCTGGGCGTGTGTTCGATTCCGGAAGGGCGGGGCGTCTTCCCCAACCTCACTGTGCGCGAGAACCTCTGGATCGCGACGGGCACCGGGGTGTCGCTCGCGGACCTCGAAGAGGTGGCCTATACCCGGTTCCCGGTGCTCGGTGAACGACGGTCGCAGTTGGCCGGTTCGATGTCCGGTGGCGAGCAGCAGATGCTCGCGCTGTCGCGGGCGCTGGGGACCCATCCGACGGTGCTGCTCCTCGACGAGCTGTCGATGGGCTTGGCGCCACGTATCGTTTCCCAGATCTACGACATCGTCGGCGAACTCGCTGCCGAGGGTGTATCGATTCTCGTCGCCGAGCAGTTCGCACGTGCAGTCCTTCCGATCGCCACCAGCGCCGCGCTGATGCTGCAGGGCCGCGTGGTGCGTACCGGTGACCCGGCGGAAATCGAAGAAGAACTTTCCACCACCTATCTAGGAGGATGACCATGACCGCACTCGTCGACGAACGACGTGAACAGTTCAAGAAGGATGTCGCGGCACTGGGGCTCGACGCTCCCCGCTCCGGATCGGGTGGAAAAGCCCGGATCATCGGCCTGATTCTGATGGTGGTCGGGGCGGCGGCGGTCTTCGTCGTCTACATCGCCTCGCTGACACTGTCCGACGCCCGCGACCTGCTGTCCTATCAATTGCTGGCCTTGGGATTCGTGGCGATCACTCTGGTCGGCGCTGCCGTCTATCTCGCGGCTGCCGTCACCCGTGTCCTGAGCCTGTGGTTGGTCAGGCAACTGCTCGAGAGCAGCGCGCAGGCCGAGCGGTTCGCGGAGGCTGTCGTGCGCAAGGACTGACATCCGGTGTGCCGAGAGTCGATACGGCAAACGACGGCCCATCCCCCTTACGGGAGGATGGGCCGTCGCTCGTCGTCGAACCCGTCGGATCAGCTACCTGCGGCCTCGAGGCCCGCGGTGATGTCGGCGAGGATGTCGTCGATGTGCTCGATGCCCACTGCGAGCCGCACGAGGCCCGGAGTGACGCCCGCGGCGAACTGCTCGTCGACCGTGAGCTGAGAGTGCGTCGTCGACGCGGGGTGGATGACCAGCGACCGGACGTCGCCGATGTTCGCGACGTGGCTGTGCAGGGTCAGCGCGTTGACGAACCGCTTGCCTGCGTCGATGCCGCCGGCGAGTTCGAACACCACGATTGCGCCCGCGCCCTTGGGAGTCAGCGCCTGCGCGCGGTCGTACCACGGCGAGGACTTCAGGCCGGCGTACGCGACCGATGCGACCTCGGGGCGGCTCTCGAGGAACTCGGCGACCTTCTGGGCGTTCTCCACGTGCCGTTCGATGCGCAGGCTCAGCGTTTCGAGGCCCTGCGAGATGAGGAATGCGTTGAACGGCGAGACCGCCGCACCGACGTCACGCAGCAGCTGCACGCGCGCCTTGAGTGCGAAGGCCGGTGCACCGAGGTCGGCGAAGACGACACCGTGGTAGCTCGGATCGGGTGTCGTGAAGCCGGGATGCCGGCCCTGCGTCCAGTCGAACTTGCCACCGTCGACGATGACGCCGGCGATCGCCGTTCCGTGGCCACCGAGGTACTTGGTGGCGGAGTGCACGACGATGTCGGCACCGTGCTCGAGCGGACGCAGCAGGTAGGGAGTGGCGACCGTGTTGTCGACGATCAGCGGCAGCCCGTTCTCATGGGCGACCTCGGAGATGCCGGGCAGGTCGAGGATGTGGTTCTTCGGGTTGGCGATCGTCTCACCGAAGAACGCGCGCGTGTTGTCGCGGATGGCCTCGCGCCAGTGGTCGAGGTTGTCGGGATCCTCGACGAAGGTGACCTCGATGCCCAGCTTGGGCAGCGTGTAGTGGAACAGGTTGTAGGTGCCGCCGTAGAGATAGGGGCTCGACACGATGTGGTCGCCGGCCTGCGCCAGGTTGAGAATCGCGAAGGTCTCCGCGGCCTGGCCGGACGCGAGCAGAAGGGCGGCGACGCCACCTTCGAGGGCGGCGATGCGCTGCTCGACCGCGTCCTGCGTCGGATTCATGATGCGGGTGTAGATGTTGCCCGGCTCGGCCAGGCCGAACAGCGCTGCGGCGTGATCGGTGCTGTCGAAGGTGTAGCTGGTGGTCTGGTAGATCGGGAGCGCCCGGGCCTTCGTGTCGCCGCCGGCGGGCTGGCCCACGTGGATCTGCTTGGTCTCGAAGCTCCAGTTCGCGCTGGGGTCGATTGCGTCGGGGGTGGTGTCACTCATGGTTCTGCTCCGGATTCGGGAGATGGTCGGATCGTCGACGTGCTGACCTTCGGGCCTCGGGCACGACGCCACCGCGGGGTGGCCGTCGTGGGGGCAGGGGCGGGTGCGGCGGTCAGCGGGCCCGGCACCCGCAGATACACGAAAGGTGTGCACGACGGTGCGGTCGCTGTGCCGACCACTCGTACGTCTTGCTCACGGTCCCGACAATAACCTGTCCGGCCGATCCCGACCAGACACGTAGGGATTCCCTCCCGTCGAAGTCTTCGCAGCGGCGTACCTACAGTCTGTGTGCACCTCTTCCGGTGGCCCCTGTGATACTGCTAACGTACTGGAACAGATTCCAGTTTCATGAGGCGCGCAGGGTCGTGGCCAGGACTTATGGAGGTGCAGTTGACCGCCGTCGACTCCTCGCTCGAGCCCGTCGGAACCTCGGCGAAGCGTGAACTTCCGCCATCGATGGTCGACCGGATGACCTTGATCCTCGAGGCATTCGACAGTCGAGGCGCCCTCACTCTCGAAGAGGTCACCTGTCGCTCGGGTCTGCCGCGCTCGACTGTGCACCGGATCCTCGATCATCTCGTTCGCCGCGACTGGATCGAGCACGCATCCTTCGGGTACTGCCTCGGCTCGCGTGCTCTCGGCCTCGGTGGCAGCGACACCGGGCACCGCCGCATCCGGGAGGCCGCCGCACCGCATCTCCACGACCTGGCGATGCAGACCGGTGCCGTGGTGCATCTGACGGTCCTCGAAGGAAACGAGGTGCTCTACCTCGACAAGGTCGGTGGACAGCTCGTGTCCAGCGTGCCGTCGCGTGTCGGCGGACGATTCCCTGCCTACGCGACCGCGGCCGGAAAGGCCATCCTGGCGTGGCTCGAACCCGAACGCATCGATGCCCTCTACGGCAAGCAGTTGATCCCGTGCACCGAGCGCACGATCCGCGACCAGGTGGCGCTGCATCAGGAACTCAATCGCATCCGCAAGCGCCGCGGTGTCGCCTTCGAGCGCGAGGAGGCGGCACGCGGCATCGGATGTGTGGGTGTCGCGCTCCGCGGTGTCGACGGTCCGGTCGCGGCTCTGTCGCTGGCCGCGGATGCCCGCTCGACCCGTCTGGAATGGGTGGCTCCGATCGTGGCCGACACCGCCCGGAAGATCACGCGATTGCTCTTCCCGGAGCAGGAGCGCGACGACACTCTGGCCGGTGCCACCGAAAAGGTCGGCTGACGCCACCACTTGCTCTACAGACGACCCGTGCGCAGTTCTCGTCGTGGACCCTCTGGGGATCGACGGCAAGAACTGCGCACGCGGTCGTTTCGGGCTGGCCCCCCCTCAGAGCAGGTGGACCTTCTTGTAGAGGATCTTCGACGGTCCGCCGACGAGGCCGACACTGTCGAGGAAGGTCATGAGCTTGGCGCCCGACTTGCGCACCCGATCGTGATAGTGCTTGTTGCCCTTGGCTTCCCGAAGCGCGCGTTCGCGGTCGAGGCCGGCATTGGCGTAGACGTCCGGGTGGATCATGCTCTTGACGACGAAGAACACCACGAGGGCGGTGTTGAAACGCTCGATGGCGAGTCGTGCACGACTCGCCCCGGCGAGGCGGCGTGCCACCTCCTCGCGGGCGAACCGGATGTGACGCGCTTCTTCGAGGACGTGGATCTTCGACACCGCCCGGGTGACGGGCTGGACCCGCTCGTCGCGCATGAAGTCGCGCTGCATCATGTCGAGGATCTCCTCGGCAGCCATGACGGCGGCGTAGGCGTTGGCGCCCTTGAAGAAGTGGCCCCACAGGCGGCCGAGCTGGTGGATGTAACGCGCAGGCCCGTAGCCCGGCATGTTCAGTCGCTCGCCGGCGCGTGCGAACATCACCGAATGGCGGCACTCGTCGGCGACTTCGGTGAGAGCGAACTGGACGTGGCGCGAATGCTTGTCGCGGTCGTAGACGTCACGCAGGAGCATCTGCATGAGCAGGATCTCGAACCACAGGCCGACGCTCGATACGCTCGCGGCCTCGTGCTTCGTCAGCTCGATGCGCTGTTCGTCGGTGAGTTCGTCCCACAGTGCAGTGCCGTAGAGCGTGCTCCACTCGGGTGTCATGCCGAACTTGTCGTCCGGGACGGGGGCTTCCCAGTCGACCTCGACGACAGGGTCGTACGACTTGCGCGCCGACGAGGCGAGCAGCCGTGCGGCCGTTTCCTCGCGATCGGACAGTGCGACGCCGGGAACGAAGCCCTTGCTGGTCTCGCGGGTTAGCGATGCGGTCATGTCTCCACCTTTTAGTGTGACGACTGGTAACTGTTATCTAGGTTAGCGTGACACCGCGCACAGCACAATGCCCGCGACTCGTGTCGCGGGCATCGGGAAGAACCGGTGGCGGATGTCTACGAGCGTCCGGGCGCCCAGAAGGCCGAGATCACGGCACCGATCAGCAGGATCGCAGCTACCGCCCACGACGCTTGCTGGAGTCCGTCGAGGAATGCGTTCTGTGCGAGCTCGGCGAGCTGCTCGCCCTGCGGACCGGCCTGCTCCGCGACCGCTATCGCCGCGGCGAGCGAATCCTGAACTGCGGACCGTGCCGGTTCGGGAATCATCGGTGCGACCGGATCGACTCCGTGGCCGTAGGCCGCGGCAAGGACGCTACCCGTGATCGCGACGCCGATCGCCGCACCGATCTCCCGAGTCGCGTCGTTGACGGCCGATGCCACCCCGAGCTGGTCCTCGGGGGTATTGGTGACGATCGCGTGCGTCGCAGGAGCCGTGCAGATTCCGACGCCGAAGCCCGCGACCGTCAATGTGAACGCCACTTCGACGTACGAGGACTCGGCGTCGAGCAGGCCCATGAGGGCGAGGCCGAGGCCGATCAGGGCCAGACCGGCGCTCAGCAGCACGCGGATACCGGTCCGCTTCAACAGGATCGGTACCGCGAGGGACAGTCCCATAACCACGAAGAAGATCGGTGTCAGTGCCAGCGAGGCGCGAAGCGGCGAATAACCGAGCACGAGCTGCAGATACTGCACGATCAGGAAGAAGAGACCGAAGCCGGCGAGATACTGGAACGCCAGTCCGGCCGCGCCCGCCCCGAAGGCCCGCCCGGTGAACAGGCGCACATCCAGCAACGGCGCTTTCGATCGAAGTTCGACGAGGACGAAGCCGGCGGCGGCGACCAGGCCCGTGATCATCGCCCCCAGCGTCACGACGTCCGCCCATCCGCGGTGTGGGCCTTCCATCACACCGAGGACGAAAAGTCCCACTGCGAGGACGACGAGGATCCCTCCGCCGAAGTCGAACGGCAGCGGTTGCGCCGATCGCGACGATCCGATGGTGAGTGATACGCCGACCAGCACGAGCGCGATGGCGGCCGAGCCACCGAAAATCACCTGCCACGACGCGTACTCGAGGACCAGTCCCGAGAGGATCATCCCGAGTACGGCCCCTGATCCGGCCACACCAGCCCAGATGCCGATCACCCGCGCGCGCTGCGCCTCGACGAAACCGGCAGTGATCAAGGACAGTGTCGACGGCATGACGAGCGCCGCGCCGACCCCCGCGACCGCTCTGGCCCCGATGATCCACAAGGGTGCGTCGGCGAACAACGGCATCAGCGAGCCGAATGCGAACACGATCAGCCCCACGATCATGACACCGCGACGGCCGAACCGGTCGCCGAGCGCACCCGCAGGCAGGAGCAGGGCTGCCAGCGCCAGGGTGTAGCCGTCGACGATCCACGTCAACTGGCTCTGCGTGGCCCCGGTGTCGACCGCGATGTCCGGCAAGGCCGTGTTCAGGGATGCCATCGCGGCGATGACCACGGCGACCGCAGAGCACGCGACGGCGAGCAGTCGGATCTGCGCCCCGGTCATGCGGGGCGGGGCACTCGGATTCGTGGTCGGGCTGGCGGTGTCGGACACGGGAGCCTTCCGGAAGCGGAGGAAATGCCGGGAACCGAGAAACGAGACTATCGGTATCGTAGCGGAACCGCTGGTCTTGCAACACGCTCAGCGCGCAGCGACTACAACTGGAGATGTGAGCGTCGACCCCGGAGCGCAGTCCCGTCATGAACCTGTCGCTCGGCTCGGCAGCGTTGCCCGCGACGAAGACCCCCGCAGGGTGCGATCGCGGGCGCGCCTGCTCGACGCGGCGACCGCACTGCTGGCGACCGGCGGCGCCGACGCGGTCACGATCGATGCAGTCACCGCGTCCGCGGGTGTGGCCCGCGCGACGCTCTACCGTCACTTCGCCAACGGCACCGAGTTGATTGCCGCAGCCTTCGCGCGGCTGCTCCCACCGGCTCCGCCCGTACCGGACGGCGGAGACCTTCGCACACGGCTGGTCGAACTGCTCGCCGCGCAGGCACGCATCATCGAGGAAGCGCCCATCCCGCTGACGGCGATGTGCTGGATGGGTCTGGGACCGGGGCTCGGTGAACTCGTGAAGGAGCCGGGTCGCGAGGCCCGTCCCGAACTGCAGTCGCTACGCGAGATCCTCGTCGACCGGTACCGCTCGTCGTTCGACCGCGTGCTCGCCACTGCCGATGCCCGCAGCGAACTCGGGGAATTCGACTACGACCTCGCCCTGGTCCAGTTGCTCGGGCCGATCGTCTTCAACCGACTCGCCACGCTCGCGCCGCTCGACCGGCGCGCATGCGAGCACATCGTCGACGATTTCATCGCTGCGCGCAGGGCGCGCAGGGCGGATCGTTAGAGGCCCATGTCCTCGTCGCCGAGAGCGTCTGCTCCGGCGCTCGCCTCTCGGTCCTCGTACGGGCGACGCAGTACGTACAAGCGGGAATGGTGGAAATCCCGCAGCCGTAGGGTACGCACCGTCTGGAACCGGAACTCTTCGCAGTCGGCGAGCGCGTCGGCGAGGTTCTCGTCGACGAGGATCGTGCCGGGCCGCGCGGCACCGGTGAGGCGGGCTGCGATGTTGACGACCGAACCGAACAGGTCGCCGAAGCGGGGCAGGGCCTGGCCCCATGCCAATCCGACCCGCAGATCGGGGTAGTCCTTCTGGGCGACGAACGAATCCTGCAGGTCGAGTGCGATACGCGCGGCGTCGACAGGTCGTTCGGCCGCGAACATCACCTCGTCACCGACGGTCTTGATCACCCAGCCGTTGTGCCGGGCGATGACGTCGGAGACCTCCGATTCGAAGTAGTCGAGCAGTTCGCTCAACGCGGCGGCATCGATCTGCCGGGTCAGCCGCGTGTATCCGACCATGTCCGCGAAGCCGACGACGAGTTCGTGGAGCTCGCCGGAATCCTGCGGTCGCGCCGCGGTCCGGGCGGTCGTGGCCACGAGGTGCCGGCGCCACATATGGCTCTGCAGGCCCACCGTGAGCTCGGCCGTGCGCTCGACGATGTGGTCGACGAGCGCACGGATCTCCTCCTCCTGCGGGGGCGTGTCCGCCTTCTCGTAGGCAGCGGCGAGTCGCGTGAACACGTGGGTGTTGAGCAGATTCAGCTGCCACTCGGTCAACCGCGACATCGACTGGCCGATCGACCGGGCGGCGGGCACCTCGAGGCGTTCGTCGATCGCTCCGCTCTCGATGATCGCCGCTGTGCAACGCAGCGCTTCGACGTCCCCGTCGGTGAACATCACCACGTCCGGATCGGGATCGACGGTCAGACCGAGGGCCTGCCAGAGTCGGCGCACACGATCGGGTTCGAGCCCACACGACTCGGCCACCTCGGTCAACGTGTAGCGAAGAGGGCCTCCGAGCAGCGCGTTCTCCAGTTGTGACTGGATCACGGACAGCACGTCGGTTCCTGATGCGGGTGCCGGATCGGACGGGGTCACGCATCCATCCTTACCGTGCCCGGCTCGCACGTGCGCGGCAGGTCGCACGGAACACGTGCGCACGGTGTCGTACAGATGTGCGACAGTGACCGTCATCGAAGCCCTGCCGACCCTTCGGCGCACCGAGAGAGGACGTCGCATGCCGCCCCGCAGACGCGCGGATCACCTTACGGAGGAACAACTCGGAGAGCTCGGCGCGGCTCTCGCGGAGGGGCGCCGCGCGACCGTCTACCTCGTGGAAGGTATTCCGAGTCTCGGCATCGATCCCGGGACGTCGGCGCGCGTGATATCGATCAGCGGGAGCACGGTTACAGTGCGGCCCAAGGGCGTCGACGACGAGTTGCCCTTCGAGGTCGACGAACTGCGCTCGACCCGAGAGCCGGCCGGAGCGAAGCGTCCCCCTGCGAAGGCCGCGAACGCGTCCGCCCCCGCACAGCCCGCGCCACCGGCGAAAGCTGTACCTGTGAGGCCTGCAGCCCCGAAACCTGCAACCCCGAAACCTGCTGCCGCCCCCCGCGCCGAGGAGAAGACACCCGTGAACCAGACGACCCCCATTTCGTCCGAGGCTTCCGCCCCCCGCCCGTCTGCGGTTGCGGCGGCGAAGCCGAAGGCCCCGGCCCGCAAGACGAAGAAGGCGCCGTCGATCACGATCACCCTCACCATCGATCCGGAGAACGAGTGGACCGTGGGGGTCGCGCACGGCACCCGCAAGGTCGGAAAACCCACGCCGGTCGCGCCCGACGCCGTCGAACGGGCGGTCGGTGAACTCGGCGATCCGACAGCGACCGAAGCGGTCCAATCGGTCATCGAAGAAGCTCGTCGTGCGGCCGAAGAGCGGGTCGCGCAGCTCAGCCGAGAACTCGAAGAAGCCCGTCAAGCTCTGGAAAGCTTGGGCACAACCCGGAAATCTGAAGGAAACCTCTAGTACGCTCATTCCGACGGCCGCCCGTGGTGGCAGTGCAGGAGGGGCACCATGTTCAAAAAACTCGTTGTAGCAATTGCGGGAGTACTCGCACTGGTCGGAACGGGTTCGGGTGTGGCCGTCGCGGCTCCCCCGGTAACCCTCGGCGGAGGGTCGGGAATCACTCTCGGATCCGGTGGAGAGGACATCTACGACTGCACTCTCACCACGATCGGTAACGATTCGGCCGGTCGCCTCGTCGGTCTCACCGCAGGACACTGCGGAGAACCGGGCATGACGGTGAAGGCCGAATACGACACTGCCGCGGGACCGGTGGGTCGGGTAGCTTCGAGCGTCCCCACGCTCGACTACGCCGTCATCGTGTTCGACCGAGACAAGGTGGTCCCGGTCAACCGTGTGGGCAACGTGACGATCACGGGTGTCGGTGCCCCTGCGAATTTCCCGGACGTCGCGTGCAAGGAAGGCCGCACCACCGGCAACACGTGTGGCGTCGTGTGGGGCGACGTGTTCGGCTCGCAGGAGACCTGGACGCAGGTCTGCGTCATCGAAGGCGACTCGGGTGCCCCGGTGGTGGTGGGCTCGACCCTCGTCGCGATGGTCAACGCCTATCTGCTGGCACCGTGCGCAGGTCCTGCGGTCGGAACGAACATCGACGTGATCCTGTCCGACATCAACGCCGGTGGTGGCCCGGGCGCAGGTTTCCGCCCGATCTAGCATCCCCGGACGCGGGGAGGACTCACCCGGCCCTCACCCGCACACCGCACCGTTCGAGGCGGAGCCGACCAGCTTCGTGTACTTCGCCAGTACACCCCGGGTGTAGCGCGGCGGCAGAGGTTCCCAGCCTTGCCGCCGCGTTTCCATTTCCTCCTCGTCGACCAGCACATCGAGACGTCCCTGCGAGACGTCGAGACGGATCCGGTCGCCGTCGCGGACGAACGCGATGGGACCGCCGTCGACGGCCTCCGGAGCAACGTGTCCGACGCACAGCCCGGTAGTGCCCCCGGAGAAACGGCCGTCGGTGAGCAGCAGGACGTCCTTGCCGAGACCGGCGCCCTTGATGGCCCCCGTGATCGCGAGCATCTCGCGCATTCCGGGACCACCTTTGGGCCCTTCGTAACGGATGACCACCACATCGCCGGCCGTGATGGTGCCGTCCTCGAGCGCATCCATCGCCGCCCGTTCGCGTTCGAAGACCCGCGCTGTTCCCTCGAAGACCGATTCGTCGAAGCCGGCAGACTTCACGACCGCTCCACCCGGCGCGAGGCTGCCCCGCAGGATGGTGATGCCACCGGTGGGATGAATGGGGTCGTTCAGCGCACGCAGCACCTTGCCGTCCGGGTCCGGGGGCGCGATGCCTGCCAGGTTCTCCGCCACCGTGCGCCCGGTGACGGTGAGGCAGTCGCCGTGCAGCAGACCGGCGTCGAGCAGTGCCTTCATGATCACGGGTACGCCGCCGATGTGGTCGACGTCCTTCATCACGTGCCGTCCGAACGGTTTCACGTCGGCAAGGTGCGGCACCCGTGCGCCGACACGGACGAAATCGTCGAGCGTGAGATCGACGCGAGCCTCGTGAGCGATCGCGAGCAGGTGGAGCACGGCGTTCGTGGATCCGCCGAACGCCATGACCACCGCGATGGCGTTCTCGAAGGCTTCCTTCGTGAGGATGTCCGACGCGGTGATGCCGCGGCGCAACAACTCGACCACCGCTTGTCCGCTGCGGCGGGCGTAACCGTCGCGACGACGATCGGTCGCTGGAGGGGATGCACTCCCCGGCAGTGACATCCCCAGTGCTTCGGCGGAGGCAGCCATCGTGTTCGCGGTGTACATGCCGCCGCAGGCGCCCTCGCCGGGACAGATGGCGCGTTCGATCGCATCGAGGTCGGTCTCGGACATCAGGCCACGCGCGCAGGCTCCGACCGCCTCGAAGGCGTCGATGATCGTCACGTCGCGTTCGGTGCCGTCCGAGAGCTTCGCGATGCCGGGCAGGATGGAACCGGCGTAGAGGAAGACGGCGGCGAGATCGAGTCGCGCTGCGGCCATGAGCATTCCGGGCAGCGACTTGTCGCATCCCGCGAGCAGCACCGAACCGTCGAGTCGCTCGGCCTGCATCACCGTCTCGACGCTGTCGGCGATGACTTCCCGCGACACGAGCGAGAAGTGCATTCCTTCGTGCCCCATCGAGATCCCGTCGGATACGGAGATGGTGCCGAATTCGAGTGGGTAACCACCCGCGGCGTGCACGCCTTCCTTGACCGCTCGGGCCAGGCGGTCCAACGGGAGATTGCACGGGGTGATCTCGTTCCACGACGAGGCAACGCCGATCTGCGGTTTCCCCCAGTCGTCGTCGCCCATCCCCACCGCGCGCAGCATCCCGCGCGAGGCGGCCTTCTCCATGCCGTCGGTGACATCCCGGCTGCGGGGCTTGATGTCGGGCCGGTCCGTCATGAGGCCTGCCGGGGGTCGCGGCCGGTAAGTGCGAGGAGCCGGTCCTGTGGAGGAGCGTCGTCCGAGACCGGGACGGGATCGGCGAACAAGCCGCTCGAGGCGAGCATGTCGCGTTGGGGTTCGAGTTCGGCCAGCACCGCGTCGACGAGTTCGCCGTCGAGATTCTCGTCCGCGCCGATCGCCCGCGCGAGATCCCAGGTGTGCACCGCGACATCGGCGACCTGCTGTTTCAGATATTCGATGCACGGGACCGTCCCGTACGACAGATGGACCTCCTGAGCCGGTGAGGTCATCGCCCACGCGGCGGTCGCCTGTTCGGCGAATCGTGCCCAGTCGGCGGCGAGGTCGTCACCGATCGGTTCGAGCGCGGCCTTCGCGTCGTCGAGGGAACGGCCGGACAGCAACGGCTGGATCCAGCGCTGCTCGTCGACCACATGCCACACCAGGTCGGAGACGTCCCATTCGGTGTCCGGTGTGGGTACGTGCCAGTCGCTGATCTGCGCGACACGATCGTCGAACTCGCGGCGGGCAATTCGTTGCAGGGTGAGCCAGTCGGTCGCCATGGCTTCCAGCCTAGGTTGCGACCTCCTCGGCTCACGGCGATTTCAATTCCTGCGCTCGCGGGCGATGTGCGGGACGATCGGAAGCCCGCACAGTGTCGCCATCGAGGAGAAGTACATGTCTGTTCCCACCGTCGAACTCGCGCCCGGCCTGGTCGTCAGCGCCCAGGGTTACGGTGCGATGTCCGTCGCCCCCGCCTACGGCGAGGTGGACCTCGACGAGGCGCTCGCAACCCTGCACCACGCCGTGGACCTGGGTGTCACCTTCATCGACACGGCCGATGTGTACGGCGGCGGCACGAGTGAGAAGGTTGTCGGCAAGCTGCTTGAAGAGCGGCGGGACGAAGTCCAGCTGGCGACGAAGTTCGGTCTGGTCGGCGCGGTCGGGGGCAAGGGCACCGCCAACCGTCGCATCAACGGCCGCCCCGAGTATGCGAAGCAAGCCATCGACGACTCGCTCGGACGTCTGGGCGTCGACCACGTCGATCTGTACTACTTGCACCGTGTGGATCCCGAGGTGCCTGTCGAAGACACCGTGGGTGCTCTTGCCGAACTCGTACGGGCCGGCAAGGTGCGGCACATCGGATTGTCGGAGGCCACGGGCGACGAACTACGTCGCGCGCACGCCGTACATCCGATCGCGGCGATCCAGTCGGAATGGAGCATCGTCTCGCGGGACGTCGAACGATATGTAGTGCCCACCGCCGCAGAGCTCGGTATCGGTTTCGTGCCCTACTCGCCGGTGAGCCGGGGTCTGCTCACCGATGCCTTCGATCCCCGTCAGGTGAAGGAGAACGACCTGCGCAAGCGGTTCCCCCGCTTCGACCCCGATGCGCTGCCGGCCAACCTCGAGGTGCGCGAGGAGGTGCGCAGGATCGCGCAGGAGGCGGACGCAACGATCGCACAGATCGCCCTGGCGTGGCTGGACGTGAAAGGCCGTGAGTTCGGGTTGCCGTCGGTGTCGATTCCCGGTACCCGGTACGCGAATCGTGTCACTGAGAACGCCGGTGCGCTCGACGTCGTCCTCACGGACGAGCAGCTCGCGCGGTTGGACCGTCTTGCGGACAAGGTCGCCGGTCCTCGCGCAGCCGACCCGACGTGGGTGTCGCTCGGCCGCGAGTGATCCCCGATTGATTAGCCAGGTAAAAGACCTCGGAGTATCGTCTCCTCCCCATGAGGGCATGGCTGGTCTGGGGTGTCGGGGTATTCGCCTACATCGTCGCCGTCCTCCACCGGACGGCGTTCGGCGTCTCCGGCCTCGCAGCGACCGAACGGTTCGCGATCTCGCCGTCCGTGCTCTCCGGATTCGTCGTCCTGCAGCTCATCGTGTACGCCGGTATGCAGATCCCGGCCGGTGTGCTGCTCGACAGGTTCGGGTCGAGGCGGATGATCGCAGCCGGGGCCGTGATCCTCGCGATCGGCCAGGTCGTGCTCGCGACCACCGAGTCCTTGCCGGTCGCGTATCTCGCGCGAGTGTTGGTCGGCACAGGTGACGCTCTGACCTTCATTTCGGTGTTGCGACTCGTACCCGTGTGGTTCGCTCCCCGCCGGGTGCCTGTCGTGTCGCAGTTGACGGGCATCTTCGGCCAGCTCGGACAGGTACTCTCCGCGGTTCCGTTCGTCTTCCTGCTCACCGGCGTGGGCTGGAGTGCTGCTTACGCCGGCGCCGCGGCGCTGGGGCTGCTTGCTTGTGTGCTCGTCCTCGCCGTCGTGCGCGACACCCCGCGCGGCGAGGCGCGGGAGGTCACCGCGTCGGGATTGCGGGAAGTGATGGGCGGTCTCGGCACGGTGTGGCGTCGCCCCGGCACCAAGCTCGGCTTCTTCACGCACATGGGGACGCAGTTCTCGGTGACCACTTTCGCTCTGATGTGGGGTGTGCCGTATCTGGTCTCCGCGCAGGGCCTCTCACCTGCGGCCGCCGGCTCGATGCTGACCGTCTCCGTGATCACGGCCATCTCGGCCGGGCCGATCCTCGGGGTGCTGTCGGGGCGCTTTCCACTCAGGCGCTCGTGGCTCGTCCTGACGATCATCCTGGGGAGCGCCGTGACATGGTCGGTGGTGCTCGCCCTGCCCGGTCCCGCGCCGATCTGGCTGCTCGTAATGCTCGTGATCGTCATCTCGGTGGGTGGGCCGGGGTCGATGATCGGCTTCGACTACGCCCGCACGTTCAACCCCGGCTCCGCTCTCGGCACAGCGAACGGCATCGTCAACATCGGTGGCTTCCTCGCCACACTCCTCGTCGTGCAGACGATGGGGATCGTGCTCGACCGGCTCGGTGGTTACACCTTCGACGCGTTCCGGGTCGCATGGTTCGCGCAGTACCCGATCTGGGTGATCGCGTTCGCCGGTGTGCTCGTCACCCGGAGCCGTGCGCGCCGCGACGCCGGAGTCGAGACCCGATCGCTCCGCACGGTCGTACACGATCGCTTCGTCAGCGGCGGACGTTGAGCACCTCGGACGAATTCGCCGGCTCGCCGCTCGCCGAAAGCCCTATCATCGGGCGCTGAGCGGCCGACTGCGAACCGAGGAGACGATGTGACGAAGACCGGTCCCGAGAACGAGGTGCTGCTCGAACATCACGGTCCCGTCGCCGTGATCCGGCTGAACCGTCCAGATCGCCTCAACGCGTTCACCAACGAAATGGGAGAGCGACTCATCTCTCTCTTCGACGAGACCGACAGCGACGACGACGTACGGGCCGTCGTCCTCACCGGCACGGGCCGCGGGTTCTGCGCAGGCGCCGATCTTGCAGCAGGTGGCGACACCTTCGCTCTCGGCGACGACCCCGACACCGGTGGGGCTCCGCCGGACCTGGGCGGTCGCGTGACCCTGCGCATCTATCGATCTCTCAAGCCGGTGATCGCCGCGATCAACGGGCCGGCCGCGGGCGTGGGTGTCACCATGACCTTGCCCGCAGACATCCGCATCGCGGCGGACACGGCCAAATTCGGGTTCGTATTCACTCGTCGCGGCCTGGTCCCGGAAGCCTGCTCCACCTGGTTCCTTCCTCGGGCGGTCGGCGTCTCGACCGCTGTGGAATGGACCGTGGGCGGACGGATGGTGCCCGTCGAGGAAGCACTGGAACGTGGTCTCGTCCGTGAGGTGGTTCCCGCCGAACGCGTTCAGGAGCGTGCCCTCGAGATCGCACAGGAACTCGTGTCCGGAACCGCGCCGGTCTCGGTGGCGCTCACTCGGCAGCTGATGTGGCGGATGCTCGGAGCTCCGGACCCGCACGTCGCCCACAGGGCAGAGTCGATCGGGATCCACGTCCGGGGAACGTCCGGCGACGTCCGCGAGGGAGTGGAGTCCTTCCTGGAGAAACGGGAGCCGAAGTTCCCCGACCGGGTCTCGGACGGCCTGCCCGATCTGTTCGAACATCCGCATCCTCCGACCTGCACGTAGCGGAGCCTGAAGTCGCCCGTCGTCGTCGGGCTGGCAGACTCGATACCGAAGCACATCGAGGAGGAATCGAGTGACGACGACGGTGGGTGGACCCGAACCGGGTTCGCCGGCATCGGACGACGTGCAGGCACCGCTGGTCGCAGTGGAGCACCTCGCACAGGATCTCCGACGCGTTCTCATGGTGTACAAGTTCGGCGTCGACGAGATGATGACGAAGATCAACATCCTGCGCGAGGAGTTCACCTACGCTCGCGAATACAACCCGATCGAGCACGTCAAGTCGCGCCTGAAAAGTCCCGAGTCGATCCTCGCGAAGGCGGAACGCAAGGGTGCGCCGGCCTCACTCGACGGCATCCGCGAAACCGTTCGTGACATCGCCGGCATCCGCATCACGTGCAGTTTCACCTCGGATGTGTACCGGCTCATCGACATGATCACCGGGCAGCCCGATGTGACGGTGGTCGAGATCGAGGACTACATCGCGCGGCCCAAGCCCAACGGCTACAGCAGCGTGCACGTGATCGTCCAGATCCCGGTGTACATGTCCGACCGTGTCGAGCACGTCTACGTCGAGTTGCAGATCCGGACGGTCGCGATGGACTTCTGGGCGAGTCTCGAGCACAAGATCTACTACAAGCACGACCGGGTCGTGCCGGACGATCTTCGTGAGGAACTGCGGCTGGCTGCCGAGACCGCACGTGATCTGGACGTGCGGATGGAAGCCTTGCACGATCGCGTGCACGGTGTGCGCCCCCGCTGACGTCCGTCCGGGTGTACGAACGCCGCGCGGGCTCATGTCCGGATGCCCGGTGTCACGGGGTTACGGCCCGGTGGTCTGCTCGGTGGTCTCCTCGGCGGTCGGTGCGTCGCTTCCGGTGCCTTCCGCACTGTCGCTCCCCACGCTCTCCTTCTCGGTGCTGTCGCTCCCGGCGATGCCTTCGATGACGAGGCCGCCGTCGCCGACATCCACGTACACGGTGTCGCCGGCGACCAGGGCACCGGAGAGGATCAGTTTCGAGATCCGGTTGTCCAACTCCCGCTGCACGGTGCGCCGCAGGGGGCGGGCACCGAACTCCGGTTCGTAACCTTCCTCGGCGAGCCAATCGACGGCACGTTCGGTTACGTCGAGGCGCAGATCCTGCGCGCGCAACAGTCTGCGGGTGCCGTCGAGGATGAGTTCGACGACCTCGCGCAACTGTGCTTTGTCGAGACGATGGAAGACCACCGTTTCGTCGATGCGGTTGAGGAACTCGGGGCGGAAGTACGAGCGCAACCGTTCCATCAGCTGCGGGGTGAGGCTTTCGATGTCGTCGCCGGGGTGGGAGAGGATCAGATCGGATCCGAGATTACTGGTGAGGATCACGATGGTGTTCTTGAAATCGACCGTGCGTCCCTGTGCATCGGTGACGCGGCCGTCGTCGAGCAGCTGGAGAAGCACATTGAAGACGTCGGCGTGTGCCTTCTCGACCTCGTCGAACAGCACCACCGAGTAGGGCTGCCGCCGAACCTTGTCGGTGAGCTGCCCCGCCTCCTCGTATCCGACATATCCGGGTGGGGCACCGACCAGACGGGAAACCGTGTGCTTCTCCTGGAACTCACTCATGTCGAAACGGATCATCCGGCTTTCTTCACCGAAGACCGCCGAGGCCAACGCCTTGGCCAACTCGGTCTTGCCGACGCCGGTGGGACCGAGGAACAGGAACGAACCTATCGGGCGAGTCGGGTCCGCGAGACCGGCGCGTGCCCGGCGAACGCCTTCGGCGACGGCGCTCACCGCTTTGTCCTGACCGATCACTCGTTCGTGCAGAACGTCCTCGAGATCGAGCAGTCGCTGGCGTTCCTCGGCGGTCAACTCGGACACCGGGATACCGGTCTGACGCGAGATCACTTCGGCGATGTCCACCACCTCGACCTGAGGAGTGGAGGTCGGTGCCTCGGCTCCGGTGCGTTCCTGAAGTGAGACGATCTCCTTCTTCAGTTCTGCGGCTTTGCCGTAATCTTCCGAGGCGACGGCCGAATCCTTCTCCCGTTCCAGGCGAGCGAGTTCTTCTTCCTGCGACCGCGTGTCCGGATCCGGTGTCTTGGTCCGCAGCCGAACACGGGCACCGGCCTGATCGACGAGGTCGATGGCTTTGTCGGGCATGAACCGGTCGGTGATGTACCGGTCGGACAATTCGGCCGCGGCCACGAGTGCTTCGTCGGTGTAGTGAACCTGATGATGCTCCTCGTAGACGTCGATCAACCCGCGGAGGACTTCGATGGTGTCGTCGACCGACGGTTCGGTCACCATGACGGGCTGGAAGCGACGTTCCAGGGCGGCGTCCTTCTCGATGTGACGGCGGTACTCGTCGACGGTGGTCGCACCGATCGCGTGCAGTTCCCCTCGCGCCAGCGCAGGCTTGAGCAGGTTACCCGCGTCCATCGACCCCTCGCCGCCGCTACCTGCTCCGACGATGGTGTGCAGTTCGTCGATGAACAGGACCAGTTCCTCGGAGTGCTCGCGGACCTCGTCGAGGAGCTTGGTCAGGCGCTCCTCGAACTCTCCGCGGTACTTGCTGCCTGCGACGAGTGAGCCCAGGTCGAGGGCGATCACGCGTCTGTCGGTCAGTGTCGACGGCACGTCTCCATTGACGATGCGTTGCGCGAGGCCTTCGACGATTGCCGTCTTGCCGACGCCGGGATCGCCGATCAGTACCGGATTGTTCTTCCGGCGGCGGGAGAGGATCTCGACCGTTTGTGCGATCTCCTGGGTGCGGCCGACGACGGGATCGAGATTGCCGGCGCGGGCTTCTGCGGTCAGGTCGCGCCCGTAGGTGTCGAGGGTGGGGGTGTTGCTCGGAGCGGAACTGCCGCGGCCGCGCCCTTCGAGCCGGGCGCCGGCGAGGACATGGGCCGCCGGATTCTCGCTGTTCGCGGCGATACCGTAGAGGATGTGCTCGGGACCGATGTAGCTGGTCCCCGTCTGCCCGGCCTGTTGTTGGGCGGAGCGGAATGCCCGTTTCGCCGCCGGACTCAATACTGTCTGACCGGCGTCCTGTTCACCCTCACCGGTGAGTGTGCGCATCTGTTCGGCCACGTCGTCGGGATCGAGTCCGAGACCACTGATGATCCCTCGACCGGGATCTTCGAGCGTTGCGGCGTACAGGAGGTGTTCGGGGGTGAGTTCCGGGCTGCCCCACTCACGCGCTGCCCTTCCGGCACTGTCCACCAGGCGTTTCGCGTCCTCGTTGAGCAGTCGTCCCAGGTCGACTCGCTGTACCTGGGGTTGGCGGAGATTGCTCGACCCGAAGAACCGCTCGATGATGTCGTCGAATGGGTCGCGGGAAATCCAGCTGTCGGTCATTGTTTCCTCCGAGACGGAGAGGATGAAATCCGTTTCGACACTCACCCGCGGTACTTCGTGCCGGATCGCTGTGAGAGGCGTCCCGCCCGGTGATTCGGTGCCGGTTATCGATTTCGATCGTATACGGCACCGACGATCCTGGTGGCGTCTTGCGAGAGCCACTGTCCGAGGATGTCCCGCTACATCCCGGCGGACATCAGAAGGCGCCCCGACGGATCCGGAGCGGACCGTCGGGGCGCCTTCTGGCGTGTGTCTACTTGTAGCTGTAGAAGCCCTCGCCGGTCTTGCGGCCCAGGCGACCTGCATCGACCATGCGACGCAGCAGTGCCGGGGGAGCGTAGTGCGGCTCGGCGAACTCGTCGTACAGCGACTGCGCGGCATTGAGGGTGATATCGAGACCGACGGTGTCGATGAGGGTCAGCGGACCCATCGGGTAGCCGCAGCCGCCCTTCATCGCGGCATCGATGTCTTCCTTTGTCGCATAACCCGATTCGAGCATGCGCACGGCCGAGCAGAGGTACGGGATGAGCAGGGCGTTGACGATGAAGCCCGCCCGGTCGCCCGCCCGCACCGCCGTCTTGCCGAGGGTGTTCTTCGCGTAGTCGAACACCGCGTCGGCGGTGCTCTCGTCGGTGGTGAGCGCCGAGATGATCTCCACCAGCGGCATCACCGGCACCGGATTGAAGAAGTGGACGCCCACGACCTTGCCGGGCCGCTGGGTCGCCTGTGCCATCTTGATCACGGGGATCGACGACGTGTTGGTGGCGAGGATGCCTTCGGGCTTCACGATCTTGTCGAGCTCGGAGAAGATCTCCACCTTGAGCGACTCGATCTCGGGGGCCGCCTCGACGACGAGGTCGCGGTCGGCGAACTCGTTCAGGTCGAGGGTGACGCGGATCCGTCCGAGGATCGCATCGGCATCCTCCTGCGTGATCTTGCCGGACTTAACGGCGCGTCCGATCGACTTCTCCAGACGCTCACGTGCTGCAACCGCGAACGCCTCGGTGGTTTCCTTGACGAGGACGTCGCTACCGGCCTTCGCGCACACCTCGGCGATACCGGCACCCATCGTGCCGCCGCCGATGACGCCTACCTTCTCCACTGCCACTGCGTAACTCCTGATCGCTGTGATGTTCCGGGGGTAACCTACGCGACCGCGATCAGCGCAGAAGAGCGCGCGACATGACGACGCGCTGGATCTGGTTGGTGCCCTCGTAGATCTGCGTGATCTTGGCGTCGCGCATCATGCGCTCGACCGGGAAGTCGGTGGTGTAGCCGGCTCCGCCGAAGAGCTGCACGGCGTCGGTGGTGACCTCCATCGCGACATCCGAGGCGAAGCACTTCGCCGCGGCGGAGATGAAGCCGAGGTTGGCCTCGCCGCGCTCGGCGCGAGCCGCGGAGGTGTAGACCATCAGACGTGCGGCCTCGACCTTCATCGCCATATCGGCGAGCATGAACTGCACACCCTGGTTGTCGGAGATGGGCCGGCCGAACTGCTTGCGCTCCTTGACGTAGGCGATCGCCGCGTCGAGGGCTCCCTGGGCGAGGCCGACGGCCTGCGCGCCGATGGTCGGGCGGGTGTGGTCGAGGGTCGCGAGCGCGGTCTTGAAGCCGGTTCCGGGCTCACCGACGATGCGGTCGCCGGGGATGCGGCAGTTCTCGAAGTACAGTTCGGCGGTCGGCGAACCCTTGATACCGAGCTTCTTCTCCTTCGGTCCGACGACGAATCCCTCGTCGTCCTTGTGGACCATGAACGACGAGATGCCGTTGGCGCCCTTGTCGGGGTCGGTGACGGCCATGACCGTGTACCAGGTGGACTTCCCACCGTTGGTGATCCAGCACTTGGAGCCGTTGAGGATCCAGTCGTCACCGTCGGCCTTCGCGCGGGTACGCATCGACGCGGCGTCGGATCCCGCCTCACGCTCGGACAGTGCGTAGGAGGCCATCGCACCGTTCACGATGTCGGGCAGGACCTTCGCCTTGAGCTCGTCGGAGCCGCGCAGGATCAGGCCCATGGTGCCGAGCTTGTTCACCGCCGGGATCAGCGACGACGAGCCGCACACCCGCGCGACCTCTTCGATGACGATGCAGGTCGCGATCGAGTCGGCGCCCTGGCCTTCGAACTGCTCGGGCACGTGGATGGCGTTGAAGCCCGACTTGTTCAACGCGTCGAGGGCCTCCTGCGGGAAGCGCGAGTTCTCGTCGACGTCCTTGGCGTGGGGGGCGATCTCCTTCTCTGCGAGCGCGCGGATCGCTTCGCGGAGGGCCTCGTGCTCCTCGGAGAGCTGGAACAGATCGAAGTCGGGATTGAGGGCCATGACGGCGGACTCCTAACGGCACGCGGTGCCAGAGTTGAGGGCGTAGCTCCCCCGAGCATATCGAGGAGAGGGTTCGCGACGTGATGGAATATGACGATTCTAACCCCGGCACTGAGTGCCAGGTCAACGGTGGTGGTGTGTGTTCTCCAGCTGGAGTCGCACCTGCTCGGCGACCTCGGCCGGTGTCAGCTCGGGTGGATAGGTCACCACCGCGACGGCAGGTGGGGTCGGCGTCGCGCTTCGGCCGGCGCTCCCGTCGGCGGTCGGCACCACACCGAATGCGCGGCGCAACTCGAACAATGCCTGCTCGAGCCGTTCGGCAGTCGCGGTGTCGTCTCCACGGATCATCGCCCGCAACAGGAAGTTGTGCGTCGCGGTCATTGCGGCCGCGAAACTGACGGTGCGTACCGGCTTCTCTCCCGGTACCGCGGCGCGCAGAAAATCGGTGAACAACCTTTCGTAGCGATAGGTCGTGACGAGTTCGCGCTCCCGCAGCGCGGGCACCCGCTGCACCACCCGGTACCGCCACACCGCCAGCTCGCGCCGATCACGGAAGTGCCCGAACACCAGCTTGGCTCCCTCGCATGCCGCTGCCCAGGGGTCGTCGAAATCCTGTGACAGGTACTCGGCAACCTGCTCGAGCAGCGATTCGTGATCGGCGAATATCACGTCCTCCTTCGACCGGAACTGCCGGAAGAACGTCCGCCGCGACACCCCTGCGGCCACGGCGATCTGCTCGACGGTGGTCGATTCGTACCCGAATTCGGAGAACAACCGGATCGCTTGGGTGACGACATGCACCCGGAACTGGGCGGGATCGGGTCCCGCCGGGTCGAGGCGGCGGGTGGGGCTACCGGTACCGGAGGTCATGTCGTCGAGTATCCAATGTGGTCGTGGGGCGGCTGTTCACCCCGTGACGGCTTCGGCAGGGACGGGACGTGCAGGGGCGGGACGTGCAGGGGCGGTGGACACGGTCACCTCCGGGTAGGACGTACTCGGATTCGACGTCGTCTCGATCGTCGCAATACCGGGCCACATGCAGGTCACGAATCGTGGAAGTTGCCCGACTGCCCTGATCGCCGTCGGGGCCGCCGCCGGAAGAACTCGCGGACGGCGTGCAGCGTGCGCCGGACCCGCGACGCGGCAGCGGGGCGCTCGAGGACGTCGGTGCCCACCGGGGTGGGTGGCCGCACGGGCCAGCTGTCGTCGAGGTCGGTGACCTCGCGGCCCAGCCCGCGTAGATACTCGGCGAAACTGCGTTGACGTTCGGCATGCCAGGCGGCCTGGTCGGTCATGATGTCGAGATCGGCGAGTTCCGGATATCTCGCGACGAGCGCGCGGGTGAGATGGCCGGCGGCGAGGGCGTCTGCCTCGGCTTCGTGAGGATCGGTCAGCGGCACCCCGTATGCCTCGCATACCGCCTGGAGTGTGCGCCTGCCTGGGCGACTGCGGTCCATCTCACGGTCGATGACATAGGGATCGACGACCGTGCCGATGTCCAGCCCGGTCAGGCCGAGGCGGCGCCCCTCGGTATCGAGCACCGTGAGGTCGTAGCTGGCGTTGAACGCGACGACGATGTGGCCGCGTGCCCACGCGTCGCACACTGCCTGGCGAATCTGCCGGTAGCCGTCGAGATAGTCGAGTCCCTCGGAGCGCGCCCGCTCGGTGGTGATGCCGTGGATCGCGGTGGTCTCCTCGGGTATGGCGATGCCGGGGTCGAGCAGCCACGAACGCGTGTCGACGCGGTCGCCGTCGAAGGTCGCGACACAGGCCGTGACGATACGGGCGTTGCGTGGATCCCGATCGGTGGTCTCGAGATCGAACGCGCAGATCGGTCTGTCCGGCCAGGGCGTCATGTTCGGTCCTCGCGTCCGTCGGGTCGTCGGTCGTGTCGGACGCATTGTTGCGGGAGGCACCGACATCCCTCACGCGGCGGACCGGTCAGATCGTGTCGGTGCACACCACGAAGTTGCGCTCCCGGTACACGAAGCCACCGCCGGAGATGGAGCACTCGTTGACGTCGGAGGTGTCGAGAAGGATCTCGGTCACCTCTTCGCCCTGGATCGCAGGCTCGCCACACTCGATGCGCTTCGGATCCTCGCCACCGAGGTCCATGCAGTGACCCACCACCCAGTCGACATCGAGACACAACGCCCCTACCTCGACACCTCCGAACGACTCGTAGTAGGTCTGGTCGATGTCACCGGGGCACATGGCGCTCGCGTCCACGACCTCGACGACCTTGTAGTTGGAACTCGGGCTACCGCAGGTCGCCTGGTCGATGGTCGCGTCGTCGACCGTGCCGCCGAGCGCGATGCATTCGCCGGGTGCGACGTCGATGCTCAACTCCGTCGAGGGCGACGTCGTCGGGCTCGTGGAAGGCAGGGAGGTGGACGGCGCAGTGGAGGTGGCCGTGGCGTCGGCGTCCGGAACGGCCTGGCCTTCGATCTGGGACGAGCATCCTCCGAGTACACCTGCTGCCACCACTGCCATCGCGGCCGCGGCGGCCGCCCGTCGGAGAACGTTCATGTTCGAAGAGCCTACGGAAGCGCTGCTCGAGCCCGCGCAGGGTGGAACGATGTGCCGCATGGACCTGCCTGTGGTACCGCCGCTCGCTCCGATGCTCGCCAAGGTCTCCTCCACTGTTCCTTCCCAACCGGAGGACGGTCCGCCGCAGTGGTCGTACGAACCCAAATGGGACGGTTTCCGTGCGATCGCCTTCCGCGACGGCGACGAGGTGGTTCTCGGGTCGCGCGGGGGCAAGGACCTCGTGCGGTACTTCCCGGAGCTCGCCGACGCGGTGCGAGCCGAACTTCCCCACCGGTGCGTGGTGGACGGGGAGATCGTCGTCCCGCGCGAGCGCGACGGCCGCACCCGGCTCGACTGGCAGGCCTTGTCCGAGCGCATCCATCCCGCCGCGAGCCGGGTCGCGCTGCTCGCCGAGCAGACCCCCGCCGTCTTCGTCGGTTTCGATCTGCTCGCCGTCGGCGACGAGAACCTCATGCAGGCACCCTTCGCGGATCGGCGTACACGGCTGCGGACCGAGATCGGCGGTGGCAAGAGTTGCCACGTCACGGTGGCGACCACCGATACCGACACGGCCCGACGATGGTTCGAGGAGTTCGAAGGAGCAGGTCTCGACGGCGTGATCGCCAAGCGGCTCGACGGGCTCTACCTGCCCGACAAGCGGGAGATGCTCAAGCTCAAGCATGCTCGTACCGCCGATTGTGTCCTGATGGGTTACCGCAAACACAAGAGTGTCGACGGTGTCGGTTCGCTGCTGCTCGGGCTCTACCACGAAGGTGAACTCGCGATGGTCGGCGGTGCATCGGCGTTCACGCGGGAGCGCCGCGAGGAACTGCTCGCCGAACTGCAGCCGCTGCGCCTCGGCGAGGACCTCGTCGAGCAGGGCGAACCGACTCGCTGGCGTTCGGCGGTGGATCGAAGCTGGGTGCCGCTGCGTCCCGAACGTGTCGTCGAGGTCGCGTACGACCAGATGGAAGGTGTGTCGGGGGCAGGGATGCGGTTCCGGCATGCGGCGAGGTTCCAGCGTTGGCGTCCCGACCGCGAGCCCGAGAGTTGCACTTTCGAACAGCTCGAGGTGCCGCTGCGTTACGACCTGTCGGACGTGCTCGACCGGACGGAGGACTGATATGGCCGCGAAACGTTCGCCCGCCGAAGAACTGGCCGTGGACGGGATTGCCGTGCGGCTGTCGAACCCCGACAAGATCTATTTCCCGCAACTCGGTGCCGACGGCGGAACGAAGCGGCACCTCGTGGAGTACTACCGCAGGATCACCACCGAGTTCGATGCCCCGCTGCTGACCGCTCTGCGAGACCGGCCCACGCATCTGCAGCGATTTCCCGACGGCATCGAAGGAGAGGAGATCTACCAGAAGCGAGCACCGGTCAAGCGACCCGATCACGTCGCGACGTGTGAGATCACCTTTCCGTCGGGGCGCACGGCCGATGCGCTGCGCGTGCGTTCGGCCGCCGACGTGGTGTGGGCGGCGAATCTCGGCACCGTCACCTTCCACCCGTGGCCGGTGCGGTGCGGCGACACCGACCGGCCCGACGAACTGCGCATCGACCTCGATCCGCAGCCCGGAACCGATTTCGGCGATGCCCGGTCCGTGGCGCTGGAGGTCGTGCGTCCTCTCCTCGACGAACTCGGGCTGACGGGATTCCCGAAGACGTCCGGTGGGCGGGGTCTTCATATCTACCTGGGGATCGTGCCCGAATGGGACTTCGTCGGGGTCCGCCGTGCCGGGATCGCGCTCATGCGTGAGATAGAGCGGCGTAGTGAAGGACGCGCGACGACGGCGTGGTGGAAGGAGGAACGCGGCGAACGGTTGTTCCTCGACTACAACCAGAACGCACGGGACAAGACGATCGCATCGGCATATTCGGTACGGCGCACCCCGACCGCGACCGTGTCGACCCCGGTGACGTGGGACGAACTGGCAGACGCCGAACCTGACGATTTCACCATCGCGACCGTGCCGGATCTGCTGGCCGAGCGCGGTGATCCGATGGCGGATCTCGCCGCGCACGCGCAGAAGCTGGACCTCCTGCTCGAGATGGCGGAGCGCGATACGGCAGCCGGTCTCGGCGACCTGCCGTATCCGCCGAATCACCCGAAGATGCCGGGGGAGCCCAAGCGTGTGCAACCGTCCCGCGATACCGATCGCGCCACGAACACGTGAACGGTGTTCGCCCGGACGTTCCGAATCGCGTCCCTGTCGTGACCTCGACGATGGGATCTTCGGGGCGACGATCCATAGACTGGCCGGGAAGACGGTCCGTGGAGGCTGGAAGGTGGATGCCGTGGTTCGCTCGAGGGCGTCCGGCCGGGTTCTCGGTGTGGGGATGGCGTTCGCTGCCGCGATCGGTGCCGGATTCCTCGTTCCGGAGTCCGCATTCGCGGCCACGACGTGCAGTGCTCCGCCGGGTTCTCCCGTCGACCTCGTTCAGATCGAGGGCGATGACGCGTGTGGCGCATCCACCGACGGCACCGCTGGTGCCTGGAGTTATGGCGAGCGCGGAGTGGGCTTCGCCGATGCCCGCCTCGGTGCACAGGTCGGAGCCGCCGGATTCGACGGCGGCGTCGGTGCAGGGGAGAGTACGTCGGGTCGTCTGCTTGCGGTCGGGCTGGGGTCCGGGGCCCTGGCCCTCGGCGTGCTCGAACAGCCGGGAACGGCACTCGTGGTCGCGGGCCCCGAGTCCCAGGCCTTCGTGGGTGATGCCGACGATCCGGTGCTGTGTGAGGGTTCGGTGGCGGGGGCCTTCGATCTCGAGGCCGTTCGTGGGTGCGTCGTACTGGGTGACTTCAGCTACGTGACCCCCGGTGCGCAGACGCCGTCGTCGGCAGAGCTGCCCTAGAGCGTTCGTGTTCCCCGGGAGTCATCGAAAAACAATGTGTACGTAACCTCTTCCGTTACGTTTCGCGGCGTCGTAGCCTTTCGCACATGCCGATGGAGATGCAGCGATGACGACGGGAGCGGTGTTCGAGCCTGCCCGGGCCTCGGCAGCATTCGCACCGGCCCATGCACCGGAGCCGGCCGGGTCCCGGCCGATCCCCACCGCACCGACCGAGATGCTCGTGCATCCGCAGTTCCTTCGCCTTGCCGACGCGTTCTTCTCGCTGTACCGGCGCCCTCATCACGGGGGCGGCGCGCTCACCGCTTATCTCCACGGGGAGAAGGTTCTCGACATCTGGTCGGGCTGGTCCGCTCCCGATCGCCGATGGAACCGCGACACGATGGCGCTGTCGTTCTCGACGGGTAAGGGCGTGGCGTCCACCGTCGTGCATCGTCTGGCCGAGCGTGGATCGATCGACTATTTCGCGCCCGTCGCGGATTACTGGCCGGAGTTTGCCGCGAACGGCAAACAGGACATCACCGTCGCCGACGTCCTCACCCACCGTTCGGGCCTTCATCGGGTGCGGGGACTGGTACCGGGAACTCGCGGGATCCTCGACTACGACGCGACCGTCGCGGCTCTCGAGAAGGCGGCACCGGATCGTCGACGCACGGCCGGTTCGGGCTATCACGCCGTCACCTTCGGATGGCTCGTCGCCGAGCTCGTCCAGCGGGTGACCGGCCTGCCCTTCGTGGAGGTCGTGGAACGAGAGATCGCTCGGCCCCTCGGAGAACCCGATTTCTGGTACCGCGTTCCGCACGACGAACGAGGCCGGATCGCGAAGTTGTTCCCGCGGCTCACGCCGGCCGGTCTGCACTGGGGTACGAGCGCGGCGGTGCTGTCGCGACTCGCGCCGACCCGAGGTCTGGCCGAGGCTGCGATGCCGGACGGCTTCGACAGACTCGTGGGCGATCCCGCCGTGCACGACGCGGTGATGCCGGGGTGGAACGGTGTGTTCACCGCCCGCTCTCTCGCGCGGATGTACGGCGCGATCGCCGCGGGCGGCACGATCGACGGGGTGAAATTCCTCGACAGCACCACGATCGACGAGATGTCCCGGGTCCGGGTGCGCAGTCGGGACTACGTTCTGGGAGTGCCGATGGCGTGGCGGCTCGGCTACCACCAGCCCATCTTCGCCGGCGTCCAGCGCCCCCGAGGTGCGCTCGGGCACTACGGAGTGGGTGGCTCGGGGGCTTATGCAGATCTCGACACCGGTCTCTCCCTTGCCTTCGTCACCAACCGCCTCGGGGCCGGAGCCATGCCGCTCGGAGACCTGCGACTTGCGCGCCTCGGCGAACTGGCGCGCTCGCTCGCACGACGCGCCTGAATCTTCCGGTCATTTTTGTTGTTTCGGAGACGAGGGCCCCTCGGGGGCGGGACGATCCGAACCGGAGCGTCGCCGATTCGAGGAGTTCAGCCATGAGTCATGTCTATCGGGTGATCGAGGTCGTCGGATCTTCGACGACCGGAATCGACGACGCGATCGCGAAAGCGGTAGCGCGAGCTGCGGAAACCACGCGGCATCTGGAGTGGTTCGAGACGGTCAACGTCCGGGGGCACATCGACGACGGGCGGGTCGCTCACACGCAGGTCACACTGAAGATCGGCTTCCGGATCGAGGAGACCACCGAACCGGGCGCCTGACCGTTTCGGAGGCGGAAATGTCATGTTACATTTGCGAGAACAGCGTTCTCGACCGGGACTGTAACGTGTTATAGTCTGGGGCCCCGTTCAGACGTTCCCCGTATTGTAGGCAGGTACCACTGTGGCTTATGTAATCACCCAGGCGTGTTGCAACGACGTCTCGTGTGTGGAGGTCTGCCCGGTCAACTGCATACACCCGACGCCGGACGAAGCGCCTTTCGCGACGACGGAGATGCTCTACATCGATCCCGACACGTGCATCGACTGCGGGGCTTGTGTCGACGAGTGCCCGGTGGATGCGATCGCGGCCGACAACGAACTGACGCCGGCGCAGGAACCCTATCTGGAAATCAATGCCGAGTACTACCGCCGTTACCCGATCGGGCCGGACTGGCCCGAGTTGCGCAGTCGGCGCAAGCTTCCCGCGGAACTCGGCACGCTTCGCGTGGCGATCGTCGGGTCCGGTCCGGCCGCGTGCTACGCGGCGATGGACCTGGTGTCGCACTCGGCGGTGCAGGTCGACATCTTCGACCGTCTTCCCACGCCCTACGGCCTCGTTCGTGCCGGGGTGGCTCCCGACCATCAGAGCACCAAGGGGGTCGGCGACGTCTTCCGCAGCGCGATCGGGCACAAGAACACGCAGTGTTATTTCAACGTCGAGGTCGGCACCCACATCACGCACGAGGAACTGCTGGCCCATCATCACGCGGTGATCTACGCCGTCGGTGCCGCAGGCGATCGCAAGCTGGGGATTCCGGGTGAGGACCTGGCCGGCTCGCATGCCGCGACCGAGTTCGTCGCCTGGTACAACGGCCATCCGGATTTCGCCGACCTCACTTTCGATCTGTCCGCCGAGCGTGCGGTGATCATCGGCAACGGCAACGTCGCTCTCGACGTCGCGCGGGCATTGGTGATGGATCCGGAAGATCTTGCGCGCACCGACATCGCCGAGCACGCGCTCGAGGCACTGCGGAAGTCGAACATCCGCGAGGTCGTGGTCGTCGGTCGTCGCGGGCCGGCGCAGGCCGCGTACACCAACCCGGAACTGCTCGCGCTCGGCTCGTTGCCGGGCGTCGACGTGATCGTCGATCCGGTCGAGGTCGAACTCGATCCGGTCAGTCGCACGCTGATCGACGACCCGGAGGTCGAACCGCGCCTGGCGCTGAAGGTCCGGCAGGTCGAGGGGTTCGCTCAGCGCACGCCCACCGAAGGCAACAAGCGCATCGTTCTGCGTTTCCTCGCGTCACCGGTGGAGATCTCGGGCGACGGGGTCGTCGAGTCGATCACGCTCGAACGCAACGAACTCGTCGAGGTCGACGGGCGCCTCGAGGCCCGCCCGACGGGCGAGACCGAGACCTTGTCCGCCGGTCTGGTGCTGCGGTCGATCGGTTATCGAGGTACTGCGCTGGCAGGTCTGCCTTTCGACGATCGGCGCGGTGTGATCCCGAACGACTGCGGGCGAGTGGTCGACGCCGAGACGGGCACGCCGGTGCCCGGTGTCTACACAGCCGGGTGGATCAAGCGTGGTCCCAGCGGGGTCATCGGCACCAACAAGCAGTGCTCGGCGGAAACGGTCGAGAAGATCCTCGACGATTTCGTCGAGGGCAAATTGCCCGAGCCGGTCGCAGATCGGGAGAAGCTGGCGGCGCTGGTCGCCGAGCGGCGTCCCGAGCGCATCGACTATCGGGGCTGGCTGCAGATCGACAAGCAGGAGAAGGCTCGCGGTTCGGCGGCGGGGCGTTCGCGTCTGAAGTTCGTCTCGATCGAGGACATGCTGGCGGCGTCGCGCATCGATTCGTGAGTCCTCGCTGAACGGGTGGCGGGTGCAGCGACCGGCCGCGATGGCGCGCTGCACCACCCACGTCCGTGATCCCACAGGTGATCGACCCGGGGTGTCCCGTGCGGCAGAGTGCGAGGAAGCGATCCGGTCGGCTCGGTGTTGAGCCGAGCATGGTCGCCTTGTCATTGCTGGACCGGTCCCGTACCCGCAAGGGGCAAACCGATGCTGCCGCGCTGCGGCAGACGGTGCACCGCGCGGAGCTTGCCGAGGCAGCCGGATATCACCGCTTCTGGGTGGCCGAGCATCATGCCGTTCCGGGTATCGCTTCAGGTGCCCCCGCGATTCTCGTCGGGGCGATCGCGGATCGGACCAGCCGGATCCGGGTGGGTTCCGGTGGAGTGATGCTGCCGAACCATCAGCCGATCGTCGTTGCCGAACAGTTTGCCCTGCTCGCGGCGCTGCATCCGGGCCGGATCGATCTGGGGGTCGGGCGCTCCCTCGGTTTCACTGCGCCCGTGCGCGATGCCCTTCGGACCCACAGCGCCGATGACGGCGACTTCGTGGCGGACGTGAGGGAACTGCAGTCCTACCTGCATGGAACGGCGGAAGTGACCGTACGCCCTCATGTTCCCGAACCGCCACCGATCTTCGTGCTCGGCACGGGCCGGGGCCTGCAGGTGGCAGCCCGCCTGGGATTGCCGGTGGTCGTCGCCGGCCCACTCCTGAGGCAGGGTTCGGAACCGTTCGACCGCTACCGCGCCGACTTCCGGCCCGGCTCGGCCGGAGCGGAGCCGTATGTGATCGTCGGACTGGAGGTCCTGATCGCCGACACCGAGGCGGAGGCTGCAGAGTTGCTGCTGCCGGAGTCGTGGGCGATGGCAGTGGCGCGGGAATCGGGCTCGTTTCCGCCGCTGTCCACGGTCGAGGAGATTTACCGGCAGCCGATGACCGAGCGGCGTCGCCGCATCGTCGCAGAAACCGAGAGGGACGCGCTGGCCGGGACCGAGGATCAAGTGGCAGAAGACCTGGAAAAGTTGATCGCCACCACCGGGGCGAACGAGGTGCTCAGCTCCGCCTCCACCTTCGATACTGCTGCTCTGTACGAGTCCGATGCGCGGCTGGCCAGGATATTCGGGCTCGGCTGACCTCCACACGACACAGCGCTAGGCTGGAGCAATGCTCGGCGTCGCTGCAAGGGGCGGCGATGATCTTCTCTGCGGTCGATGTCTACCGAGCACACCGCCCCTCGGAAGGTGTGACCTATGACCGACCCGAACCCCGAGCGGCTGAGTCGCACGATGGCCGATCTCGCCCGTTCCTTCGACAGCGCGGGTACGGATCTCGACACGAGTCTGCAACGAATCACGAATGCTGCCGTGGAACTGGTTCCTGGTGCCGGCAGTGCCGACGTACTCGTCATCGCAGGGCGCGGAAAGTGCGAGTCGCACGCGGCGACCTCCCGGCTGCCGCTGCGGATCGACGCATTGCAGGCCCGGCTCGGAGAAGGTCCGTGCGTGGACGCTGCCGTGGACAGTATGTTCACCTGCAGTGACGATCTGGCGGTGGAGACACGCTGGCCGGCATTCACCGCGGCGGCCCTCGAAGCCGGAGTGCGCAGCCTCCTGTCGTTCCGACTCTATGCCCACGACGTGCAGGCCGGCGCTCTGAACCTGTTCGCCTCCGAGCCGAATGTCTTCGATGAAGAGTCGATCCACGTAGGAGAGGTGCTCGCAGCCCATGCCGCGATCGCGTTCGTCTCGGCCCGCCGGCAACTGCAGCTGCATTCGGCGATCGCCTCGCGGGATCTCATCGGCCAGGCCAAGGGCATGCTCATGGAACGTTTCGCCGTGGACGCCGATCGGGCCTTCGAGATGATGGTCGCGCTGTCCCAGGAATCCAATGTCCCGGTGGCATCCATCGCAACCCGCATCGTCGAGTTGGGATCCCAATCCCCCCGCTCCTGACGACGTGCTCGCGGCTACCGGGTCAGGTCGATCACGCGAGCGCTGCCTTGCGCGGCCGCACACAGTTGCTGCGTGGAGTCCTCGGCGACGGCGTAGATCTCGCATCTGCACAGCGCCTGTCTTCTGCTCCCGCTGACCACTGTGGCGACCGCTCGCAGGTGTGTCCCGCCGGCGGGTCGTAGATAGTCGAGCGTCATGCCCGTCGTCACGATCGACGGGCCGAGGGCCGTTCCGGCCGCGAAGGTGAGGGCATTGTCCGCCGCGTAGGCCAGGACGCCGCCGTGCGCGAACCCGAATTGCTGGAGCAGTTCGGGTACGAGGGGTATCTCCAGCACCGCCCGCCCCGGCCCGAGTTCGGCAAGGCGGGCTCCGAGCAGCACACTGAACGGCTGGGAGGCCAGCACCTTGCGGGCGTCGTCCAGGGTCAGGTTCTCGGCCGCGTCCTCGGACATGCACAGCAACGTACTCTCTTCCGTGCCACCGCATCATGGAAGTGGCTACCCTGCCGACGCACCGCTGGAGGCGATGATCGCCCGGAACTGCTGGTGCAGGGCCTCTGCGATGTAGTCGATCTCGGGGACGAGATCGGGATCGACGGTGATCACGACGGTCAGGCTGCCGGCATACGAAAGTGCGGCGAAGGAAACACCGATATTTCCTGTGCTGACGATCAGCGGCACGATCGAGGTGACCGGAGCTCCTGCGACCGTGATCGGCGTCGACGGCCCCGGCAGATCGGACAGAAACGAATTGACCAGATGCTGCCGGTTCACGAACCGACTGAACGCCCCGACCCTCGCCAGCGTTCGGAACACCGGGCCCAACAGCGTGGACGACGCACCTCGCACATTCGCCTTCTGCTTGCGGGTGCTGCGGGAGACGGAAATCAGCTGTTCCGCCGGTGTACCCGTCAGCGGCACCCGGATCGGCATGACGCCGACCTGGTTGCCCAATCGTCCACTCGTGGTCGCAGTGCGGGCGGAGACCGGCACCGAGACGACCAGAGCGGATGGGAACTCACCGCGTCGGCGCAGAGCGGTCGCCATGGCACCACTGACGGCGACCAGCAACGCATCGTTGATCGTCGCGTTCCGTCGTCGTCCCCCTCGACGGATCGCGTCCAGATCGACTTCGACCGTTCTGACCGCACGACGAACACCCGTGGGGGCGTTGAACGAACACCGAGGAGCACGTCCGCCCGCGCCTTGTCCGAGTTCTGCCCACGCGGCAGGAAGGCCCCCAAGTGTTCGCGGAATCCGCCGCAGCATGCGCAGGCGTTCGATCACGTTGTCGACGAGGAGTTCTCCCGTTCCCGGCCGGACCGGGGGACGGTGAGTCCGGTGCGTGCGCGCTGGGATGCTCATACCGTCGGCGAGATGCGCCAGCATCGCCAGCCCTCCGATTCCGTCGGCCAGCACATGATGCAGCACTACCACCAGCGCCGTGTGCCCGTGTGGATCCGCTGTGCCGGTGACGAGGATTGCTCGCCACAGCGGCCGGGACCGGGTCAGAGGCCGGGTGAGTGCCTCCACTGCGAGGGTCATGGACGCATCTCGGTTGCCGGGCTCGGGGCACGGCACCTGGGACAGGTGCGCATCGATGTCGAAGTGCTCGTCGTCGAACCAGTAGGGCCGTCCGAGTCCGGGTGCCGGTTCTATCAGGCATTGTCGCAGTCGGCGGATTCCGGTGAGCCGCTCGGCGAGCGCGGCCCGCAGCGTCGTAGGGTCCGACACGCCGTCACCGGCAAAGAAGATCGCGGCCCCGACATGCAGAGGAACCGGTCCGACATCCGAGACGAGTTCGGTCAGATCGCCGGGGCCTATGCGGTCGATTCGGGTCGCGTCCGCCACGATTCGAGGATCGCAGGTTTCGTTGCCGGAAGGAGTGGTCGTCCGAGATCGCGGCGCGGATTCCGGTCGAACAAGTCATACAGGACTGACGAAGGGCGCATTCTTGCCCGGCGCAACGACCTTGCGGCAGCGATTCTCAGGTGCGGGGTGTCTTTGCGGCCGACCACCGCCCGGATCGGAGGCTTATTGCCTACGGTGGAGTATGCGTGCAGTGTGAAGCACGGGGGACGAGCGGCGATGCCCGCGTCGCCGCGCCGAGGAGAGGGACGCCGATCATGTTTGCAGGCACGACCACAATCCGCGCGCACCCGTCATACATCGACGCCGGGATAAAGCACGTGCGCGACATCGTGATGCCGGTGCTGGCGGACATCGAGGGTTGTCTGGGATTGTCCCTTCTGATCGATCGCGGCTCGGGGAGGTGCATCGTGACCAGCTCCTGGCGGGACGAAGCGTCACTGCGCGCCAGTGAAGGCCTGATACGCATGCTCCGGGACGAGGGGGCCAGGATGTTCCACGGCGCCACGGAGGTGGCGCGATGGGAGATCGTTGCATTGCACCGCGACCACCGCACACGTCGCGGAGCCTGCTGTCGGGTGACGTGGATTCAGGTCGAACCGACTCAGGCCGACTGTGTGGTGCACATGTGGAAGACGACGTCATTGCCGAAGGTGGAGGAACTCGACGGATTCTGCAGTGTAGGTCTGATGCTCGACCGCGCCACCGGTCGCGGGGTCGCTTCGCTGACGTTCGACAGCGCCGAGGCGATGGACAGCAACAGGGAACGCGTGGACAGCATCCATACCGAGATGGCTCGCGGTGTGGGAGCGAGGTTGGTCGATACCGGCGAGTTCGAACTGGCCATCGCGCATCTGCACGTCCCCGAAATCGCCTGAAACGACAATGTGGGACGGACAGCTTCTGTCCGCCCATGTCGGACAGCGCATTCGGCGATCCGTATGCCTCGCGTCAAGGCATGATCGGCGGTGCGGTCTCCAGATTCTATTTGGTACCGTGACGATTCCGTAGTGACGGAAGCGTCCAGAATCCGAAGAACATCAGCATCGCCACGACGGCCACGACGATTCCGGTGGTCATATCGGCGACGAAGCCGAAGATCAGCAGGACGACGCCGACGAGGGCGAGGCCCAGGACGGCGATGCCTGCGATTGCCAGTCGTTGCGCGGTTGCAACGAGCGTGGCCAGAGCGTGTCGTCTGAACAACAGTCGGTGCAGTCCGACCGGTGCGACGAGCAAGATCACCGCACTGACCGAAAGGGCGACAGTGACCAGGTAGATCACTTCTTGTGCGTCGGACAGTTCCTCGAATCGTTCCTGAAACGGCAGGGTCAGCAGGAATCCTGTCAGGAGCTGAACGCCGGTCTGCACTACGCGTAACTCCTGCAGCAGATTGTTCCAGTTGCGGTCGAGTCGCTGGGTCTCGGTTTCACCGCGCTCCCGGAAGTTCCACGCAGCGTCGTGGCGACGGAGTACCTCGTCCATTCATCAGCAGTGCCCAGTTTCCGGAGCGATCGAACCAATGCGGTGCAGCATGCGGGCATCTTCTCGGATTGTTATCCTCGCTGATCTTCGAACCTGAACTCGAAACAGCCCCGCAGCTCGCTGAACTGGGACAACCCTGAAACCGAACGGTCTCGAACTGGCACGTCGTTATCATTTTGTGTCTAATGAAAAGGTACGATCACGCCGCGCAGGGGAATTTGGACGCGGCGCACCACTGAACGATGGGTTGTGGAATGTTCGAAAAGCGAGCTTTGTCGAACCGTCGCCGCACTGGCCGCCGATACATGCGAATCGGCGCGGCATTCGCGGGAGCAGCCGCGGTGGCACTGGCGGCTGCCGGCCCCGCGAGTGCGGCACCGTTGTGGCCCGGTGGGCCGGAGCTTCCCAGTGTCCAGGAGCTGGTCGAAGGGCTCACCCCGCCGGGAGTGACGCCACCTCAGCTGCCGGTGCAGGTCGCGCCCGAGCCGCCCGCCCCCTTCTCCGCTCCTTCCGTCGACCCGACCAACGGGGAAACGGTGGGCATCGCGCAGCCGATCATCATCCGGTTCAACGAGGCCGTCGAAGATCGTGCTGCCGCCGAGCGCGCCATTCGCGTCACCTCGAATCCGCCCGTAGACGGTCACTTCTACTGGGCATCGAATACACAGGTGCGCTGGAAGCCGTTCGAGTTCTGGCCCGCGAACACCACCGTCAACGTCAAGGCCGGCGACACGCAGTCGTCGTTCACCATCGGCGATGCACTGGTGACGGTGGCGGACAACAACACGAAGACCATCACCATCACACGTAACGGTGAGGTCGTACGTACCATGCCGACGTCCTTGGGCAAGCCCGGTTACGACACTCCGAACGGCACGTACATCGTCGCCGAGAAATATCGCGACATGTACATGGACTCCTCGACCTACGGGGTCCCCGTCGACAGCCCCGAGGGCTACCGCACCTACGTCGAATATGCGACGCGGCTCTCCAACAGCGGCATCTTCCTCCACGCCGCGCCGTGGTCGGTCGACGCACAGGGCAACACCAACGTCAGTCACGGTTGCCTCAACGTGAGCACCGAGGACGGCAAGTGGTTCTACGAGAACGCCAAGAAGGGCGACCCGGTGATCGTGCAGAACACCGAGGGCGGCACCCTCAACGGCTGGGACGGCCTCGGCGACTGGAATCTCTGACCGCCTGCCCTTACGAGGCTTCGGGCGACGCCCCCTGCACTCCGGTCCGCAACGTGCGTCCGGAAGCGTAGGGGGCGTCGGCCTTTCGGAAGGCGAATGCAGTTCGGGTGATCGGCCCTACCGCGCCCCGACCAGCTCGTCGATCTGGTTGATGGCGGACGAGGCACCCTCGAGCGCGCCCATGTCCAGCACCTGCTGAAGCGCTTCGGCGCTCCCGTACGTGCTGACATAGGTTGCGCGAGTGCCACCTTCGTGCTCGGCGAAGGTATAGACGTTCTCGGCGACGGGCAGTTCCGGCTTCGGAGTGAAGTCCGGGTCTGCGAATCCGTCGAGGAACGAGAAACTGTTCGGCTCGTCGACGGACGTGATCTCCCAGTATCCGGCGTATTTCTCGCCTTCGGGACTCGTCATGTAATAGGTGGTGCGGGTGCCGGGCTTCAGATCGTGCTCGACCACCGTGGCCGGGAAGGTCGGTGGCCCCCAAACCTTCTCGAGCTGGCGAGGGTCGGCGTAGATCTGCCAGATTCGTGCCACTGGGGCGGCGAACTCGGCGGTGATGGTCAGGCTCAGATTGTCGGGGTCGTGCCGGACGTGGGTTACAGGCATTTCTCAGCCCTTCTCGGAGGATTCGGATGCGATGAGTTCGTCGATGCGCGCGATGCGACCGCGCCAGATCTGCTCCAGCTCGGTGAGCATGGACGCCACCGACCGCACTGCCGTCACGTCACCACTGGCCAACTGCTCGCGACCGCTGCGTCGCTTCACGAGCAGGCCGGCCTTCTCCAGCACGGCGACGTGTTTCTGAACCGCGGCAAAGGACATGTCGTAGTTCGCCGCGAGAGCGGAGACCGAGTGCTCCCCGGCCAGGACACGTCGCATGATGTCGCGCCGGGTCCGGTCGGCGAGCGCGTGGAACAGGGCGTCGGCCCGATCCTCGTCTTTTCCACTCACTCCTCAAACATACAACCGAATAGTTGTATGTCAAGACCTCATGCGATAACGAGGCGGTCGCCGTAGAGCGCCCGCTCGTCGTCATCGAGACCGTCGTCGGTGATGATGCACGTGAGCTCGTCGATTGCGGCAACCCTGGCGAGGGCGCGGTGTCCGAACTTCGAATGATCCGCTACGGCAACCGCTTTGCCGGCACACTCGAGCATCGCACGTTTGACCGGAATCTCGAGCGTGTTGGTGTTGGTGATACCGGCGACGGGGTGGACTGCGTCGGCCCCGAGGAAGGCCCAATCGGCGGAGTAGTGCGACATGAACTGTGCGGCATGTTCGCCGATCAATGTGTAGACGGAGCCGAGCAGCTCTCCTCCGGAGACGAGTAGCCGCACGTCCGGGAAAGTCGCCACGTACTTCGCGATACGCAGGTCGTTGGTGAGCACTGTCAGTGACGACTTGCGCCGCAGGGCGACGGCTACTTCGTAGGTGGTGGATCCGCTGTCGAGTACCACACTGTCGCCGTCCGAGACCATCGCGGCCGCCACCTCGGCGATGGCGGTCTTCTCCCTGCGACGCACGTCCTTTTTGAGCGCGTACGGCACTTCGTGACCGGCTCCCTCGACGGCCTTCGCGCCTCCGTGTGTGCGTTCGACCTTGCCTTCGCGAGCGAGAGCATCGAGATCCCGGCGGATTGTGGAGGTGTCGACGCCGAGGTCGGCCGACAGCGTCTTCGCATCGACGTATCCGTCGGCGAGGATGCGGTGGAAGATCTCACGTCGCCGTGCGGTCGCGGACACGAATACTCCTGTGGTTCTCGGGCGTCGGGATTCTCGGGCGCGGTTCGGTGCACGACCATAACGCACATACGACACACCGCTGCATAGATATTGACACTGTCTGCACCTGATGTGCATGATTTCGTGCAGGATTTGCGCGATTGCGCGTGTTCGTGTCGCTGGCACCACGTTGTTCGGAGGTTGCACGGTAATGCTGAAACTGGGATACAAGGCGTCGGCGGAGCAGTTCGGTCCGCGGGAGTTGGTGGAGTTGGGTGTGCTGGCCGAGGCGCACGGGATGGATTCGGCGACGGTGTCGGATCATTTCCAGCCGTGGCGGCACAACGGTGGGCATGCCCCGTTCTCGCTGGCGTGGATGACCGCGGTGGGGGAGCGCACGCAGCGGTTGCAGTTGGGCACTTCGGTGCTGACCCCGACGTTCCGGTACAACCCGGCGGTGATCGCGCAGGCGTTCGCGACGATGGGGTGTCTGTATCCGGGGCGGATCTTCCTCGGGGTGGGTACCGGGGAGGCGCTCAACGAGATCGCGACCGGGTATTCGGGTCAGTGGCCGGAGTTCAAGGAGCGTTTCGCCCGGTTGCGGGAGTCGGTGCGGTTGATGCGGGAGTTGTGGGGCGGGGATCGGGTGGATTTCGAGGGGGAGTTCTACTCGACGAAGGGGGCGTCGATCTACGACGTGCCCGAGCAGGGGGTTCCGGTCTATATCGCGGCCGGGGGTCCGGTGGTGGCGCGGTATGCGGGGCGGGCCGGGGACGGGTTCATCTGCACCTCGGGGAAGGGGATGGAGCTGTATACCGACAAACTTCTGCCGGCGGTGGCCGAGGGTGCGGGCAAGGCCGAGCGGGATGTGGCGCAGATCGACAAGATGATCGAGATCAAGATTTCGTACGACACCGATCCGGACAAGGCGCTGGA